>JACZKS010000100.1 GCA_014859895.1 Rhodospirillales bacterium
CTGTTGGCCCGGGCCGAGGCGTGGCGGCCATGGCGGGCCTACGCCGCGCAGCAGATTTGGGCGGCGGATGCCGCGAGGACGGCCGCCCCCGGGGGCGATCACCGAACTTCGGAACCACTTCCACTTCCAATCCCACCCCACCTGGGGAGGGGTTGACAGGGGGTGGTGCTGGAGGCTATAGGGAGGCGCGATCCCACTCCAAGGGGGTGGGTAGACCAAGGAGAAGACGATGCTGAAACTGAAGGTCGAGGGCATGAACTGCGGCCATTGCGTGAAATCGGTGACCGAGGCGCTGTCGGGCGTTGCCGGGGTGAAAAAGGTGGTCGAGGTCAGCCTGGAGAGGGGCGAGGCCGTGATCGACGGCACGGCCAATGCTGCAGCCCTGATCGCCGCCGTCGAGGAACGCGGTTTCGAGGCGCAGGTGGCCTGATGGACCACGCGGCCCACCACTGCCTGCGGCTCGATCCCGACGTGCGCGAGGACGCGCGCCGACGGTTGCTGTCGGTGCGCGGCCACGTCGAGGGTGTCCTGCGCATGCTGGAGGACGAGTCCATCTATTGCGTCGACGTCTTGAAGCAGATCAAGGCGATCGACGGCGCGCTCGCCAAGGTCGGCGATGTGGTCCTGCGCAGCCACCTGCGCAGCCACGTGGTCAGCGCTCAGCAGCGTGGCGACGTGCCCGAGATCGTCGATGAGTTGATGGAAGTCCTCAAATACCGGTAGACCGCGGCCGATCCCGCCGTCCGCCGCCATATTCGGCGGCGGGTCGCGGTATTGCGCGCGCCAGGAGTTGACATGAACCACGTGACTTTCCGTGTCGAGGGCATGACCTGCGCATCTTGCGTGGCGCGGGTGGAGAAGGCCCTGGCCCGGGTGCCAGGCGCGGCTGGCGCCGCCGTCAATCTGGCTACCGAGAAAGCCGGGGTCGACCTCGACCCGGCCAAGGCGGGAACCGCCGAGGCGGTGGCGGCGGTGCGCAGGATGGGCTACACGCCCGTCGTCGAGACGCTGGAGATAGGCATCGGCGGCATGTCCTGCGCGTCGTGCGTGGCCCGCGTCGAGAAGGCGCTGGCCAAGGTCCCCGGCGTCATCGAGGTTGGGGTCAACCTGGCGACCGAGAAGGCGACGGTTTCCTTCCTGCCCGAGATGGCCGGACCCGAGCGCCTGGAGGAAGCCGTGCGCAAGGCCGGCTACGAGCCCAAGCGGGCCGCCGCCGGCGCCGCGGCCGAGGACCGCGAACAGGCGGCGCGTCAGGCCGAGATCGCCGAGTTGCGCCGCTCCGTCTTCTTCGCCACGGTCTTCACGGTGCCGGTGGTGGCAATCGCCATGGCCCGCCACCTGCCGGCCCTGCATATGGCCTTTATGGCGGTTCTGCCGGAAAGCGGCTGGGGATGGATCGAACTGGTGCTGACGATGCCGGTGATGTTCTATGCCGGCCGGCGCTTCTATCGTACCGGCTGGGCGGAACTGCGCCACCTCAGCCCGGGTATGAACAGCCTGGTGATGATGGGCAGCAACGCCGCCTTTCTCTATTCGCTGCTGGCTCTCCTGGCGCCCGGCCTCTTTCCCGCCGGCACGGCGACCTTCTATTTCGAGGCGGCGGCAGTGATCGTCACCCTGATCCTGGTCGGCCGCTACCTGGAGGCGGTGGCCAAGGGCCGTACCTCGGCGGCTATCAAGAAGCTGATGCAATTGCAGGCCAAGACCGCCCGCGTGCGCCGCGACGGCGAGGAGGTGGAGATTGCCATCGACGCGGTAGTGCTTGGCGACGTCGTACTGGTCCGTCCCGGCGAGCGCATCCCGGTGGACGGCCGGGTGGTCGAGGGGGCGAGCTTCGTCGACGAATCGATGATCACCGGCGAGCCGGTGCCGGCCGAGAAGCGGGCCGGCGACGAGGTGGTGGGCGGCACGGTGAACGGCAATGGCGCCTTCGCCTTCACCGCCACGCGGGTGGGGGCGGATACGGTGCTCGCCCGCATCATCAAGTTGGTCGAGGACGCGCAGAGCGGCAAGCCACCGATCCAGCGCGTTGCCGACCGGATCGCCGCCGTCTTCGTGCCGGTGGTGATTGTCATTGCCGCCGTCACCTTCGGCGTCTGGCTGGCCTTCGGGCCGGAGCCGGCCTTGAGCTTCGCCTTCGTCGCCGCGGTGTCGGTGCTGCTTATCGCCTGCCCGTGTGCCATGGGCTTGGCGACGCCGACCGCCATCATGGTGGGCACCGGCAAGGGAGCAGAGATGGGCGTGCTGATCCGCCAGGGGGCGGCGTTGGAAAGTCTGGCCCGCATCGATACCGTCATCCTCGACAAGACCGGCACGCTCACCCTCGGCCGGCCAACCATGACCGATTTCCGGCTGGTCGGCGGTGCCGACGACGAGGCGAACGTGCTGGGTCTGATCGCGGCGGCGGAGGCCGGCAGCGAACATCCCATCGCCCAGGCCATCGTGAAGGCCGCCAAGGCGCGCGGACTGACGCCACCGCCGGTCGAAACCTTCGTCGCCGAGCCCGGCTACGGCATAGAGGCGAAGGTGGCGGGCCGGCTCGTTCACGTCGGTGCCGACCGCTACATGAAGAAACTCGGCCTCGACCTCGACCAAGCGGCGGAAACGGCGGCCCGGCTGGCGGCCGAAGCCAAGACGCCGCTTTACGCCGCCGTCGACGGCCGGCTGGTCGCGGTGGTGGCGGTGGCCGATCCCCTGAAGGAAGGCAGCGCTGAAGCCATCGCCGCCCTGCACGGACTAGGCCTCACCGTCGCCATGCTGACCGGCGACAACCGGCGGACCGCCGAGGCGGTGGCCGCCTTGGTCGGCATCGATCGTGTCGTCGCCGAAGTCCTGCCCGACCAGAAGGCCGCCGAGGTGAAGCGCCTTCAGGGCGAGGGGCGCAAGGTGGCCTTCGTCGGCGACGGCATCAACGACGCCCCCGCCCTGGCCCAGGCCGACGCCGGTATCGCCATCGGCACCGGCACCGACATCGCGATCGAGGCCGGCGATGTCATCCTGATGGCCGGCGACCTGCGCGGCATCGTAAACGCCGTCATGCTGGCCCGCCGCACGCTCTCGACCATCCGTACCAACTTCGTGTGGGCCTATGCCTATAATGTGGCGCTCATCCCGTTGGCGGCCGGGGTTTTCTTCCCGTTCTTCGGCCTGCTGCTCAATCCCATGCTGGCGGCCGGGGCGATGAGCCTGTCCAGCCTGTTCGTGCTGGGCAACTCGCTGCGCCTGCGCCGGGTGCGCCCGATGCTGGTGCCGGCGGAGGCGGTGACGGCAAGCCGCCATTGACGCCCCGCGCCGCCTGGGATAGGGGGTAACAGGCGAGCAGGGGAAGGAAACCGCAAGGTGAGACAGCGGGGCGACAGCCGCGGCGCAGCCAAGCGGCCGGGAAAGTACCGGCCGCGAAGCGGGCCCAATCTTCGCCGCCAGGCCATTCTGGTGGCGCTGGCCGTCGCCGGCATTGCTGTGGGTTATCTTGCGGCTCATTTCGTTGGCGATCGGGCTGAGCCGGCTCCGCTGTCCGTCGGCAGCGTCGAGATCGGCCGGCCGGCGCCATCGCCGGCGCCGACTCCCTGGTACAAGACGCAAGCGCCGCCGCCGGCGCTGGTCACCGGGCCGGACACGCCGATCTACCCGGAGCCCAATGGCAAGCCGCAGGCTTCGGTGCGCGCCTACGAGGAAGCACTGCCCGCCGACATCTACGTGGCGCCGCCACCTCCGCCCACGCCACCCGAAGCGCTGGCCATGCCGCGAACGGTTCCGGCGCCCGGCGTACCGCCGACGGCGCCGGCCGGTGCGCCGGCTTGGCAACGCTTCGCCCTGGCGGCGCCCGATACCGGCGGCCGGCCGATGATCGCCATCGTCATCGACGACATGGGGCTGGATCGCAAGCGCTCGGCCCGCGCCGTCGGATTGCCCGGGCCGCTGACGCTGTCCTATCTCACCTACGCCGACGATCTCGACGAACAAATGGCGGCGGCGCGCAGCCACGGTCACGAACTACTGCTGCACGTCAGCATGGAACCGGCCAGCCGCACCGTCGATCCCGGCCCCAACGTACTCTTGACCGACCTGCCGCCGGAAGAGATCCGCCGCCGGCTGGCGTGGGGACTGGAACGGGCCTCGGGCTACGTCGGTATCAACAATCACATGGGCAGCAAGTTCACTGGCGACGCGGCCGCCATGGCGATCGTCATGGCTGAACTGCGGCGCCGCGGCCTTCTTTTCCTCGACTCGCGGACGACGCCGGATTCGTCGGGAGGCCGGGAGGCCCGCCGGGCGGGCGTGCCGCTGTTGGAGCGCAACGTTTTCCTGGACAACGACAATGAGGTGGCAGCGGTCAACGCGCGCCTCGCCGAGGCCGAGCGCATCGCCCGCCACCATGGTACCGCCATCGCCATCGGCCATCCCCGCGACGCAACCTTGGAGGCGCTGGCGGCATGGGTGTCCGGCTTGACCCAGCGCGGCTTCGTCCTGGTGCCGCTGACCGCCATCCTGCGCGCCGGAACCGCGCAGGCGAGCGCCGGTTGACGCGCAGCCGGAATGGGCTAGTCTCTGCATCGAAGTGCCAGGGAGGAAGGGGACAATGGGCCGCATCACGCGTGAGAGTTTCGGCGAGCACCAGGGCCGCCAGGTTTCCCGCTTCACCCTTGAGGGCGACGGCGGCTTGGTGGCGAAGATCACCGATTACGGCGGTATCCTGACCGAGATGCACGTGCCGGACCGCCGGGGCGAGACGCGAGACGTCGTGCTCGGCTTCGATGCCCTGGCCCCTTATCTCGACCGTCATCCTTTCTTCGGCGCGCTCGTCGGCCGCTACGCCAACCGCATCGCCCAGGCGCGCTTCACGCTCGACGGGCGTGATTACCAACTGGCCGCCAACCAGGGGCCGGACTTTGTCCATCACCTGCACGGCGGCACGGCGGGTTTCGACAAGAAGGTATGGGATGCCGAGGCGGCGGTGACGGCTGAAGGTCCGGCGCTCAGGCTCCGATACGTCTCGCCCGATGGCGAGGAAGGCTATCCCGGGACGCTGACGGTCGAGGCCGTCTACACCCTGGGGGCTGATTTCCTCGACCTCGCTTTCACCGCCACCACCGACGGACCGACCGTCGTCAACCTGGTCAACCACACCTACTGGAACCTGGCCGGCCACGATTCCGACGGTGTCCTTGGGCACCGGCTGCGTCTGAACGCCGATTCCTACACACCGGCCGACGCTGCCGACATTCCAACCGGTGAAATCGTCCCGGTCGCCGGTACGCCCTATGACTTCCGTCAGGAAAAGGTGATCGGACGCGACGCCGCCCAGACCGCGAAGCTGGGCGGCTATGACAACAATTTCGTGCTTAACGGCAAGGCGGGAGATCTGCGCGAGGCGGCGGTGCTGACCGATCCCGATTCCGGACGGAGGATGGAGGTGCTGACCACCGCCCCCGGCGTGCAGCTGTATACCGCGTTCAAGCTGGGCAGTCTCGCCGGCAAGGGCGGTGCTCTCTACGGTGCGTCCGCCGGCGTTTGTCTGGAAACCCAGCATTTTCCGGATTCACCCAACAAACCGCAGTTCCCGTCGGCGGTCCTGCGCCCCGGCGAGACGTATTCGCACCGGCTGCTTTGGAGGTTTTCCCACCGTGCCTGACTTTGCCGAGATCGACGCCGCCGTCCGCCCCTGCGTGGAGGCCGACGTTCCCGCCATCGTCGAGATCATCAACGACGCGGCCGAAGCCTATCGCGGCGTCATCCCGGCCGATCGCTGGCATGATCCCTACATGCCGGAGGCCGAACTGTGCCACGAAATCGCCGACGGCGTCGTCTTCTGGGGCTGCGAGGCCGGCGGGCGGCTGATCGGCGTCATGGGGTTGCAGGACGTCAAGGACGTCACCCTGGTGCGTCATGCCTATGTGCGCACCCACGCCCGGCGGCAAGGCATCGGCGGTTGCCTGATGAAGACCCTCTATGCGACCACCGAGCGGCCGACCCTGATCGGCACCTGGGCGGCCGCCACATGGGCCATCGATTTCTACAGGCGGCACGGCTTTAAGCCGGTGGACCGCGACACCAAGGACCGCCTGCTTAAGACCTACTGGTCGATCCCGGCCCGCCAGGTCGATACCTCGGTGGTGCTGGCCGACGAGCGGTGGTGGCGCACCACCGGACAAAGCCGCGGCTGAGCTACTGCTTGTCGACGGGGATTTCCAGCGCGATCTCGACGCGGCGGTTGCGCGCCCGGTTCTCCGGCGTGTCGTTGGGAAGCAGCGGCTGACTGTCGGCCGCACCCTGGACGATGACGCGCTTCGCCTCGATGTGATCGGCCAGCAGATAGTGGGCGACCGACACCGCGCGCGCCGCCGAGAGGTCCCAATTGGAGCGGAACCGCTCGGTCGAAATCGGCACGTCGTCGGTATGCCCGGAAATGAAGATGCGGCCGTTTGCGCTCTTCAGGACTTCACCGATGCGGCCCAGCGAGGGCATGAATTCCGCCGCCAGATCGGCGGTGCCCGACGCGAACGCGGCGCTGCCTGGGAAGCGGATGATCACCAGGTTATCCTTCACCTCGAGATCGATGATGGAAAGCAAAATCTCTTTGGCCATCACCTTCTTGATCTGAACCAGGACGCGGTTCTCTTCGGCCCGGCGCGGGTCGGTCTTGAAGGGGTTCAGCGTGATGATGTTGGGGGTCGGCGGCGCCGTGAAATCGGTTGGCGTCTTGGAAACCCCGAAAGCCTGGTTGATGGGGCCGGCGTTCTTGCGGAACTGGTTGCTGTCGATCTTGGCGAACGACAGAATGAGGATGAACAAGCACAACAGCAGGGTCATAAGATCGGCAAAGGTGACCATCCAGCCGGGAGAGCCCTTGGTGGCACGTCGCCGGGGCGGAATGGCGCTCATTTGCTCAGATCCGTCGCCCGTCGGCTCGGAGTGGTCGAACGGACTTCCTGTTCCTGCTGGCGGTGCCGCTGCTTCTCGGGCAGGTAGGCTTCGAGGATTTCGACCAGGATGGTCGGGTTCTGCTTCTCATGGATCTGGGCGACGCTTTCCATGATCAGCAGGCGGTTGTCGCGTTCCTGCTCGATCTTGGCCATCAGCTTCTCGGCGATGGGCAGGGCCACGAGATGGGCGATCAGCACCCCGTAGAGAGTGGTCAGGAGGGCGACCGCCATCGCCTTGCCGATGGAAGAGGGGTCGTCCATCTGGCTCAACATCTGGACAAGGCCGACCAGGGTTCCAAACATGCCGAATGCCGGTGCCGAATCGCCGATCGCCATGAATACCTTGGCGCCGACCTCCTGGCGCTGGATGGCCAAGTCCATTTCCTTGGTCAGCATCTTGCGGATGAAGTCGATATCGCGGCCGTCGGCGCACAACTGGATGCCCTTCTTGAAGAAGGTATTGGCGATCCTCAGTTTCTCCAGCTTGGCCAATCCGGATTTGCGGGCCTGCTTGGTGAGCTTGATGGCGAGGTCGATGAGTTCGCGGGGATTGTCGGCCTCGTTGATGAAGGCGGCGCGGACGCCGACCGTGAAGGCGATCAGCACGCTGACCAGCGGAAATTTGATGAGTGTGGCCGCCAAGGTGCCGCCGACCACGATGAGAAGGCTCGGCACATTGACAAAGATGTGGAGGTCTGACCCCGTCATGATGGCAAGCGTCACGACGGTGATGCCGATCACGAGGCCGAGGATGGTAGTGAAATCCACGTCTGTCCTTCCGATCAGCCGCCAAGGGCCGCGGCGGCAAACCCCTTCATTATAGCCTGGGCGGCATCCAGCAACTGGTTGAGTTCCCGTTCCTTGGGAATTCCGGTCCGCTTGTGGACGATCTTGGCGACCGAAACCAAGCGGCCGCAGGACGCTACGATACCATCGAAATGGGTGCCCTTGACCCGGCGGGCGATGTCATCGGCGACGAAGATCAGTTCTTCAAGAAAGGTGCGCACCTTCTCGTCGACGCCGTCGACCATCATGTCCGGGCCGACGCGGTTGATCAGGATGCCGACCTTCTCGACATGGCGCTGCAGTTTCTGGATGTTGATCTCGGCCATGGTCGAGGCAATGGCCCGCTTTGCGGTTTGGGGATCGTAGCTTCCAGCCGTCTTGTCGCGCAGGCTGTTGGGGACGTCGAGCAGGGGAATCAGCGATTTGCGACCCTCGCCGGCACGCCGGTCCGGCCCGACGTAGTCGCTGGTCACGACAAAGGGTAGCCGCGCCTTGATCAGGTGTTCCAGGCTCTTGAGGAGGGTGACGGCGGCAAGCGGCAGCGCCACGAAGTCGTCGGCGCCGTGACGCATGATGAAGCCGACATCGGGCGCGTTCCGGTCGGCCCCGAAGATGATGATGCCCAGGAATGGATTGCCGCCGGCCTCGCCGTGGCGGACGGCGGTCAGCAGATCGTTCACATTGCCGTCGGGCCATGCGCTGTCGAGGACCAGGAAATCGAACGTCGTCTCGCGGAGAAGTTTATGGCTCTGCGCCAGTGATCCGGCCGCCGAGACGGTGGCGAAGCCCAGTTCCTTGAGGGCGGATTCGGCCTCAGCCGTAACGGCACGTGACGGAGCGGCGACGAGCGCTGTCGCACTCTCGAAATTGGGGGTCGTCATCAGGATCCGGCCATTCTTTGTTTCGGGGTCGAATTCTAACGGAACCCGCGTTCCGTATTTGTGCCGCAGCCAAACGCGACGTTATGGCCGCCTTGAATCTAACACCACTTGAACGCCAATTGGAATCCCAAATTACAATCGCCGGGCGGTGATTGGCCGGAAAAGGCGCCCCAAGGCCCTTGAGGCGGGTTTCAGCCGGTTTTTGCGGCGAAACGAACAGCCTCCTCGGCGGCCCGCACCAGGGCGCGGGCCTTGTTGCAGCTTTCCTGGAACTCCGCCTCGGGGTCGCTGTCGGCGACGATGCCGCCGCCGGCCTGGACGTACATGCGGCCGTCCTTGACCACAGCGGTGCGGAGCGCGATGCACGTGTCCATCTCGCCGGTAGCGCCAAAATAGCCGATGCAGCCGGCATAGACGCCGCGGCGGTCGGGTTCCAACTCGTCGATGATCTCCATGGCCCGCACCTTGGGCGCGCCGGAAACGGTGCCGGCCGGAAAGCCGGCGAACAGGGCATCCATGGCGTCGAAGCGGGGATCGAGCCGGCCCTCGACGTTGGATACGATGTGCATGACGTGCGAATAGCGCTCGATGCTCATCTTCTCGGTGACCCGCACCGTGCCCACCTTGGCGACCCGCCCGACGTCATTGCGCCCGAGATCCAGCAGCATCAGGTGCTCTGCCAGTTCCTTGGGATCGGCCAGGAGATCCTCGGCCAGCGCCTTGTCCTCGTCGCGGTCCTTGCCGCGCGGGCGGGTGCCGGCGATCGGGCGGATGGTGACGGTGCCGTCGCGCATCCTGACCAGGATTTCTGGACTCGATCCGACAACCGAAAAACTGCCGAAGTCGAGGAAGTAAAGGAACGGCGAGGGGTTGAGGCGACGGAGCGCGCGATAGAGCGAGAACGGCGGCAGCTTGAAGGGAACCTCGAAGCGCTGCGAGAGCACCACCTGGAAGATGTCCCCTGCCAGGATGTACTCCTTGCCCTTGCGCACCATGGCGTGGAACTGCTCGCGGGACAGGTTGGACTTCGGAGCGGGGGTTTCGGCGACGTCGCCGCCCGCCTCGCGCCGGTAAGGAAGCCCGCGCCCGAAATCGGCCACCACGTCGCCCAGCCGCTCGCGCGCCTGATCGTAGGCGGCCTCGGCGGCGACGCCGGGGGCCGGCCGGACCGGGGTGACCACGGTAACCACGTCCTCGATGCTGTCGAATATGGCGATCACCGTCGGGCGCAGGAACAGGCCGTCGGGTACCTTAAGGACATCTGGATTGGCCTCGGGCAGACGCTCGACCAGCCGCACCATGTCATAGGACATGTAGCCGACGAGGCCGGCCGCCATCGGCGGCAGTCCCGGGGGTAGTTCGATGCGCGATTCTTCGACGACGGCGCGCAACGAGGCGATGGCGCCATCCGGACAGGGCGAAAAGGCGTCGGCGTCGAAACGGGCCCGGCAGTTGATCTCGGCGCGGTTGCCGAAGCAGCGCCAGATGAGGTCCGGCTTCAGCCCGATGAACGAGTAGCGGCCCCGAATGGCGCCCCCCTCCACCGATTCCAGCAGGAAACTGTTCGCCCGGCCCTCCGCCAACTTGAGGAAGGCCGATACCGGTGTCTCCAGGTCGGCGACCAACGTCGTCCACACCACCTGGGGCCGTCCCTCGGCGTAAGCTTTCGCGAAACAATCGAAATCGGGACGAGGGATCATGGCCGACCCACGGGCTGAGAGGTTACAGGGATTCTTCCAGAGCCTGACGGTTGATCGTGACCGGAAACTCCTGGCGTAAGGTCGAGGCGAAAGAGCCCTGGATGTCGCCGCGGAGCGAGTCGGCCAGGGAACGTTCCACCGCGGCGACGCCGTCGGCGTCGGCCGCTGGGTCGGCCGGCAGGATGTTCTGAAGGCGGGCGACCACGTAGCCGTCGTCACCACGTCCGGCAGCGGCGCCGCCGACCTTGGCCTTGAACATCTCGGTCACCACAGGGCGGGGCAGGGCCGAGGCCGTGTTTCCCGGCTGGCGGGTGAAAGGCTCGGTGGTCTTGACCTCGAGCCGCAGTTCGCCGGCGATCTTGCCAATGTCCTCGCCGTCCATCAGGCGGGTAACCAGCGCATCGGCGGTCGCTTTGGCCTTGGCTTCCCGTTGCGCGATCTTCCAGGCGGCGGCCACTTGGTCGCGGATACCGTCCAGCGGCCGCAGCGCGCTTGGCGTCACCTTGTCGACATGGACGACGAAGTAGGCGTCCGACGAGGCCTCGGTCACCAGGCTGTCCTGGTTTTCCGGCGTTTCGAAGGCAGTCTCCAGGAACCGGCCGCCGGCTGGCAGGTTGGCGACCGGCTTGCCGTCCGTGTCTTTGCCCGTGGCGTCGATGGCTTCGATGGCGCGCAGACGCAGATTCAGGTTCTTCGCCGCCTCTTCCACGGTGGCGCCGCCGCCTAGGGTGTCTTCCAACCTGTTCGCCAGGTTGAACAGGGCGTCGACGGACTTGTCCCGCCGCAGTTCGGCGGTCAGCGCGGGGCGTGCATCGTCGATGGTCGCGTGGTGGGCCGGTGTGATCGACGCCACCTCGATGAGGTGCCAGCCGAGAGGACTCTCGACCGGCTCACTGATCGCCCCGTCGGGCAGGGAGAAGGCGGCATCGGCCAGTTCCTGAAGAAGCTGAGTGCGGCTGACCTCGCCGAGGTCGACCGTTTCCTCGTCCAGGCCCGCGGATTCCTTGGCCACCGTCATGAAATCGCGCCCTTCGCCCAGCATCTGGCGGATTTCCTTGGCCTTGGCCTCGTCGGGAACGACGATCTGGCGAAGATGGCGCATCTCGGGCCGGTTAAACTCTTCCTGGCGCTGGGCGTAGTGGTCGCGGATTTCCTGCTCTTCGATCGCCACCTCGCCCTCAAGGTCCTTGGCGCGGAAGTCGATGACGGTCAGGCGGCGGTATTCCGGGGCGGTGAACTGTTCGGCGCGCTCGGTGTGAAAAGCGGCCAGTTGCTCTGCGGCCGGTTCCGGGATGTCCGTCATCGTGTCATCGGCGATGAACAGGGTTTGGGCGACCCGCTTCTCGGCACGGTGACGGTAGATGGCGTCCACCAGCGATTTGGGCGGAACGACGCCGGCAACGATGGTGCCCCCCAGCTGGGCGCGCACCATCTCCTCGCGCAGCCGGGCAATGTAGCCCTGCTCGGTATAGCCCTCGGCCATCAGGATCTGCTGGAACCGCGAGCGGTTGAATTTCCCGGTCTGGTCCGCGAAGCTGCGGTCCCTTTCGATGGCGGTTCGGATGGCAGCGTCGCTGGCGATGACGCCCAGCGATCTGGCGCCGAGGTTGTAAAGGGTTTCGCTGACGATGCGCCCGATCGTCCGGTCGGCCACGCCCAGCGCCCGGGCCTGCTCGCGGTCCAGTTTGGTGCCGAACACGCGCTCCAATTGGCTCATGTCCCGCACGAATTCACGGTTAACCTGCGCCGGAGAAATGTCGGCGCTGCCCACCTCGGCGACCACCTTGATGTTGGATCGGCTGCTGATGAAGTCGCCGACGCCCCAGGTCAAGAAGCTGAGGATCAGCAGTGCGAACAACACCTTGATCACAATGGAGGAGGAGTACTTGCGGATCGTCTCGAGCATGGCGGGCTTTCGGGGACCGTATTTTCCTTGTCGGGTCCGGTAAGTGGTTGGAATTCCGATCTTAGCGCGTTTTTTCCAAGGAACGCGCGGCATCATAGAAGCGGCTGGGACTGGCCGCAACATTGGAATTCCCCATACCCGGCGTGCTGCCCTTGGCCTCCCGACGCGGCGAGGAAGGTCTGGAGGCGGGGGATGCGCCTGTGCTAAAGAGTCGCAAGAGGGATACACATCGGAGAAGGGGATCATGGCCAAAGGACGGCGCTATCTGATTGCCGGCAATTGGAAGATGAACGGCTTCAAGAAGGATGGCCGGCAGTTAGCCAAGGCGGTTGCTAAGCACCTGAAGTCGGTTGGCAAAGATGACCTGCCATTCGATCTGCTGGTGTGTCCTCCTTTCACCCTGATCCGTGGCGTGGCCAAGGCGATCAAGGGCTCGGGCGTCAAGCTCGGCGCCCAGGACTGCCACGCTGCCGAAAAGGGTGCCCATACCGGCGACATCAGCGCGCCGATGCTCAAGGATCTGGGCTGCGAATTCGTCATCGTCGGCCATTCCGAGCGGCGCACCAACCACGCGGAAAAGGACGCCGACGTCAAGGCCAAGGCCGAAGCGGCGATCGCCGCCGGCCTGACCGCCATCGTCTGCGTCGGCGAAACGCTGGAACAGCGTGACAAACGCCAGACCCTGGCGGTCAACCGCCGTCAGGTGCGCGGCTCGCTGCCCAAGGGTGCCACCGCCAGGAACACCGTCATCGCCTACGAGCCGGTGTGGGCGATCGGCACAGGGAGGACGGCCACTCCCGAGCAGGCCCAAGAGGTACATGCCCTTATTCGTGCCGAACTGGTGAAGGCGCTGGGCGAGAAGACGGGACAGGCCGTGCGCATCCTCTATGGCGGTTCGATGAACCCGAAAAACGCCAAGGAACTGATGGTGCAGCCCGATGTCGACGGCGGTTTGATCGGTGGCGCCAGCCTCAAGGCCGACGATTTTTGGGCGGTCGCCCAAGGTTGCCTCTAGCCATCCGCGGCGCAAGCGATTAAAAAACGCGGCAGCGGTTTCCGGGCGCGCCGGCGTGCCCCGGCCCGGCGGCCAGAATTGGAAGATGTCATGCTAACGGTCATTCTCGTCATTCATCTGCTTATCGCCATCGCGCTGGTCGGCACCGTGCTGCTGCAACGCAGCGAAGGCGGCGCACTTGGCATGGGCGGCGGCATGGGCGGCTTCATGACCGGCCGGGCCACCGCCAACCTGCTGACCCGGGTGACGGCCGTCCTGGCCGCCGGTTTCATGGTGACAAGCTTGGTGCTCGCACTGATGTCGACCTCGGGTCGCGAGTCGCGCTCGATCCTCGATACGTCTCCCGCCGTGACGGCGCCGGCGGCGCCCGAGCAGCCCGCCAAACCGGCGGAACCCGCGGCGCCCCTGGCGAGATAGGGGCCGGGCGATGAACGCACGATAAACCAACGGATGAGGCGGCAGCAGCCGCCTCTTCTCTTTATGACGGCTAATTTTTTAGGGTAGATTTTCATTCCATGACGCGGTTCATTTTTATCACGGGCGGCGTGGTTTCCTCTTTGGGCAAGGGTCTGGCGTCGGCAGCTTTGGGCTCGTTGCTCCAATGCCGCGGCTTCAAGGTCCGGCAGCGCAAGCTCGACCCGTACATCAACGTCGATCCCGGGACGATGAGCCCTTACCAGCACGGCGAGGTTTACGTCACCGACGACGGTGCCGAGACCGACCTTGACCTCGGCCACTACGAACGCTTCACCGGCGTCTCCACCCGCCAGACCGACAACGTCACCACCGGGCGCATCTATTCCGACGTTATTGCGCGCGAGCGCCGCGGCGATTACCTGGGCGCCACCATCCAGGTCATTCCGCACATCACCGACGCCATCAAGGACTTCGTTCTCAGCGACATTACGGACGAGGATTTCGTGCTGTGCGAGATCGGCGGCACCATCGGTGACATCGAGGGCCTGCCGTTCATCGAAGCGATCCGCCAACTCGGTAACGAGTTGGGCAAGGAACGCAGCATGTTCCTCCACGTTACGCTGCTGCCTTATATCCCGGCGGCGCACGAGCTCAAGACCAAGCCGACTCAGCATTCGGTGAAGGAACTGCAAGGCGCCGGCATCCAGCCCGACGTGCTGCTGTGCCGGGCCGACCGGCCGATCCCCGAGGGCGAGCGCAAGAAGATCGCGCTGTTCTGCAACGTCCGGCGCGAGGCGGTGATTCCGGCGCTCGACGTCGACACCATCTATCGGGTGCCGATCACCTATCATCAGGAGGGGCTGGACGACCAGGTGCTCCGGCATTTCGGCATGGAGGCCCCGGCCCCCGACCTGTCGCGCTGGGAGAACGTGGTCGAACGCGTGACCCGGCCGGAGGGCGAGGTGACGATCGCCGTGGTCGGCAAGTACACCAACCTGCTCGATGCCTACAAGTCGCTGGGCGAGGCGCTGACCCACGGCGGAATCGCCAACAACGTGCGGGTCAACCTCGACTGGATCGATTCCGAGATCTTCGAGCGCGAGGACGCCGTCGCCCATCTGGAAAAGGTCAACGGCATCCTGGTCCCCGGCGGCTTCGGCGAGCGGGGCGCCGCCGGCAAGATCGCCGCGGCCCGTTTCGCCCGCGAACGCAACGTTCCCTATTTCGGCATCTGCTTCGGCATGCAGATGGCGGTGGTCGAGACGGCCCGCAACAAGTGCGGCATCGTTGGCGCTGGCTCCACCGAGTTCGGCCCCTGCGAGGACGAGCTGGTTGGCCTGATGACCGAATGGGTGCGCGACGGCGTGGTTCACCGCCGCTCGACCGAGAGCGATCTTGGCGGCACCATGCGACTTGGTGCCTACGCCGCCCATCTGGCGGCCGGCAGCAAGGTTCGCGAGGTTTACGGCGCCGACGTCATCAGCGAGCGCCACCGTCACCGCTATGAGGTGAACCCCACCTACGAGAAGGTTTTGGCCGAGGCGGGCATGGTGTTTTCCGGCAAGTCGCCGGACGGCGTGCTGCCCGAGGTGGTGGAGATCCCCGATCATCCGTGGTTCATCGGCGTGCAGTTCCACCCCGAGTTGAAGTCGCGCCCGTTCGATCCGCACCCGCTGTTCAAGTCGTTCATCGGCGCCGCCGTCCAGCAGGCGCGCCTGGTTTAGGCCTTCTTTCCGATGCCCGACCCCCGCCACGTCTCCATCGGTCCCCTCTCCGTCGGCAACGACCTGCCGCTGACGCTGATCGCGGGCCCATGCGCCATGGAAAGCCGCGTCCACGCCCTGGAGATGGCCGGCGCCCTGGTGGCGATAACGGCACGGCTCGGCATCGGGCTGATCTACAAGAGCTCGTTCGACAAGGCCAACCGCACCAGCCTCCAGAGCCCGCGCGGCATCGGCATGGAGGCGGCGCTGGCGGTCTTTGCCGAGATCCGCGAGCGCTTCGGCTGCCCGGTCGTCACCGACGTCCACGAGGCGGCACAGTGCGCCCCGGTGGCCGAGGTGGTGGACGTGCTGCAAATCCCGGCCTTCCTGTGCCGGCAGACCGACCTGCTGGTGGCCGCCGCCCAGACCGGGCGGGCGGTCAACGTCAAGAAGGGGCAGTTCCTGGCGCCCTGGGACATGGCCCAGGTGGTGGCCAAGCTGGAAGGCGCGGGAAACCGTGATATTCTCGTCACCGAACGCGGTGCCAGCTTCGGCTACAACACCCTGGTGACGGATATGCGCGCCCTTCCCATCATGGCCAAGACCGGCTGCCCAGTGGTATTTGACGCCACCCACTCGGTGCAGCAGCCGGGCGGCCAGGGCACGTCGTCGGGTGGCCAGCGCGAGTTCGCACCCGTACTGGCCCGCGCCGCGGTGGCGGTAGGCGTCGCCGCCGTTTTCATCGAAACCCATCCGGACCCGGATGCCGCGCCGAGCGACGGGCCCAACATGATCCCCTTGCAAGACCTTCCCGACCTGCTTGAAACCCTGCTCGCGATGGACCGGCTGGCCAAATTCCGGCCGCTTACCGTCTAGAGGCGAAGGAAAGAGAGAAAAGCCATGACAGCGATCATCGACATCCAACCCCGGCAGATCCTGGATTCGCGCGGCAACCCGACCATCGAGGTCGAGGTGACGCTGGAAACCGGCACCATCGGGCGTGCCGCCGTGCCGTCGGGCGCCTCGACGGGCGTCCACGAGGCGGTCGAACTGCGCGACGGCGACAAGAAGAAGTATGGCGGTAAGGGCGTGCTCAAGGCCTGCCAGTCGGTCAACGGCGAGATCTACGAAGCGCTGTCCGGCATGGACGCCGAGGAACAGCTTCTGATCGACCAGACGATGATCGATCTCGACGGTACCCCCAACAAGGGCCGGCTCGGCGCCAACGCCATCCTGGGCGTCAGCCTGGCGGTCGCCAAGGCGGCGGCGGAAGAGTGCGGGCTGCCGCTCTATCGCTACATCGGCGGCACCTCGGCCCGTCTGTTGCCGGTGCCGATGATGAACATCGTCAACGGCGGCGCGCACGCCGACAACCCCATCGACATCCAGGAATTCATGATCATGCCGGTCGGCGCCGGCACCATCGCCGACGCCGTGCGCATGGGCGCAGAGGTGTTCCAGGCTCTCAAGAAGGGCCTCAAGGACGCCGGGCACAACACCAACGTCGGCGACGAGGGCGGCTTCGCTCCCGGCCTGAAAAGCTCCGAAGAGGCGCTTTCCTTCATCAGCAAGGCCATCGAGAAGGCCGGCTATAAGCCGGGCGACGACGTCGTGCTGGCCTTGGACGCCGCCTCCAGCGAGTTCTACAAGAAGGGCAAGTACGTGCTGGCTGGCGAGGGCAAGACGCTGGATGCCGAGGGCATGGCCAAGTACTACGGTAAGCTGGTCTCCAAGTATCCGATCGTCTCGCTCGAGGACGGCATGGCCGAGGACGATTGGGCCGGCTGGAAGGTGCTGACCGAGGCCCTGGGCAAGAAGATCCAGCTGGTCGGCGACGACATCTTCGTCACCAACCCGAAGCGCCTGGCCGACGGCATCAAGAAGGGCATCGCCAACTCGATCCTCGTCAAGGTCAACCAGATCGGCTCGCTCTCCGAGACCCTGGAAGCCGTCGAGATGGCGCACAAGGCCAGCTACACCAACGTCATCTCGCACCGCTCGGGCGAAACCGAGGACGCCACCATCGCCGACATCGCGGTGGCGGTGAATGCGGGTCAGATCAAGACCGGTTCGCTGTCGCGCTCCGACCGCCTGGCCAAGTACAACCAGCTCATCCGCATCGAAGAGGAGCTGGGCCCGGTGGCCCGCTACGCCGGAAAGTCGATCCTGCGCTAGACGCGAACGACATTGTGAAAACGGAAAGGGCGGCCTCCGGGCCGCCCTTTTTGCGCCTGGAGGAGTCTTACGAACTTGTAATGGCGTGGCAAGGATACGGCAAGGCTGGGTTCCCATCTTGTGTTGCATCCCGGGACGTCGAAGCGGCCCGGCAATTACAGATGGAAAGAGAGGAGATCATCATGCCTGCATCCCGCATTCTTACGGCTGCCTTCGCCAGTGCCATCCTGTTGGGCGGCGCCGGCAGCGCTTTCGCGGCGTGGGACAGCGACCAAAACTACGAATATTTGGACTGGGTAAACAGCAAGGTGACCACGGCGGATGCCGCGCGTATCGCTGAACAAGCGACCGGCGGCACCGCGGGCTACGTCACCTTCGACTCCTACCCGGACTATGGCGTGAGTGTCTATCGGGTGGATACGCAGTCGGCCAACGAGGTCGCGACCGTCGAGATCGATGCCGAGACCGGCGCCGTCCGTGAAGTGGCGCGGGTGGCTGCACCCGGCGATCTGTCGAGCGGCGATCTTGCGGAATTGCCGGGTGCCGGCATCCCAGCGCCGTCGTCGCCGAGTCCCTCCGACAACCCGTAAGGGCGGCGTAGCGGCCTTGTTTGGGTAGAAGGAAGGGCGGCGCCGGAGCCGCCCTTCTCGTTTTTGGGCCCCAGATGGGCGCCGTTTGCCACCCCTTGCCGGGGGCGATGTCAAACCCCATCGTTTTCTGTGAGGCGAGGTGGCAGGCGGCCTTTCCGACAATCTTTCGCAGAGAGGGGGTGCCCGATGTCCATGAAGATCCTGGTCATCGAAGACGACGCCGCCACGCTGGAATATGTGGCGGCTGGTCTGGCCGAGCACGGCCACGTCGTCGACCGCGCTGCCGACGGCGGCGAGGGGTTGTTGCTGGCGGCCGGCGAAGTTTACGACGTCATGGTGGTCGACCGCCGCCTTCCCGGGGTGGACGGTCTGTCCATCGTCAAGACGGTGCGCGGTGCTGGTGTAAAGACCCCGGTCCTTTTCCTTACGACCATGGGCAGCGTCGACGACCGCGTCGAGGGCCTGGAAGCCGGCGGCGACGACTATCTGGCCAAGCCGTTCGCTTTTTCCGAGTTGCTGGCGCGCGTCCACGCGTTGGCCCGCCGGCCGCCCCTCGCCGCCGAGCAGGCGACGTTGCGGGTGGCCGATCTCGAAATGGACTTGGTGCGCCGGACGGTCAGCCGCGGCGGCCAGGTCATCGACCTGCAGCCGCGGGAATTTGTGCTGTTGGAGTACCTGATGCGCAACGCCGGCCGGGTGGTAACCCGCACCATGTTGCTCGAACGGGTATGGGATTTCCATTTCGATCCCAAGACCAGCGTCGTCGAAACCCACATCAGTCGGCTGCGGACCAAGATCGATAAACCCTTCGAGGAGGATCTCATTCACACGGTGCGTGGTGCCGGGTACAGCCTCCATGCGCCTTCCTAAATATCTCAGCAGTACGTCCTTTCGCATCGCGGTAGCCTACGCGGGGCTGTTTGCAGCCTCTGTGGTCATCCTGTTCAGCATGGCCTATAGCCTCATTTCCCGGGAGATGGAGCAGCAGGTCCGTGTCGGCGTCGAGCAGGAATCCCGCCTGCTGGACAGGGCTTATCAGGACGGTGGCCTCTCGAACCTCGCGAATATGATCGCCGACCGGATTGTCCCGGGCGGGCGGTCTGACAACATCTACCTTTTGCAGGATGCCACAGGGACCGTTATCGCCGGAAATCTGCCGTCCATGGCGCCCTTCGTCGGGTGGCGGGAATTCGAGATTCAGCGGCCGTCCACTAAGCTTGGCAACGGCAAGGCGGAAAGCATCGTCGCCGTCGGCAGTCAGCTGACGGACGGCAGTCTGGTGGTGGGCGGCAGCCTGCGCGGCGTCAATGAGGTCCAAAGGCATCTGTTGAAGACGCTGAATTGGACGCTTGGCCTGACCGTCCTTCTGGCGCTGACCGGCGGCATCGTCATGGGACGGGCGGCCCTGCGGCGAGTCGAGGCCATCAGCCGGGCCACCTGCGACATCATTCGCGGCAACCTGTCGCGTCGGGTTCCCGTCCGGGGGAATGGCGACGAACTGGATGAGCTCGCCGTCAACATCAACCACATGCTGGCCCGCATAGAGATATTGATGGGCAACCTGCGGCAGGTCACGAACGACATCGCCCACGATCTCCGCACGCCCTTGGGGCGCCTGCGCCAACGCCTGGAAAAGGCCCGCAATCGAGCCGGCCAGTGCGAGGAGGAGTGCCAGGTGCTGGATACCGCCATCGAGGAAACCGACGCGATCCTTCAGACTTTTGCGGCGTTGCTCCGCATTGCCGAGGTCGAGGCCGGCGCGCGCAAACAGCGCTTTACCGACGTTGATCTTTCAGGGCTGGCCGAAACCATCGTCGAGGCCTACGAAACGGTCGCCGAGGACAATGGCCAAAAACTGACGGCCGCCATCGACGCCGGGCTCGGCTGCCGGGGCGATCGCGATCTGCTGACCCAAATGTTGGCCAATCTGGTGGAAAATGCCATTCGTCATACGCCGTCGGGTACCGCCATCGGCATTAAGGTGGCGCGGGCGGCGGGGGGCGTTCTCGTGGCGGTCGGAGACGATGGTCCCGGCGTCCACGTCGCCGACCGCGACAAGATCTTCCGTCGCCTCTATCGCACGCAACAAAGCCGTACGACGCCCGGAACCGGTCTCGGCCTTTCGCTGGTCAAGGTTATCGCCGAGCTCCACGAAGCGACCGTCGCCGCTCACGACAATCAGCCGGGATTGCGCGTCGAGGTCAGCTTTCCAGTGGCTGCCATGCAGGGCGGCCATGAGATTGTTTAGGCCTTCGGCTCCGTCGGCAGAACCACTCCTGTTTGGGCCGTGATGCGGCCGTAGTGCTCGACGCGGCGGTGGCGGGCGAAGTCGAAGATGGTTTGCTTGCCGAAGACGGTGTCGTCGAGGTCGCAGGCGTGGACGAGAAGCTCGTCGGCCTCGGTTTGGGCACTTGCCACCACCTCGCCATCGGGATTGACGATGACACTGCCGCCGATCAGCGGGTGACCATCCTCCAACCCCGCCTTGGCCACTGCCACCACCCACGTGCTGTTCTGATAGGCTCCGGCCTGCAACACCAAGTTGCTGTGGAACAGACGCTTTTCCGGCCCTTCCTCGGGCTTCTGGGAGTTGGTCGACGGGGTGTTGTAGCCGAGCAGCACCATCTCGACCCCCTGCAGGCCCATGACCCGGAAGGTTTCCGGCCAGCGGCGGTCGTTGCAGATGCACATGCCCATGATGCCGCCCAGGTTGCGCCAGACCGGAAAGCCGAGATCGCCCGGCTCGAAGTAATACTTCTCCAAATGCTGGAAGCTGCGCTCGGGATCGTACGCACCGTGGCCGGGCAGGTGGACCTTGCGGTACTTGCCGACGATGGCCCCCTCGCGGTCGGTGAGGATGGCGGTATTGAACCGCCGGCCTTCGGGTGTGCGCTCGGCATAGCCGAGGTACATGGCAATCCGGTACCGGCGAGCCAGATCGAACAGCGGGCGGGTGGCCGGGCCCGGCATTTCGGTTTCGTACCAGCCGTCGATCTCGGCGGCGTCGGTGGTGTAATAGCGGGGGAAGAAGGTGGTCAGCGCCAGCTCGGGATAGACGATAAGGTCGGCGCCCCGCGCGTGGGCTTCCTCCATCAGCGCCATCAGGCGGGCGACGACGGCTTCGCGGGGTTCGGCCCGCTGGATGGGGCCCAGTTGAGCGGCGGCAACGGTGACGATGCGCATGGAGGCGGTTTCCTTATCCGGTCGATCCGACGCCTTTTACCGCCGCCGGCCGACGATTTCACCGACTAATTCAGCGTTGCATCGTGCAGGCGATGACGGTAACGATCCGTTAACTTTTTCCGGTTTACTGTGAAGGTGAGGGAATCGACCTTGTGGAAACGAGGACGACGAACAAGAGGGATTCCGCGGTTCCATGGGGCTCATCGTTGAAATCCGGTCTCGTGCCAGGCATATCGTTGGTCCGGTTCTCGGCATCTGCGCGGTTGCCTATTTCGCCTATCACGCCGTACAGGGAGACCGGGGGCTGTTGGCCTGGATCAATCTCAAGCAGCGAGTGGCCACGGCACGCGCCGACCTCGACGAAATCGCCGCCCAACGCAAGATCCTGGAGCACCGGGTCAGCTTGCTGTACCCCGAGAGCCTGGACCCCGACCTGCTCGACGAGCGGGCCCGCCTGATGCTCAACTACGGTCACGCGACCGACATCATCATTTTCCCGAAGACCGCAAAATCGGCGCCCCAGGACCCTAAGGGCGCTTTCCGTCCGCATCCCTGAGGGGCGAACGTTCGCCGATCAGGTCGGGCTCGCCGCTCATTTCCAGAACCCGCCGGCGAACCTCGTCGCGCAGCGCGAGCGCCGTTTTCCACGCATCGTCCCTTACTGCCACCTCTGCGGGTGAGATCGCCTGGCCGATAGCGACACTGATGCGCCCGCGGCGCGGGAACCACGAGCCGTCACGCAATATCGAGCGGGTGCCGCGCAGGGCCAACGGCACCACCGGAAGGCCGGCGCCGGTCGCCGCCACGAAGGCGCCCAGGTGGAAGGGCAGCAGCCCGGGGCCGCGGGTCAGCGTGCCTTCGGGGAAATAGAGCGGCGGACGGCCGCCGGCGCCAGCGGCGATGCGTGCGGCGTCGGCGGCGCTCTGACGGGCGTCGAAGCGCTCGACGAAAACGGCACCGAGGCGCTTGAGGAAGGTGCCGGCCACGAATTGCGGGGCGAGTTCGGCCTTGGTGACGAAGGCGACGGGGCGGGGCAGGGCGGCGGTCAGCACGCAACCGTCGAGATAGCTCATGTGGTTGGAGACCAGCACGAAAGGCGCCTCGGCCGGCGGCAGCATTTCGGCACCGATCAGGCGGGGCTGAAGGCCGGCCAGGCCCAGGAGCAGGCGGGCCCCATCGCGGGCCGCCCTCCAGCGCAAATGGGGAGTCGGCAACCCGGCCACCAGCAGCCACACCGCCGGCCCGACCAGTCCGGCCAGGACCAGCCAGAACCACCCCGCGTAGCCCCACTCGGCCAGCCGCCGCCGGCCCCGGCGCAGGGTCGGGCCGACGCCGGAAAGAGCGATGCGGGCGGTCTGGCGCCACACCGCCGGGCGCGAGCGGCCGATCAGGCCCTTCTCGTAAAGCTCGCGGCTGGCGGCGCGGCGGATCTTGCCGCTCGACGTCTTGGGAACCGTATTGGGCGGGGCGAGCACCACCTCGTCGGGTGGCGCCCCGATGAGGTCGGCGATCAGGCCGTTGATGTCCGCTCTGAGCGCGGCCAGGGCATCCGGTTCCCGGCGTCGGGTTTCGGCGAGCACGATCAGGCGCTCGGTGCCGGTGTCGGCGGCGCGGCCGCCGAATACGGCGACGGCGCCCTTGCGGACCTGGGGGTGCTCGCCCACCGCGTCCTCGATTTCGGCCGGGTGGATGTTGCGCCCGGCGCGGATGATGATGTCCTTGACCCGGCCGGTGACATAGACGTCGCCGCCGGCGATGTAGGCGCGATCCGCGGTGTCAAGCCAGCCGTCGGCCGAGAAAAGTGCCCGCGTCGCCTCGGGATTGCGGAAATAGCCGCTGGTGGCGGACGGCCCCCGGAACTGCAAATGGCCTTCGCGGCGGTCGGGGAGTTCGCGCCCGGATTCGTCCACCACGCGAATTTCATGGCCGGGGATCGGCCGCCCGCAGGCGACGAATTCGATGGCCTTGGGATCGTCTGGGGTGGCCGGCTCGGCACGTCCCGCCGTCGCCAGCGGCTCGCGGGCGATGCGGTCGATCAGGGGGCCGCGATCGAGCGGCGGGAAGGCGAGGCCGACGCAGTTCTCGGCCAGCCCGAACACCGGCATCAGGGCCTCGCGCCTGAAGCCGAAGGCGGCGAAGCGTTCGCAGAAGCGGCGCACGGTGTCGGGGCTGACCGGTTCGGCACCGTTGGCGGCGACACGCCAGGAGGCAAGATCGAGGCTGGCCAAATCGCGCTCGGGAATACGGCGTAGCGCCATCTCGTAGGCGAAGTTCGGGGCGGCCGAGATGGTGCCGCGATAACGGTGGATGGCGTGAAGCCAGCGGGCCGGACGCCCGAGAAAGGCCAAGGGCGACATGAGGACGAGCGGTATGCCGTGATAGAGGCTGCCCAGCCAGGCGCCGATCAGCCCCATGTCGTGATAGAGCGGCAGCCAGCTGACGCAGACGTCGTCGGGGCCCACCGCCAGGCCCCGGCCCATCGCCCGCACGTTGGCCAGCAGGTTGGCGTGGGTGAGCGTCACTCCCTTGGGCGTGCCGGTGCTGCCCGAAGTGTATTGAAGAAAGGCGATATCGGCCGGCTTTACCGCCGGCAGGGGGCCGGCATCCACCGGGGCCGCCTCCTCGAGGTCGGCGACAGTGACGACGTGGCGCAGGCCTTCGACCTGGGTGCGCAGCAGCCGGCCCAGCTGCCGCGCCTCGGGATCGGTGATCATGGCCACGGCCTGGCAGTTGCGGGCGAGGCCGGCGTGCCGGCGCACATGCTCCTCGATTTGGGTGGGGCGGGCCGGCGGATAGATCGGCACCGCGATGCCGCCGGCCATCAGCACGCCGAAGAAGGCGAGGAAATAGTCGGAGCCGCTTGGCAGCATCAGGATCACCGCCTCGCTGGGGGCGAGGCCGCCGGCCCGCAAGCCGGCAGCGACGCGGGCGGCGCCGTCGTAAAGGCCGCCATAGGTCAGCACTTCGCCGTCCCCCTCGTCGGCATAGAAGCGAATGTGCGTTCGGCCGGCTTCGGCGGCGGCGTGATGGGCCAGCGCCTCGATCAAGGTCTCGGCCCGATGCGGCAGCGCACCGGGCGGTTGGGCGGCTGGTGCCGCCGTCGCCGCTGCCGGTCGGGGATCTGGCTGCCGACTAGGTGTAGCCTTGGCGGCAAGGATGGCGCGCAGCAGTTCGCGCGGCGTTTCGGCGCTGCCCAGCACGGTCTCCGGCAAGGCGACCGAGAAGGCCGCCTCGACGCGGGCGATCATCTCCACCCGGCTCAGGCTGTCCAAGGCCAACTCGCGGTCGAAAGAACTGTCGAGGGTGGGCGCCGGTCCCGCCGTTCCGGGGTGCAACTCGGTGGTCAGGCCGACGACGACGTCGAGCAGCCGCCCGGCGGCGCCTTCATCCGCGATTTCCTCGCTGCCTTCCTGTCGTGCCATGCGTCGCCGTTCCTGGATCAGGATCTTTCGGGATCATATAGTATTTCGCTGGGAATTAGACGCGCTCCATGCCGCGAATTTGTCGGAAAACGCGGGAAATATTGTTAATCAAAATTAAGTTAATAAAAACATTATGCTGTATTTGCAAATGGTTGTGCAGTTGTTTTTTTGAAAGAGGATGACTTGTTTTGTGAGGCTGCCTGCCTTATTTTCCTGAGCAATCAACTTCCCCATTTGAAAGCCAGCAGCGGGGGATTCATGGCGACTGCACCCAAAAGCGCAACCGGCGCCGCAAAGGCACCGGCCAAGAGGAAAACCACTCCTCGCAAGAAGGGCGGCGACGACAAGGCGCCGTTTTCCACCCCGGATCTGTTGCGCGACTACCGGCAGATGCTCCTCATCCGGCGGTTCGAGGAAAAGGCCGGCCAGCTTTACGGCATGGGCCTGATCGGCGGCTTCTGTCACCTCTATATCGGCCAGGAGGCCGTGGTGGTCGGACTGCACGCCTCGGCTGCCGAGGTCGACACCCTGGTCACCAGTTACCGCGACCATGGCCACATGCTGGCCTGCGGCATGGACCCGGGAGGCGTGATGGCCGAACTGACCGGGCGCGTCGGGGGCTACTCCAAGGGCAAGGGCGGCTCCATGCACATGTTCAGCCGCAAGGTCAACTTCTATGGCGGCCACGGCATCGTCGGCGCCCAGGTGCCGATCGGCACCGGCCTCGGCTTCGGCCATAAATACAAGCAGGATGGCGGGGTCTGCTTCGTCTATTTCGGCGATGGCGCGGTCAACCAGGGCCAGGTCTACGAATCCTTCAATATGGCCAGCCTGTGGAAGTTGCCGGTCGTCTATGTCATCGAGAACAATCTCTATGGCATGGGGACCTCGGTGGCCCGCGCCTCGGCCAGCGTCGAACTGTACAGACGCGGCGATGCGTATGGAATTCCGGGCGTCCAGGTCAACGGCATGGACGTCATCGAGGTGCGCAAGGCCGGCGAGAAGGCGGTTGCGCACTGCCGCGCCGGCAAGGGGCCGATCATCCTGGAGATGAAGACCTACCGCTATCGCGGCCATTCCATGTCCGACCCCGCCAAGTACCGCACCAAGGACGAGGTCAGCAAGATGCGCAAGGAAAGCGATCCCATCGACAACCTGCGCGCCTTCCTGCTTGAGAACAAGCTGGCCGACGAGGATGCGCTCAAGGAAATCGACCGCGACGTCAAGTCGATCATCACCAAGGCCGCCGAGTTTGCGCAGCAGAGTCCGGAACCCGAGCCGTCCGAACTGTTCACCGACGTGCTGGTGGATGCCTGACGGGCGCGGATCACAGGGGATTTGAGGTAAGGGAAACGCCATGCCGACGCAAGTGCTGATGCCGGCGCTGTCGCCCACGATGACCGACGGCAAGCTGGCCAAATGGCTGAAGAAGGAAGGCGACGCCGTCGCCAGCGGCGACATCCTCGCCGAGATCGAGACCGACAAGGCGACCATGGAAATGGAAGCCGTCGACGAGGGCACGCTGGGCAAGATCCTGGTGCCCGAGGGCAGCGAAGGCGTGGCGGTCAACACGCCTATCGCGGTGATCCTGGGCGAGGGCGAGGAGGCATCGGCGATCAACGAGGCGCCTGCCGCGCCTGCCAAGGCCGAGGCCCCGGCACCCAAAGCCGACGTCCCAGCGCCCAAGGCTCCGGCCCCCACCGGCATTCCGGCGGCGCCCGCCACGCCGAAGGCGGCGGCGGAGCCGGACTATACCGGTGAAACCCGACCGATGACCGTACGCGAAGCCCTGCGCGACGCCATGGTCGAGGAGATGCGGCGCGACGAAACCGTCTTCCTGATGGGCGAGGAGGTCGCCCAGTACCAGGGTGCCTACAAGATCAGCCAGGGCCTGCTGGAGGAATTCGGCGAAAAGCGGGTCATCGACACCCCGATCACCGAGCACGGCTTCGCCGGCCTCGGCGTTGGCGCCGCCTTCTCGGGGCTCAGACCGATCGTCGAGTTCATGACTTTCAACTTCGCCATGCAGGCGATGGACCAGATCATCAATTCGGCGGCCAAGACCCTCTACATGTCGGGCGGCCAGATGGGCTGTCCCATCGTCTTCCGTGGCCCGAACGGCGCCGCCGCCCGCGTTGCCGCCCAGCATTCGCAGTGCTTCGGCTCGTGGTTCGCCCATATCCCCGGTCTCAAGGTGCTGGTGCCCTATTCGGGAGCCGACGCCAAGGGCCTGCTCAAGGCGGCCATCCGCGATCCCAACCCGGTCATCTTCCTTGAGAACGAGATCCTCTACGGGCGCACCTTCGAGGTGCCGATCGATCCCGACTTCGTGCTGCCGATCGGCCGGGCTAAGATCGAACGGTCGGGCAAGGACGTGACGCTCGTGACCTTCTCGCTGATGGTCGAAACCGCGTTGAAGGCGGCGGAAGCCCTGGCCGAAGAGGGCATCGACGCCGAGGTGATCAACCTGCGCAGCCTGCGCCCCCTCGACACCGAAACCATCGTCGCCTCGGTCAAGAAGACCAACCGCATCGTCAGCATCGAAGAGGGCTGGCCGACGGCGGGCATCGGCTCGGAGATCGCGGCATTGATGATGGAGCACGCCTTCGACTACCTGGACGCCCCGGTGGTGCGCGTGGCCGGCGCCGACGTGCCGATGCCGTACGCGGCCAACCTCGAGAAGCTGGCGCTGCCGCAGGTCGAGACCATCATCGAGGCGGCCAAAGCCGTTTGCTACAAATAGGTCGAGGGAGAGTTCAGCCATGGCCATTCAGATCCTGATGCCGGCGCTGTCGCCGACCATGACCGACGGCAAGCTGGCCAAGTGGCTCAAGAAGGAAGGTGATGCGGTCGTCAGCGGCGACGTCATCGCCGAGATCGAGACCGACAAGGCGACCATGGAAATGGAAGCCGTCGACGAAGGCACCATCGGCAAGATCCTGGTGCCGGAAGGCAGCGAGGGGGTGGCCGTCAACGCGCCCATCGCCGTGCTGCTGGAGGAAGGCGAGGACGCCTCGGCTATCGAAGCGGCGTCGTCGCCCGCCAAGGCGCCGGCACCCGCGCCGGCGGCCGAGAAGCCGGCGGCTCCGGCTCCTGAGAAGCCTGCCGCCCCGCAGTCCGCTGCGGCACCGGCAGGCGATCGCGTGTTCGCCAGCCCGCTGGCCCGGCGCATGGCCGAGCAGGCGGGCTTGAGCCTGGCTGATGTCCAGGGCAGCGGCCCGCAGGGACGCATCGTCAAGGCCGATGTCGAGAAGGCGCTGGCCGGCGGCAGGCCGACGGCGGCCCCAGCGGCATCTCAGGCGGCGGCCGCTCCTGCTCCGGCGGCTCCGCAGATCACCGCGCCCTATACAGAGGTGCCGAACAGCTCGATGCGCAAGGTCATTGCCAAGCGCCTGAGCGAATCCAAGCAGACCATCCCGCACTTCTACCTGACTGTGGACTGCGAGATCGACGGGCTGCTCGCCCTGCGCAAGCAACTCAACGCCAAGTCGCCGGAAGGCGAGGGCGCCTACAAGCTGTCGGTCAATGACTTCGTGGTGCGGGCCGTCGCCCTGGCGTTGCGCCAAGTGCCGGCCGCCAACGCCACGTGGACCGACCAGGCGGTGCTGCGCTACGACGAGGTCGACGTGTCGGTGGCGGTGGCCACGCCCAATGGCCTCATCACGCCGGTGGTGCGCAAGGCCGACACCAAGGGATTGGTCCAGATCTCGCGCGAAATGAAGGATCTGGGCCAGCGCGCCCGCGACGGAAAGTTGGTGCCCGAGGACTACCAGGGCGGCGGCTTCACCATCTCCAACATGGGGATGCTGGGGATCAAGTCGTTCTCCGCCATCATCAACCCGCCGCAGTCCTGTATTCTGGCGGTCGGGGCGGGAGAGCAGCGCCCGGTGGTCAAGGACGGGGCGTTGGCGGTGGCAACCGTCATGACGACGACGCTGTCGGTCGACCATCGTTCGGTCGATGGCGCCATTGGCGCCGAATTCATGGTCGCCTTTAAGCGGATGATCGACGACCCGCTGACCATGCTGCTGTAACGGAAAGGACGTTTCCGTGGACAAGGTCAACCTCGCCGACAAGTTCGCGCGCTTCGCCGAGCGATGGAGCCCGAAGATCGCCGGCGAGGTCAATGACGCCTACGTCAAGCTGGTCAAAATCCAGGGGGAGTTCGTCTGGCATGCCCACGAGGCGGAAGACGAGCTGTTCCTGGTGATCAAAGGCCACATGACCATCCGGTTCAGGGACCGTGACGTGCATCTGACGGAAGGCGAGTTTCTTGTCGTGCCCAAGGGTGTCGAGCATTGCCCGGTGGCCGAGGAGGAATGCCATGTCCTGCTGCTGGAACCCAAGACCACGCTGAACACCGGCAACGTCAAGAACGAGCGCACCGTGGCCGATCTCGATCGGATCTAGCGGCCGGCCGCGCCGACACGGACGGGCGCCTCGAACAAGGAAGGGATTGTGAAGGATGGCTGAGACCTCTTTCGACGTCATCGTCATCGGCAGCGGGCCGGGCGGCTATGTGACCGCCATCCGCGCCTCGCAACTGAAGCTGAAGACAGCGGTGATCGAGCGCGAACATCTGGGCGGCATCTGCCTCAACTGGGGCTGCATCCCCACCAAGGCGCTGCTGCGCTCCGCCGACATCTACCACGAGATGCAGCACGCCGCGGCCTATGGGCTCAAGGCCGGCACCATCGGCTTCGACCTGCCGGCCATCGTCAAGCGTTCGCGGGGCGTCGCCAAGCAGTTGAACCAGGGCGTCGGCCATCTGCTCAAGAAAAACAAGGTCACGGTGTTCGACGGCGCCGGCAAACTGGCTGGCCCCGGCAAGGTGGCGGTTTCCAAGGACGGCAAGCCGGTTGCCACGCTCTCGGCCAAGCACATCATCCTGGCCACCGGGGCGCGCGCCCGCAGCCTGCCGGGCCTGGAGCCCGACGGCAAGCTGGTGTGGACCTATAAGGAAGCCATGGTCCCCGACGTCATGCCCAAATCGCTCCTCGTCGTCGGCTCGGGGGCTATCGGCATCGAGTTCGCCAGCTTCTATCGCACGCTGGGCGCCGAGGTGACGGTGGTCGAGGTGCTGCCCCGCGTATTGCCGGTCGAGGACGAGGAGATTTCCGCCTTCGCCCGCAAGGCCTTCGAGAAGCAGGGCATGAAGATCCACACCTCGGCTATGGTCAAGGCGCTGAAGAAGGGCGCCAACTCGGTGACCGCCACCATCGCGCCGGAGGGCGGCAAGCCCTTCGAACTGACGGTGGACCGGGTGATCTCGGCGGTCGGCATCACCGGCAACATCGAAGATCTTGGACTTGAAGGCACCAAGGTCAAGGTTGACCGCGGCCACGTGGTGATCGACGAGTGGTGCCGCACCGGCGAGCCCGGCGTCTATGCCATCGGCGACCTGGCCGGGCCGCCCTGGTTGGCCCACAAGGCCAGCCACGAGGGCGTCATTTGTGTCGAGAAGATCGCCGGCTTGCCCGGCCTCCATTCGCTCGACATCACGCGCATCCCCGGCTGCACCTATTGCCGCCCGCAAGTGGCGAGCATCGGGCTGACCGAGGCCAAGGCCAAGGAGAAGGGCTATCAGGTCAAGGTCGGCCGCTTCCCCTTCATCGGCAACGGCAAGGCGATTGCCCTGGGCGAACCCGAGGGCTTGGTCAAGACGGTGTTCGACGCCAAGACCGGCGAGCTTCTGGGCGCCCACATGGTGGGGGCCGAGGTGACCGAGCTGATCCAGGGTTACGGTGTCGCCAAGACGCTGGAAACCACCGAGGCCGAGCTGATGCACGCGGTATTCCCGCATCCCACCCTTTCCGAGATGATGCATGAGTCCGTGCTTGACGCCTACGGCCGGGCCATCCACTTCTAGGACGTGCGGGTCACGCAGCAGAAGAGACCGAAAGGTATATCCCAGCGCCATAGGGAAAAAATCAAGTTAGGGGGAGAGGCGGCAATGGGCGAGATTGTTGGCAATCCGTGGATTGTCGGCCTTGGTGCTGGCGTGGTTTCTGGCTTGGTTGTTCACTTGATCTTGAGGTTACTGTTTTCAAGAGGTGAGAATACTGCATACCGCAGAAACGTGGCGTTTGCTAACCGTGAGGTGCTGGTCGCATTGAGACCATCAATTTCAGAAGGCGCTCCACTGTCAGAAGATGTGATACGGCTATTGATCGAGGCAACAGCTAGGCGATTTTCGGTCCATAGCAAGGATATGTATGGAATTAAAGAAGTTTGCGAAGATCTTATAAAAGAAATTATGGATTCGAGCTTTATTAATAGCAAAATAAAGCAGGACTATTGCAAATCTATAACAGAGGTGTATGCATTTTCGCAGAATGAACGTTTTGTGAAAGAAATAGAAAAATACGGAACAGGAGGGGTTGTACCACGATATTTAGATATTTCAGACCCGGCCATGCTGGTGAGTATGCTGGGCGGAGTGGTATTTGGACTAATTGCATTCTATATATTCATATTCAATCAACCAGTAATTAATAGTGTACGGTCTGCATCGGTTATAATAGCAATAATGGTTGTAGTTTCTGCCATATTTATCTTTATTATATATATGATATATAAATCGACGATTTTGCGAGTGGGTAAGATAACTGTGGTTACAGACAAAGGAAATCCTTCCGTGGAACCAAATGGCAAAGCGGAGTGATAGGGTTTATGTATCGGCGTGTAGATAGAGCGACAGGTTATGACGATTGAACGATCAATAGGTGTTCTCCGCCATCCCGAGAAGCGCAACCGGCCCGACAACGCCAGCCCGCGCAAGCCGGCGTGGATCCGGGTCAAGGCGCCGGTGTCGCGCACCTACACCGACACCAAGAACCTGCTCCGCGAGCATTCGCTGCACACGGTGTGCGAGGAGGCGGGCTGCCCCAATATCGGCGAGTGCTGGTCGCGCAAGCACGCCACCGTGATGATTCTGGGCGACACCTGCACGCGGGCCTGCGCCTTCTGCAACGTCAAGACCGGCAAGCCCAAGGGGGTCGATCCCCTGGAGCCCGACAATCTGGCGAAGACGGTGGCGACCATGGGCCTGAAGCACGTGGTCATCACCTCGGTCGACCGCGATGACCTGCCCGACGGCGGCGCCCACCAATTCGTGCGCTGTATCGAGCGCATCCGCGCCACCTCGCCCGAGACCACCATCGAGGTGCTGACGCCCGATTTCCGTGACAAGCCGGGCGGGCTGGAGGCCGTAATTGCGGCCGGGCCAGACGTCTTCAACCACAACCTGGAAACAGTGCCGCGCCTTTACCCGACGATCCGGCCGGGGGCGCGTTATTTCCACTCGTTGAAGATCCTCAGCAAGGCCAAGGAACTGGCGCCGGCCGGCTTCACCAAGTCGGGGATCATGGTCGGCCTGGGCGAAAGCCGCGTCGAGATCCTGCAGGTGATGGACGACCTGCGCTCGGCCGAGGTCGATTTCCTGACCATCGGGCAGTATCTGCAGCCGACACCGAAGCACGCCGGGATCGACCGCTTCGTGACGCCGGAGGAGTTCGTCGAGATGAAGCAGCTTGGCCTCGGCAAGGGATTCCTGGTGGTGGCCAGCTCGCCGCTCACCCGCTCGTCCTATCACGCCGACAAGGATTTCGAAGCGTTGCGCGTAGCGCGGCGGGAGAAGCTCGCCGCGGCGAGGTAGTCAAGCCGATGCCCCGGCATGCCGAAAGGCGGCTGTTGCCGCACACCCCCGAACAGCTTTTCGACTTGGTGGCCGACGTCGAGCGCTACCCCGAGTTTCTGCCGTGGTGCGTGGCCACCCGGGTGTCGGGTCAGCGCGCCGACGGCTTCATGGCCGAGATGGTGATCGGCTTCAAGATGTTCCGCGAACGCTATGTGTCGCGTGTCGACGTGGACAAGCCGCACCGCATCGACGTCTCGCACTTCCGCGGCCCCTTCAAGCACTTGCGCAACCACTGGATCTTCGAGCCGGCCGAAGGGGGCTGCATCATCGATTTCTCGGTCGATTTCGAGTTTCACTCGCGCCTGATGGAACGGCTGATCGGTTCCGTTTTCCACGAAGCTGTGCGCCGTATGGTGTCGGCCTTCGAGAAGCGGGCCGCCCAGCTTTACACTCGCGTGCCCGCGCCCGAAAGCCGCACGGTCCAGTCAGTTCCGGGAGACTAGGGCCTTGGCGACCAGCCAGGCGTTGTGCGGGCTCTCGCCGACCCGGCGGATGGCGTAGGGCCACCAGTCGCGGCCGAACGGCAGGTAAAGGCGCACCGCTTCGCCTCCATCGACCAGGGATTGCTGCAGCACCGGACGGACCCCAAACAGCATCTCGAACTCGTACTCCCCGGGCCGCCAGCCGTTCCGGCGGGCCAGCTTGCGCAATTCGGCGATGATCGCCTCGTCATGGGTGCCGAATACCGGCCGCATGCCGGCGGCGCGGGCGTCTTCCGACAGCATGCGGCCAGCCAGCGCCCGGTAGCTGGCGTCGATGTCGGGCCGCGCCGCGAAGGCGGTCTGCGGGCTGCCGACGAAGGCGCCCTTGACGAGGCGCACGGTGGCGCCGGAGGCAGCCAAGTGCTCGATGTCGGCAGCCGAGCGCCGCAAATAGGCCTGGATGGTGATGGCGACCGGCAGGCCCCGGTTGCCAAGCGCGCTGTGAAGAGCCAGGGTGCGTGGCACGTAGCTTTCGTCTTCCATGTCGAGCATCAGGGTCTTGCGTCCCGCCGCCGGCCGATCGGCCAGCGCTTCGGCGATGGAAAACGTGTTGGCCTCGCCCAGGCCGTCGTTGAGGGCATAGCCGATCTGCGAGGGATCGACCGACACATGCAGGTCGACCTCACCGCCGTCGATGGCGGCGACGACGGCTCGGATTCCCTGGACGTTGGCGGCAATCTTTTCGGGGTCGGCCACGTATTCCCCCAGGAAGAAGGCCGAGGTGGAAAAGCCGTGTTCCCTTAGCCGCCGGGCTGTCACCACGAAGTCCGCCACCTCGGGGCCGGCGACGAAACGGGCCGCCAGCCCCGACGTCGGTGCCCGTTCCTGCATGAAGCGGGTTAGCGCCTCATTGCGGGCCAGGCTGATCATGGCGCCTTGCCACAGTTTCATGATGGCTCCTTCGCCAAGTGTTCGATCATGCGCAGGGCGGCTTCCACCGTCTGCTCGCGTATGGCGGTACGGTCGCCGCCGAAGACATGGCGTTCGTGCAGCATGGCGCCGCCGCGCCGGGCCGCCGCCAAATGGACCAGGCCGACCGGCTTTTCCGGGGTGCCGCCGGTGGGGCCGGCGATGCCGGTGACGGCAACGGCGATGTCGGCCGGCGAATGGACAAGCGCGCCCTCGGCCATGGCCTCGGCCACCGGTTCGCTGACCGCGCCATGAACGGCAATGAGGGGGGCTGGCACCCCCAGCATGGCGGTCTTCGATTCATTGGTATAGGTGATGAAGCCGCGCTCGACGACGTCAGACGAGCCGGAAACGGCGGTCAGGGCGCTTACGATCAACCCGCCGGTGCAGGATTCGGCGGTGGCGAGCCTAAGTCCGCGGGCCCGACAGCCGGCCAGCACGGCTTCGACGAGTTGAAGGACGGGAGGCGGAAACATCATCCTCAGGTTCCCACCCACCAAGCCAGGAGGAAAAGGGCCGCGCCGGCGTAAAGGGCGGCCAGGATGTCGTCGAGCATGACGCCAAGCGCCCCCTTGACGGCGCGATCCGCCCAGTTGACCGGCCACGGCTTGAGGATGTCGGCCAGACGGAACAGCAGGAAACCGGCGAGGTAGAGCATGGGATGGGGCGGCACGAAAAGCAGGGTCAGCCACTGGCCGGCCACCTCGTCGATGACCACGGCGCCGGGGTCGTCGCCGGCCGGACCGCCCGCGATGCGTCCGACGCTCCACAGGCCGAGGGCGAAGACGAGGGCGACGGCAGCGGCCAATCCCCAGGGGCCGAGCCACGTCTGGAGCATCCATGCGAAGGGCAGTGCGGCCAATGAGCCCCAGGTGCCGGGCGCGGCCGGGAGCAGGCCGACGCCACACGCGGTGGCTGCCAGCACAGCGGGATCCCGGAGGTTCATCGGGGTAGGGTCCGCTTTCATTTCAGGAGTTTTCACGCCTTTCATCCATTCCCCGAGCGGCTGGCGACTTGCCAATCTGATATAGCCGGTTCCGCCGGGGCCGCGCACGCGAAAACGAGGGACGCGTGTGTTGCGGCGGCTCTGCTACCGCGGCGCGACAATAGAGTCTTGCCAGGGGGAGTGCGAAAAAGGTACCGTCAACTTCCTCCGCACGATCAAGAAGGCGGCGGAAAGGGTAGTCAACCCGGGGCCGACGCGTCCTCTGCGGGAAGTAAGACGCGGAATCAGGCTCTTTTGGGGGGTATCATGGAGCCAGCACATCGGGGAAGGACGCGCCGCGAGAGAGTTCGGCGATTTGTCCGGCAGCTTTTCCCCGAGCGGCAGTTTTTCATTCGTACCGATGGTCGCGTTGCCCATATCCGGTTCTCCCACCGGGTTCAGATTGCGGTATCTGCCGTCGTGATCGCAGCCGGCGCATGGGTTGCCTTCAGCACCGCCAGCTATGTCTTTCACGATGACGTTCTTGCCGCCAAGGACAAGCAGATCGCCAACGTGCGCCTCGCCTACCGGAGCCTGCTGGGCGAGGTGGCCGAATACCAGAAGAAGTTCACCGCCATGAGCGGCGATCTGGAGCAGTATCACGAGATGATGCTGTCCCTGGCCGAACAGAACACCGCCTTGCAGCGTAACCTGAACTCGATGGAGAGCCAGCTTCGCTCCACCGAGACCGAACGCGAGAGCGTGTTGTCGGCCCGCGAGAACCTGAAGGGTCGTCTGGGCGAGCTTGAGCGCGACATGAAGGGGTTGGCCAACCGCAACTTCACCCTCAAGGATAGCCTGACCACGATCGAACAGGAATTGCAGTCGGTGGTGGCGGAACGCAACCAGGCCCTATTCGAGGGGTCGCGCATGCGGCGCAAGATCGAGGGGCTGGAAAGCCGCATGGCCGCATTGCAGTCAACCCAGAAGGACGTGGTGCAACGGTTGACCGAACGGACGGTGGCGACGGTCGAGGAATTTGCCAAGGTCGTCGAACTGGCGGGGCTCGACGTCCAGCAATTGATGGGCGAGACCGCATCGCCGTCGGCCAACCAAGGCGGGCCGTTCATCAACGTGGGCGAGGTCAAGTCCGACGGAGAGCCGGTCGACCTGCTGCAGGTCGGTCTGACCAACCTCGACGTGCATCTCAACCAGTTGGAAGGATTGCAGGCCATCCTGGGCAAGCTGCCGTTGGCGCTGCCCATGGACCAGTTCCATGTGACCAGTTCGTTCGGAAAGCGCCGCGATCCACTCAATAAGCGGTGGGCGATGCATTACGGCCTCGATCTGGGAGGGGTTCACAAATCGCCCGTCCACGCGACGGCGCCCGGCGTCGTGGTCTTTGCGGGGTGGAAAGGGAACTACGGCCGGATGGTCGAGATCGACCATGGCGCCGGAATTCGCACCCGGTACGGGCATCTCGAGCGGACGCTCGTTAAAAAGGGACAGGAGGTCAAGTTCCGCGACCAGATCGGCCTGATGGGCAATTCGGGGCGGAGCACCGGGTCCCATCTGCACTATGAGATCTCTTTCAAGGGACGACCCAGAGACCCCATGAAGTTCATCAAGGCAGGTCGTTATGTTTTCAAAGAGTAAAAGGGAATTGGACGGCGGTGCCGCGACGGCCAAGGCGGCTGTCCCGTCCATCATCAGTACCGACATGAAAATCGTCGGCGACCTGACGAGCAACGGCGAGATTCAGGTGGACGGCACGGTCGAGGGTGACATCCACAGCCGTCATCTGCTGGTTGGCACCACCGCGCAGATCACCGGCGAGATCATCGCCGATATGGTCGAGATCTACGGTACCATCCACGGTCAGATCAAGGCGACGACGGTCAGCCTGGCCAAGACCGCGCACGTGGTTGGCGACATCCTTCATGACAATCTGGCCATCGAGAAGGGGGCCTTCCTCGAAGGGCACTGCAAACGGATGCCTGAGAAGAAGGAATCGAGCGAGCGAATCGCCTTGGTCCGCGACAATTCGCTGGGCAATGGCGCGAAAGCGCCGGGCGTGCCAGGAATCGTGGGCCCCAACGGCGAAAAGAAGAGTTCCAACTCGCAATAAACCTGGCGAGGCCGGCAGGCGCGCTATATGCCGTCGAGGAACGCCTCGACGCGGTTTCCGGCTGGCGGCTCCGCCAGATCGGGGGCATGGCCGACGCCGGGGACGGTCAGAGTGTCGAGGCCGTGCATTTCGGCGGCCATTCGCTGAAATGTTTGCGGACTCAGGAATTCCGAGAGTTCGCCGCGCACGGCCAGGGCCGGGATTCGCGAAAGGGCCCGAAAGAGCGGCCACAAATCGCCATGTTCCCGCGCAAGTCCCGGCAACGGCTTGGCAAGGGCGATGTCCCAGTCGACCCGCAGATGGCCGTCGACCTCGCGAAAGGTGTGGTCGGCGATGCGCCGCCACCGCTCTTCGGTTCCGGCGGGCAGGTGGGGAAAAGTCCGCTTCATGTAATCGATGGCGACCTCCCAGCTGGCCGGGCGGTGGTCGCGCCCAATATGGTCGAGCACCCGCCTCAAGGACCCGGGCGCAACGTCCGGTCCGATGTCGTTGAGAACCACGCCGCAAACGGCGCCGGGTAGCGTGACGGCCAGCCCGGCGGCCAGAATGCCGCCATAGGACATACCGATGGCGACAACGCGATGGACGCCGGCGACCGCCAACAGGTGGCGCAGATCGTTCAGGTTGGCCTGCGGCGAGTAGGCGCGCCAATCCGGCGCGTACTGCGAGCGGCCGACACCCCGGTAGTCCGGGCACAGCACGCGATAGCGCGTCGACAGGCGCCGGGCGAGATCGTGGTAGTCCTTGCCGTTGCGGGCGAATCCGGGCAGACAGAGGACAGCGAAGCGTCCGTCGCGTTCGCGCCCGTATTCCCGGAAAAAGAGCCGCAATCCATCCTGCGCGGTGAAATGCCGCTCGCGGAATCCTTCCTCCGTTCCACCATGCCTCTCGGGGGCCATGGCGGAGGATCCTTTACAGGCCGAGGAGGGCCGGCAACTCGTCGAGGCTGGAAATCTCGCGTTCGGGCTTGGCCGGAAGATCATCGGCCCGCTCTCCGGTGCGGTTGACCCACACGGTACGGTACCCGAAACGGGTCGCGGCGGCGGCATCCCACGCGTTGGAGGCCAGGAAGAGAATCCGCTCGGCCGGAATCTTCAACCGATCGACCCCGACCTGGTAGGCATTGGGATGCGGTTTGAAGATCTGGGCGGCGTCGGCCGAGATGACGTGGTGCAGAAGGCCGTGAAGGCCGGCACTGCGTACGGCCGCGGTCAACATGGTGGTCGACCCGTCCGACAGGATGGCGGTCTTGAGCCCGGCCTGTTTGAGGCCGGTCAATGTGTCCTTGACGTCGGGGAAGGCCTCGACCCGCAGCCACATTTCCATCAGCCGGGAACGCAGCAGGTCACCCTTGATGCCGAGCGCGGCCATGGCCGAATCAAGGCTGTTGCCGGTGACGTGCCAGAAATCCACGTAGTCGCCCATCAGGCTGCGCAGCCAAGCGGAGGAAACCTGCTTGGCCCGCCACGCGGAAATCAGCGGGGCCACCTTGTTGCCAAGGACGTCCCTGTACCGCCCGATCGCCGAGCCGACGTCAAACAGGGTGCCATAGGCGCCGAAGACGCAGGCGTCGATCTCGTCGCGCAGTCGCGGTTCAGACATGGATAGTCCTTCGATATTACGCATCGCCATCCCGCGGGGGACCGCACCTTATGCGCCCTTCCGGTTAGCCGGTCAACCGGCTTGGCGCCCGGACGAGCGTGCAAGATCGAGTTCCAACCCCAGCGGCACCGGGGTGTTGGTCAACCGATTCCGGTACACCTGAAGGTTTTCCAATACCCTTTGTATATAGTTGCGGGTCTCCCCGAAGGGAATGGATTCGATCCAGTCGATGGTGTCCGCCCATGACTGGCCGGGATTGCCCAGTTCTCGGATCCACTGGCGCGCGCGCGACGGGCCGGCATTGTAGGCGGCCAGCGCCAACACGTAGGAGCCGCCGAAATCGTCGACCATCTGGGCCAGATAGGCGGTCCCCAGCTTCAGATTGTAATCGGGATCGCCGGTCAGGCGCTCGTGCGCGTAGGCGACATTGACGACCTTGGCGACGTGTTTGGCGGTGTTCGGCATCAATTGCATCAAGCCGCGGGCTCCGGCGGAACTGATCGCTTCCGGCCAGAAGGCGCTCTCCTGGCGGATGACAGCCAGCGCCAGCGCCGGCTCGACCCGGCGGCCATTCATCTCCCCTGACGCCGGCAGTTCGACGGTCGGATACCCTGACTTCAGCAGGATATGGCCGTCGCGGTCGGCATTCTTGGCGGTGAGCACACCGAGGTCCGGCCGGCCGGCGAAAAGGGCGAGATCGGCCGTCATGGCCCGCCAGCCTGGCTGATCCGAGACTGCGGCCAGGGTCAGCAGGAAGGGTCGGAGGCGCGCCGTCTCGCCCAACTGGCCGAGGATCTCGATGGCCCGCGCCAGTTCGTGATCCTTGAACGCGGCGACCTCTTCGGCGGTCGGCTGCGGGGCTGCGGGAAACTTGAGTGCGCTTTCCGGCGCCAACTTGGCCAGGGCCAACTGGCCATAGAACGTGGTCGGCAGGCGCGCCGCCGCAGCGTACCACAGGTTGGCGACTCGGGGCATCCCCATCGTCTCGGCGGCACGGGCCGCCCAATAGGCGCCGCGGGACCTGCTGATCGGATACTGGACGACCTGGTACATGGCCACGAAATGGTCCATGGCGATGGCGTGATCGCCGAGCAGGCGAAGAGCGATCCATCCGGCCAGCCACTCGGCGTCGGCATATTCGCGGACGTTGGCTTCGGTCGGTTTGAGGCCGTGCTCCTTGGCGATGCGATAGGCATCGGTGATGGAACCGTCGTCCAGTGCCCGGCGGGCCAGGATATCGCGTTCGATCCACCACTTGCGGGGGTGCAGGGGATCGGGCGGCAGATCCTTGAGAAGTTCGCGGGCCGATTCGTAGCGGCCCTTCTTGCGCCGCCAGCGCAGGCGCTCGTAGATCAGGCCGGGATCATTCTTGAGCTTCGCGGGAACGCGATCGATGAGCCTGTCTATGCCGCCCTTTCCCGCCATCAGGGCAAGGCGTGCCTCGGCCAGAACCCGGGTATCGGCATCCACCCGGAACAGCATGTGTTGCGCCCACCAATGGCGATCCTCCCAGAGCAATCGCTCAAGGCGCGCGCGGTGGTCGGCGGGAGTCAGAAGCCCGCGAAAACGTCGGAAGAAGTCCTGTTCCTGGCTCTTGCCGAAATCACCTTCGATCCAGGCCTTGCGTACGGCGGCGTGGGCGCCCTCGTCCTTGCCGACGGCCATCAGGGCAGTGGCATGCCGCATCAAGCCGTCTGTGCTGACCGGCGGGTAGCGCTCGAACCAGGCAAGGACTTCGCGGGGCGACATGGTGCCGGGCAGTTTTTCCTCGGCCCGCCGGCGCAAATCGAACCGTGACGGCCACTGAGCCTCCCCCTCGAGAAAAGCCACGATCGAGGCGAAGTCGGCATCGGTTTCCGGGCGCGTGTAGTCGAACCAGCGGACGATCTTGGCGACCAGCGGATCGGTGGCCTCGGCGGCATGCTGATGGGCCGACTTCCATTGGTTCTTCTCGATCGACGTGAAGGCGGATTTGGCTGCCTTGAAGTCGGAGGCGGACAGCGGGGCCGCCGACGCGGCGGCAAGGCCGGCAACGGCGGTGACGATGACAGCGCCAAGAAAGGTGGCCAGCCGGAGGGCTCGAAGGCCTGGCCGCGGAGCGTGGGCGGTCGGGCACCGCGCCGTAGAGAAGAGGGGTCGCATGGGAACGCACTCTACGCAGGGTGGACGCCCGCGGCAAGTTGTGACAAGTCCCTATGGCGTCAGGGCTCCGAATCCAGGTTAACGAGAACTGACACCGATCAGTGAAGCAAGGTATTCGACATCCCATCCGGCGAGTTTACGGCGGAGCTTGATGCTTTTTTTGTGGGTGGCGGCTCGTACGAGATTGATGGCGAAGTGCCT
>JACZKS010000101.1 GCA_014859895.1 Rhodospirillales bacterium
GGAAAGGAGCGGGGGTGACCGATGGGGCACCGACATCACGTCATCAACTGGCGGCGACGTCCACCCTTTGCAGTTGGTCCACGTCCCGGCGCGGCGGGGCGCCGAAGAGGCGGCGGTATTCGCGGCTGAACTGCGAAGGACTTTGGTAGCCGACCGAAAAACTCGCCGCGCCCGCCGTCGCGCCCTTGGCGAGCATCAATCGCCGCGCTTCCTGAAGCCGGAGCTGCTTTTGGAATTCGAGCGGCGTCAGCGTGGTGACGGCCTTGAAATGCTCGTGCAGGGACGACGGGCTCATATGCGCGGCGGACGCGATGGCGTCGATCCGCAGCGGCTCGCGATAGTAGGCGCGGATCCAGGCGATGGCGCGGCTGATCTTTCCCAAATGGCTGTCGCCGGCCGCCATGCGCCGCAACGTCGGCCCGTGCGGGCCGATCAGGAGCCGGTAGAGGATTTCGCGCTCGATCAGCGGCGCCAGCGTCGCGATGTGTTCGGGTTGGTCGAGCAGCCGGACGAGGCGGCAGGCCGCATCGATAAGGCCCGCATCGGCCGGATAGACGGCCAGGGGCGGCAGTTCGGCCGACGGCGCCGTTCGCGGCCGCGTCGTCAGCAGATCGGCGAGGACGGCCTGGTCGAGATCGATCTTGCAGCACAGATACGGTTCGGTGGGGGTCGCCTCCAGCACATGGCCGACCAGCGGCAGGTCCACCGACACCAGCAGATAGTGCGACGCGTCGTAGACGACGCTCCGTTCGCCCAGCGACACGCGCTTCGACCCCTGGGCGATCAGGCATAGCGACGCCTCGTAGACCGAGGGTGTCGGCATGGTCGGGACATCGGCCCGGATCAGCGACAGGCGTGGGGCGGCCGTGCCGCTTAATCCGGGTTCGGGCGCGTACCGCAGGATCTGGCGGGCGAGTTCTCGCGTTCTGTCCATGGCGATTCATCGCACACTTTTTGAAATGAGAGCAATTCCTTCCCCTCGGTTTCGGAGGATCGGGCAAACCCCGCGGGAGATCGGGCTACCGCCGGGCTCATGGGCCGCCCCATCTACCGTCCATCGGAACCGGAAGGAGCAACCCCATGACTGGATTGAAAGACCGAACCGTCCTCATCACCGGCGCGTCGAGCGGGATCGGCGAGGCCGCCGTCCGCGAGCTGGCGTCGACGGGCGCAAACCTCTTCATCGGCGCGCGGCGCGCCGGCCGCCTGCGGGCGCTCGCCCAAGAGCTTGGCGGCAACGTCGCCTGGCGGGAACTCGACGTCACCGACGCCGCCAACTTCGACGCCTTCGCGGACGCCGCGGCGGAGCGCTTCGGGCGCATCGACGCCCTGGTCAACAACGCGGGCGTCATGCCGCTTTCACGCTTGGCGGAATTGAAGCGGGACGAGTGGAGGAAGATGATCGACGTCAACATCCACGGCGTGCTTAACGGCATCGCGGCGGTGCTGCCCCGTTTCGTCGCCCAGAAGTCGGGGCATGTGGTGAACGTCGCCTCGGTCGGCGCGCATCTCGTTCTGCCGACCGGCGCCGTCTACTGCGCCACCAAGTATGCGGTGTGGGCGATTTCCGAGGGCCTGCGCCAGGAGCATGACGACATCCGCACGACGGTCATCTCGCCCGGCGTGACCGCCACCGAGCTGGGGCACGACATCTCCGCCCCCGACGTGGCGGCGGGCCTTCGGGAATGGCGCAAGAAGTCGCTGTCCCCCGACGCGATCGCCCGGGCCATCCGGTTCGCCCTCGAACAGCCCGACGGCGTCGACGTGAACGAAATCATCGTCCGCCCGACCGCCGCGGACATGTAGGGAGGGTTGGGGTTCGAGCTCTGCCCGTCGCCGCGTGGGCGTCGGGCAGAGCCGGACCCGGATGACGGCTCCGGAGCCGCCCATCGCGAAGGCTGCGCGGCCATCCTTGCCGTTCCTTGGAGCGGCGTCGGATCCCAACAGCGGACGTCTGCGCTGGACGACTGTGCCGGCTGTTGATAGCCATAACCGGAGAAAGATTGAAGAGGGTCGATTATTTAGAGGGCATTCTGTTTCCCGGCAGCCTGCAATTTTGCATCTAACGCGGCTTTCTTCGTGGCCGCAATCGCTGGCTTATCGTAATAATGGTCAAACAGTTCCTCCAATATCTCCAAACACCATTCTGCCTCTTCAGGTTCAACATCAATCACCTGCAACGTGTCACCATCCGTCATGGGATGGGCTGAGAAATTTCCAAAATTCCGTATCGCGTCCATGGTGTCTTGAAGGGACTGCGGAAGAGACTTCTTGGGATCTTTTTCTGTCAGAACAGCTTTGATTTGATCAATCAGATTTTTATGAGAGTATCCATGCTGTTGGAGGATAGCCTGCAGGCATCGACGAGCGAGCGCTGCGGATGCTTTTGCGCTGACCGCCAAGACGGCGCATGCCTCCTCATAGTCTTGCACTATATCATGAGGAATATTGTTTAAGTCTACGGGCTGTCTGCCGGGTGCTCCCAACGGATAGGCACGATGGGATTTCTGGGTTCCTTGGTTCCACAGTTCAATTGTAACCTTACGGCAGGCAGGGCACTTGGTTTCTTTCGAAAACCAACCGAAACTCAGTTCGTGGTTCGACCATTCTTCATGAAAATGCTTTGTGCAATGGGGGCATTCCATTATGCATGCTCCATTCTCCAGGCAGTTATTAGTTGAGAGATATACACCTTCTGCCAAGGTGTGGACAAGTGACCAACTTCTGCAATGGGTTAGATTACAGTGCACTTAATAGCCGCACTGTTCGTCGTAACACCGTAATTCCTGTCACCGTAGTTCCGACGTGTCTGCTCAGGAAATTGCATGTGGCAATCTCCGAGCGGGTTGGCCGATCAATGGTACACAGGTCATGATCAAAGTTGAAGAAACCAGCGTTTGGCTGCTTTCCCAACTGGTCGAAGCAGCCTTGAACGTCTGGCGAGACCGGCTGGCTCTATAGCTAGCCATAACTACGCATGAAAACGTCCCGTATCGGCCGTAGCCCAGAGACCGCTCGTTCCGTAAGTCTTGGTCCACCCTAAGTCCGCTTGGTCGCGTCAATCTCTCGATTTACGGTGACAGTGCACTTAATCGTCTCGCTGGACACCGTAGGATATCAAGCCGTCTGGTTGGCGCAATATCACCGCAATCGCACATTGGTCAGGGGCAGTTGTTCCCCTGCCATTGCCAGTGGCGGATAGATCCGCTCGACGTGGCTTCGATCTGGACGGTACACGAATAATTCATGGGCACCCAGGTTGTTGAACTCGTGTTGTAGGTTGCCACTCCGTAGGGCCCAACAACGGTGCCTGTTGATGGAGATGTCATCGGAAGCATGCCGCTAGACGAACTCCCAAAGGTCCACATCTTGTTACCATTTGGAAGATCGACAATTCCCCGAAGCGGCAAGCCAAGCGCATATCGCACAGAATCGATGTTGTTTCCGTTTTTCAGGATTTCGTCGGTCCTCGTTCCCGAACATCCGGAGATAATCAGCAGACCGATCGCTGCGGCAAGCAATTTGTGGACCATTGTCGCCCCCCCCTGACCGCTAGTTGCGCAATAGTATTCCAGTAACACCTGCCCTCTAGGGAAGCTTAGCTAAAGAATCCGGGTCGATGCGGTACTGGCTTCGCACCTCTGCCTTCCTGCCATCGCCTGCTATCAGCCTCATGTGTGTACTGTTGGCAAGAAGTAGAGCCGATTTCTTATCGAACACGTCCGTCCCGGTGAGTGACGCTGGAATCCTGGTCCCATCCCCCGCCGTGACATAAAGGGTTCCGGAAAGATCGCCGATAAGCACTTCGCGACCTCCCCAAAACGTCTCGCCCTTGGCAATCGAAGTCATCCTCCCCGTTGCGCCGGGAACAATCCCCTCCACTTCGATGGAATATATTTCGTCGCCGACTTTCCCAACATCGTGCCCTGCAGCACAGAACATTAGCGCCAATATGCCATCCAGCATTTTCCGCACAGCGGTCCGTTCCTCTGGCTTCATCTGCGTAAACACCGAAGACGAAATCTCAGCCTCATTCATCTTCATGCCGCGCGCGTTGTATGCGGCCCGGGCTTTCATGCTCATGTACATGCCTTCCCGCACCCCGCCAAAATCAATGCTGACCCCGAACTCCTCCATGCCGCGAGGTTCGATCGTCAGAGTCAGTTTTGAAAGATCTTCGGGTAGCGCCCGGCCATCTACTAAGGCCCGATCGACCTTATTGAAAGTTGCAGGGCCGTGAGTCGGGCGCAGTCGCAGTTCGATTGGGCGGACGAGTGGCTTTGCAGATGTTCGCGCTGTCGCGACATCAAAGCTGCCCAGGAAATCTTCTTTCAGCCAAGATTGCTCAGGTGATACGCCTTGTTTGGACGTTTGACAGCCGCCCAGAAGCACGCCCGCCATCGCCAATACAAGTGCCCTGCGAAGCGCTGCCCCCATCGCACCCCCCTCGCCCGTCGCCTCCCATCGCGCAACCGATGGTACAACCCTCGTGTTCGCTTTACAATGAGATGCAGGCGTTTCCCTCAATCCACTCCGACCAATTAGTGCATTGTCACCGTAATCGAAGGTCTGAGTTACATGTAGTGCGCCCATGCGGAGGCGATAGCGAGGATCAATAAAACAAGAGTGATGATGACAGGCCAGGAGAACGATATGCCGCCCCGATGAACATAAGTTGTACGCTGAAGGTTGCTCTGCAACGCTTTTAACCTTGCGTCCAGCCCCTCAACGAGCTGAGCCAACTCATCAGCTTGGCGATCCCGCGCATTGCGATAGAAGGTCTCCTTGACGGAGCGAGCGATTTCGGCAGCTAAGCCAGACGGCGTATGAAAAGCCTGATCGGCAAACCGGTCGATAAGCGCCACATCGGTGGCGTGGCCGAATGCCACATAAAAGGGAACCTGGAGGTCGATCAATGCGTTAATGATCTCTCTGGAGCCAGCTATCAACTCTTGTCCACCGCCGCCTCCACGGGCGATTGCCAGTCCCGCCAAATAACCCCGTTGGTGCAAACTCGTCACGGTGGCAAGAAACTCCGAGGCCGAGCCGAAACTGGCCTCCACGAATTCCGGCCGGCCCATCACTTCAGCATCCGAAAGCGTTCGCGTAATGTCTGCACGGGCAGTTGCAGTCGTAAGAATGACCAGATTCTCGATGCCGTGCTCAGCGATAAAGTCGCCCAATGGCACTCGCTCATCTCGGACCGGAAGCTTCAGTACAGCCTCGACTTCCTCTCGTGGGGTCCATGTGCCGACGACACTTCCAACCAGCGTAATGACGTGAGTTGCGCGCCAATCCTCCTCAGCATCCGTAGCGGGCCTAACCTGCAAAACGCCCTTCATCGTGACCGCCTCGCCTTCGTGAGGGGCGAGTTCCGGCCGTGTTCTGAAAGAGATCGATGCCCGGCCCAAGGCGAGACGCCCGTAAACATAAGCTCGATCACCGTTGCTCCAAGGCGTCACCCTTTTTGCTATACCTTGAACAAGGATTGGCCCCGAGGGCACTTCCACCTTCAATAACTCGGCCAGGATTTCCGGGGTGATGGGCGCAGGGTCGGCTCGGGTGGATTGAAGAGATTCCATCAATAATTTGTTCCTCGGCCGAGAAGCCTTGACGAATTTGGCACAGATAGTCTTCGCCGTTTAGCACCGTCCGAGATGTTTTTCATCCGTTCGTGAGGCTCGGAGATCGATTTCCCGATCACGGATAGATGATTTCGGATATTCGCGCCCTTCGGGCGCTCAGTGCAGGCGGCAATTACAAGAGGCGATTCGGCAAGTCAGAACCAATGGCAGTAACCGGCCCCCAGACCGGACCCTTCGTCAGCCCGCCGATGCGGCGGTGAAGACCGCCCGTTGGGCGGCGAAGGCGCGCGTGTAGGCGGGGCGGGCTTCGCCGCGGGCGACATAGGCGGCGAGGCTTGGATATTCCTCCAGCAGACCCGATCCCTTCAGCCGGAGCAGCACCGACACCATCAGGAGGTTGCCGGCGCTGAACCCGCCGTCGAGCCAGCCGGCGTCGCCAAGGCGGGCGGAAAGTTCGCCCAGCCGCTTGCGGACGCTTTCCTCGAGGCCACGCAGGCGCTGTTCGTACCAGGCCTCGTCGCGCTCCAGGATCATGGCCATTTCGCGCTCGACGATCGGCGGCTCCATCGTGGTCAGCGCGGCGAACATCCAGGTGATGGCCCGCGCCCGCGCATTGGCGTCGTCCGGCAGCAGGCCGGCATGGCGCTCCGCGATATGGAACACGATCGCGCCCGACTCGAAGAGGGCGAGATCGCCCTCTTCGTAGGTCGGAATCTGCCCGAAAGGATGAAGCGCCAGATGCGCGGGTTCCTTCATCGCCTTGAACGAAAGAAGACGAACCTCGTAGGGCTGGCCCACTTCCTCGAGCGCCCAGCGAACGCGCATGTCGCGCGCCAGACCCTTGCCGCCATCGGGCGAGCGTTCAAAGGCGGTCACGGTGGGGGTCATGGGATGGCTCCTCCAATGGCGGCGCGAGGGATCCGGCTATTGGTTGATTTCGGGCTCCACGAGCTTTGCGAGTTTGCGAAGCGAATCCTGCCATCCAAGGTAACAGGCCTCGGGCGGGATCACGTCGGGCACGCCTTCCTGTTCGATATTGACTTCGGTGCCCACCGAAACGGCCTTGAGCGTCACGGTGACACGCATCTCGCCCGGCAGGTTGGGGTCGTCAAACGTGTCGGTGTAGACAAGGCGCTCTCCCGGCACGAGGTCGACGTAGGTGCCGCCAAAGGAGTGGCCGTTGCCCGTCGTGAAATTGCGGAAGGACATCCTGTGTCTGCCGCCCACTTTCGCATCCAGTTCATGGACCGTGCAGAGGTACCCGTAAGGCGGCAGCCAGCTCGCCACGGCATCGGCCTCCACAAAGGCGCGATAGACCTTCTCCGGCCTGGCGGCGATGACGCGGTGGAGTCGGATCGTGTTGGGCATGGTCTTTCTCCTTCTGGTCTGATGTCAGGATTGGGGTTGGATGGTCTCCGAGCTGAAAAGCAGCTCCAGATACCGGGTGAGATGATCGATGCTGTCGGCGGCGATCTCCGCGCCGCCCTTGGCCTTGGCGAGAATGAACGCGCCCTGGAGAACGGCCTGGGTGTGGAGCGCCAGCGACGTGGCGCTCCACGCGGGCGACAGGCGCCGATCCCGCATCGCCGCCTCGATATCGGCTTCCAGCGTCGCGGCATGGCCGCTGATGCTGCGCTCGCAGGCCTCGCGAATGGCCGGAGTGGTCTCGTAGGTTTCCTGCACCATGGTGCCGACAAGACAGGTGAACTCGGGCACGCCGCCTTGCAACAGCGCCTTGCGCAACGCGACATAGCCGAGGACACGATCGAGCGGGTCGGCATGGTCGTGATATGGCGCCTTGGCGAACAGGGCGCCGGTGATTTCCGACCAATGCTCGGCAGCGGCGACGCCGAGCGCATCCTTGCTCTTGAAGTGATGGAAGAAGGCGCCCTTGGTGACGCCGGCGGCCGCGCAGAGCTCGTCAACCGTGGTGGCGCAATAGCCTTTGGTGCGGATCACCACCAGCGCGGCATCGAGCAGCTTTGATCGGGCGTCCGGTTTCGCGGCCTGGTTGGTCATATCGTTCTCCTCATCGGCGCACCATACCGACTAGTTGGTATGTTGTCAAATGAAAAAGTGAGGCGCTCACCGGAGGCGGCGCGGGCGAGGGCCTATGGCCGGCTGAGCCAGGCCTCGACGCCCCGCGCAGCCGCCGCTCCCGAGGCGAAGGCGCCTTGCAGCAGGTAACCGCCCGTGGGGGCTTCCCAGTCCAGCATTGCGCCGGCCGCGAACACGCCGGCTTCGCGCAGGGAGGCGCGGGGGTGCCGCTTTTCCCTTTCGTCATTCCCGCGAAAGCGGGAGTGACGGAAGGGGGGAGGGAGTGACGGGAAG
>JACZKS010000102.1 GCA_014859895.1 Rhodospirillales bacterium
CGAGAAGGCGGCGCGCATCGCCACCAACGAGGCCGATGCCGCCCATGCGCGGGCGCGCGACCGGCTGGCCGAGATTCGCCAGCGGGCGGCCGAGATCGACAGCCGCCTTGGCGCGCTGGCCGAAACCGCCGAGCGCATCGAGGCCGACCGCGCCGAGGCCGCAGAGCGCCTGCGCGAGAACCGCGAAACCTTGGATGGCCTGCCGGACCCCACCGCTGAACGCGAGCGCCTCGTCGCCCTTAGGGCCGACGTGGGGGAACGGCGCTCTCATCAGGTGGCCTGCCAGAGCGCGCTGGATTCGGTGCTGCGCGAGGCCCGCGAACGCCAAGCCAGGCGCGATGCCATCGCCCGCGATCTGGCGTCCTGGCACAGCCGTGGCGAGGCTGCCCGCCTTCACCTGGAAGAGCTGGCGGCCCGCCGCAAATCGGTTGAGGAAGAAGCCGCCCGACTGGCCGAACGGCCTGCCGAGATCGCAAGCCAGCGCCAGACCCTGTTGGGCCTGATCGAGGCCTCCGAGGGCAAGCGCAACGCCGCCGCCGACCGCCTGGCCGAGGCGGAGGGCTGCCTTTCCGCCGCCGACCGCGACCTGCGCGAGGCCGAAGCGGCGCTGGCCAAGGCCCGCGAGGACCGGGTGCGGGCCGAAGGCGCCGTCGAGCAGGGACGTCTGGCCGTCCAGGCCCTGACCGAGCGGGTGCGCGAACGCTTGGACTGCCTGCCGCAGGCGTTGACCGAAGTCGCCGAACTGGGTGAGGAGGAGGAACTGCCCGACCTCGAGGCCACGGAAAAGCGCGTCGACCGCCTGCTGCGCGAACGCGAAACCATGGGGCCGGTGAACTTGAGGGCCGAACAGGAAGCCAGCGAACTGGACGAACAGATCACCACCCTGCAACAGGAGCGCGGCGACCTCATCAAGGCGATCGAGAAACTGCGCCGCGGCATCTCGGACCTCAACCGCGAAGGCCGCCAGCGTCTCGTCGCCTCGTTCGAGGAGGTCGACGGCCATTTCCGGGCCCTGTTCACCCGCCTGTTCGGCGGCGGCCGCGCCCACCTGGCGCTCACCGAATCGGACGATCCGCTCGACGCCGGGCTGGAAATCATGGCCAGCCCGCCGGGCAAGCGGCTGCAGGTATTGTCTCTGCTGTCGGGCGGCGAACAGGCCCTGACCGCGCTCGCCCTGATGTTCGCGGTGTTCCTGACCAACCCGGCGCCGGTCTGCGTGCTCGACGAGGTCGACGCCCCGCTCGACGACGCCAACGTCGACCGCTTTTGCACCCTGGTCAGCGAACTCGGCTTGGCCGGCCACACCCGTTTCCTGGTCATCACCCACCATCGCATGACCATGGCCAGGATGGATCGGCTGTTCGGCGTCACCATGGCGGAACGCGGCGTTTCGCAGCTTGTCTCGGTCGATCTGCAACAGGCGGTCGCCCTGCGCGAAATCGCCTGACGTCTAGGGCATTCACAACGAATTTCAAGCCTTATCAAAGGGTTGCATGGCAGTCTTTCATTCTTGACAGCCCGGAGGCCGGCCGCTAACGTCCGCCTCCCATGGGGTTGCGGGCGGATCTGGGTTCGCCGGACCCGGCGGGCGGGAATCCGATGGGCGACGAAACACCTGGTGGATCGCTTCAAGACTTGGATGCCCGGCTTAAGCGTGCGCGGTCGCAGGAGCAGTCGCGATCGCAGGGCAGGAGTTCCGTGCTCAGGACTCCGATGTCGGGATTCGGCGTGGCGTTCCGCATCGGCGTCGAGTTGGTCGCGGCCCTGGTTGTCGGCGTCGGGGCAGGCCTTCTGCTTGACAGATGGCTGGGCACCACGCCATGGTTTTTGATTGTCTTCTTCTTTCTCGGCGCCGCCGCCGGCGTATTGAATGTCTATCGGGCGGCCAGCGGGATAGGATTGGCGGAGGCGGAAGGGGCGCCGGCGCCATCCGACGGGGAACCGGAAGAGCAAGATGACGATTGGCCCGGCGGGACGGGCTCGGACAGGCCTTAGGAATTTCAGGGGGCGAGGACACAGGTGGCCAATCCACTCCATCAGTTCGAAATTCAGGTCGTCGCGCCCATTCATTTTGGCGACGTCAACGCTTCCCTCACCAATTCCGGCGTGTTCATGCTGATCACGGTTGCCGCCGTGACCCTCTTCTTGATGTTCGGCATGCGCAACCGGCGGCTGGTTCCGGGCCGCTGGCAGTCGATGGCGGAGCTCAGCTACGAATTCATCGCCGGCATGGTGCGCGACAACGTGGGCAACGAGGGGCGGCGCTATTTCCCGTTCATCTTCTCTCTGTTCATGTTCATCCTGTTCGGCAATCTGATCGGGCTGGTCCCCTACAGCTTCACCTTCACCAGCCACATCATCGTCACCTTCGCGATGGCGATGTTCGTGTTCCTCGGGGTCACCGTCATCGGCATCGTCCGCCACCGGCTGAAGTTCTTCAGCTATTTTCTGCCCAAGGGCGTACCCCTGGTGATGGCGCCGCTGCTGATTCCGATCGAGATCATGTCCTATCTGTCGCGGCCGATAAGCCTGTCGATCCGGTTGTTCGCCAACATGATGGCCGGGCACACCATGATGAAGGTATTCGCCGGCTTCGTTGTGCCGCTGGGTATTCTGGGCGGCTGGGCGCCGCTGTCCATCGACGTCGCGTTGACCGCCTTCGAATTTCTCGTGGCGTTCCTACAGGCCTACGTATTCACCATCTTGACCTGCATCTACCTGCACGACGCCATCCATCTGCATTGAGGACCGCCACGCCGGCGTGCCCGCCAATTGTCTATTTGAACAACGAGGGAATTAGGACCATGGAAATTGCTGCCGCGAAACTGATTGGAGCCGGCCTTGCCGTCATCGGCCTGGGCGGCGTCGGCGCCGGTATTGGCAATATCTTCTCCTCGCTCATCGGCTCGATTGCGCGCAATCCTGCCGCACGCTCGCAGGTTTTCGGCCTGGCCATGCTGGGCTTTGCCCTCGTCGAGGCGGTGGCGCTCTATGCGCTGCTGGTCTCGTTCCTGATCCTCTTCAGTTAAAGACGATTGGCGGGCCGGTGCGCCCCCGGGGGTGGGCCGGCCGACGTCTTCCTGCGGAGGTAAGCATGCGCGGATTCATTCGGCTTCTCGGGGGTCTGACCCTGACCGCAACGGCGGGAACCGGTGCGGCATCGGCTGCCACACTGCCCCAGCTCGACCGCGAATTCTATGCCTCGCAGGTGATCTGGCTGGCGATCTCGTTTTTGATCCTCTACGTCATCCTGTGGCGGTTCGTCCTGCCGCGCATCAGCCATATCCTCGAGGAACGCCAGGACCGCATCGAGGGCAACCTTGAACGGGCAGAAACCATTCGCCGGGAAGCCCAGGCCACCGCCGAGGCCTATGAGAAGGCCGTGGCCGAATCGCGCGCCGCAGCCCAGGCTGTGATCGCCAAGGCGCGTGACAGGATGACCGCCGAAGCCGCGGCCCATCATGCCAAGCTGGGCCAGCGGCTGGCAGCCGAGATCGCCGAGGCGGAGGGCCGCATCCAGGAGGCCAAGAACGAGGCCATGGCCCACCTTCGCGATGTGGCCGTGGAAGTCGCCTCGTCGGCGGCCGAGCGGCTGGCCGGGGAGCGCGTCGACCCGCGCGCCGTCGGCAAAGTGGTCGATCGCGTGCTGAAGGAGCGCAGCTGATGCAGGCATGGGCGGCCGAAACGGCCGGAACAAAGGCCGAGGCGTTTTGGGCAACCCCTGAATTCTGGGTGGCCGTCGCTTTCGTCATTCTGGTCGCGCTGGTTGGACGGGCGGTGCTGCGGCTGGTAACCACCGGCCTCGACGCGCGAGCCGACGCCATCCGGGCCCGGGTCAACGAGGCCGAAAAACTGCGCGAGGAGGCCCAGGAACTCCTGGCGTCCTATCAGCGCAAGCAGCGCGAAGCGGCCGAAGAAACCAGCCGGCTGCTCGAACACGCCCGCGAGGAAGCTGCCACGCTGAGCGCCCGGGCCGCCGAAAGCCTGGAGCAATCCGTCAAGCGGCGCGAGCAGTTGGCGCTGGAGCGCATCGCCCAGGCCGAGGTCACGGCGACACGCGAAATCCGCGACGCGGCGGTAGACGTGGCCCTGGAGGCGACGCGCCGCGTCCTCGCCGACAAGCTGAGTGAGACCAAGGCCGACGAACTCATAGACGACGCCATCAAGGGGTTGCCCGGCAAGCTGAATTAAACGGAAAAACCCGTTTGCATGAAATGACGGCCCCGGCCTCGTCAACAAGACGAAGCCGGGGCCGTTTACGATATGCCGCCTTTCCGCTCAGGTACGATGGAAAGCGCGCACGTGTTCCTCGTCTCGGCTCTGGCACATCAGGCTTACCGCAACGAAGATGATGACGTTGGCGATGAGACCCATGATGCCTGGGTTGATGTCGAACGGCGTCACGCCCTTCTGGACCAACTGGTACCAGAAATTCACGCCCACACCGACGACCAGTCCCGCGATCGCCCCTTCCTTGCGGGCGCCGCGCCACCAGATCGCACCGTAGACGCAGGGCGCAAACTGGACGATCGAGCCGTAGGCGCCAAGCAGGAGTTGGACCAATCCGGCCGCTCCCCAGATCGCCAGGTAGTAGGAAACGGCCCCGATGGCCACCACCGCCCAGCGCATGATGAGGATTTGGACGCGGTCGCCAAGATCCGGCTTCAGCGGATAGACGACGTCGCGCCCGAACGACACCGAAGCGCCGTGGGTGATGGCGTCGGCCGAGGATTGCGCGGCGGCCAGCGCGCCGGCCCCGATGATGCCGTAAAGGAGGCCGGTCGCCCCCAGGTTGTTGGTGATCAGATAGGGAAGGATGCCGTCCGGCGTCGTCAGGGCGGTGGGTGGAATCACCCCGACCGCCGAAAAGCCGATGAACAGCACGGGCACCAGGAAGATCGCAAACAGCGGATAGGCAATCACTGTGAGCTTGATCGTCTTTTCATTGGCCGTGTAGGACTTCATGAAAAGGTGCGGCCACATGATGAAGCCGACGACCGAGACCAGAATGGCCGTCGAATAGGCCGTCTGCGACATCTTCGAGCCTTCGTGGCCGATCTCCAGGAACCCTGGCCGATCCGCCGCGATCTGGGCAAACATGGCGCCCGGACCGTCGTGCAGGGTGAAAACGAGATACAGCCCGACGCTCCAGGCGACGACGAACATCAGGGCGCCTTGCAAAACGTCGCTCCAGGCGGCGCCACGCACGCCGCTGGTGGCGACGTAAATGACGACGATGCCGTAGGAAAGAAGCGCGCCGACCCAAAACGGAATGTGGTCGGCCGTCATGATGTTGAAGATGTAGGCCATTCCCTTGATCTGCAGGGTAAGATACTGGATGAAGGCCAGCACCGAGACGATGCCGACGATAACCACCAGGGCTTTGGACTGGTAGCGGTCGCGCAACATGTCGCCCATGCTGAAGTAGCCGCGCGCGGCACCCAGCTTAGCCATCCTGGGGCCGATCAGATACCAGGGCAGCAGCCCCAGCGCCGTATAGGCCAGGATGTAAAAGGCAGCCGCCCCCTTGGAGTAGGCCCAGGCCGGCCCACCCAGAAAGGCGAAGGCCGAGAAGATCGTGCCGCCCATCAGGAACCACATGACCACGAGCCCGAGCCCGCGATCGGCGACCGCATATTCCGAGATCGAGAAGAATGAGCGGCCCTTGCCCGCCATCATTCCCAGCACGAACGCGAAGACGAGGTAGCCCCCCATCATCAGCAGCGCGATGATCCATTCCGCCATGTCGGCCTCCTCAGCGCCCGTATTCGTAACGGAAAAAGGCGATCAAACCGGCGAACTCAACGCCGATCCAGAAGACCACCCATAACAACGAGAACGGCAGCCCCATGATGATCGGCTGCGCCGAATTGCCCAGCCCATAGAGCGGGAACATCATGAGGAGCAGGATGACGATGGCGAAAACGGCGTAGACTTTTTCTGGCGTCTTCCTCTTCTTTTCGATATCGGGCATGGTTTAGCTCCCTGCCGTTCAAGGTATCGGCGGCACCCCCATGGGCCGTCGGTCGCGTACGTCTCGACGCAGTCTCGGCAAGGGCCGGTCCGAAGGCCTGCTCCCGCCGCAAGATCCTGTTCTTGAAATCGAGAAGTGGGCCGCGCCCTGGACGCCCGCGCCGGGGCCAAGGCCGCTCTGGCGGCATCGATGCACATCGTGCCGCCAACACTGGATGTCATCGATGAAACCGACGATCCCCGGCTTCATGGGCTGGCCTCCATCGCCGACGATGCCGAACCGTTGAGGCACCGCTCAAAACCAGGCTGACCTGCTGCCTTAAATGCCACTCCCCATCGCGCGCCAGTGTACCCGAGGGCGGTATAGGCGGCAACGGGTGGTATTCGGATGGGAAATGCTACCGGCAGATCGTTGATCCGATGGGCATCAGCCCGTCAGTTCCCGCCACTCGGCTTCCGACAGCGTCCTGACCCCCAGTTCCTCGGCCTTGCGTGCTTTCGAACCGGCGTCGGCGCCAACCACCACGAAATCGGTGTTCTTCGACACCGATCCCGCCACCTTGGCGCCCAGCGCCTCGGCCCTTGCCTTGGCCTCGCTGCGGGTCATGGTTTCCAGCGTGCCGGTAAAGACCACGGTCTTGCCGGCCACCGCCGAAGCCTGGGTGGCCGGGGCTCGGAAAGGCTCCACCGTGAGGACACGTTCCAGGTCGTCGAGGACCTCTGCATTATGCGTCTCGGCAATGAAAGCCAGGATGTCGCCAGCCACCGCCGGCCCGATGCCGTCGATGTTGATGAGATCCCTGTGGATTTCGGAGTCCGGCTCGCGGGCCGCCGTCATCGCCGTCCGCCAACCCTCCAATGTGCCGTAATGGCGGGCCAGCAGGCGCGCCGTCGCCCGCCCCACCTGCGGAATGCCGAGGGCATAGATCAGGCGCTCCAGCGATATCGTCCGCCGTTCGGTAAGCGCCCGCGCCAGGTTGCGGACCGACTGCTGCCCCCACCCCTCACGTTCGACGATCTCCTCGGCCTTCTCGGGAAGCCTGAAGATGTCGGCCGGCGTCTTGACCAGACCGTCCTTCCAGAATGCCTCGATGTGCTTGCCGCCCAAGCCCTCGATGTCGAAGGCGTCGCGCGAAACAAAGTGCTTGAGCCTTTCCACCGCCTGGGCCGGGCAGATTAACCCGCCGGTACAGCGCCGGGCCACCTCGCCCTCCTCACGCACGGCCAGGCTGCCGCATTGGGGGCAGTGGTCGGGAAAAACGAAGCGCGGCCGTTGCCGGTGGGCCTCGTCGTCGATGGCGGCAACCACCTGCGGGATGACGTCTCCGGCCCGCTGGACGATCACCCGATCACCTTCGCGCACATCCTTGCGGGCGATCTCGTCCTCGTTGTGCAAGGTCGCGCGCGACACCACGACACCGCCCACCGTCACCGGTTCCAAATGCGCCACAGGGGTCAGGACGCCGGTTCGCCCCACCTGGATGTCGATCTTGTTAAGCACGGTTTCGGCCTGCTCGGCCGAGAACTTGTGGGCGATGGCCCAGCGGGGCGCCCGGCTGACGAAACCAAGGCGTTCCTGCCAATCGAGCCGGTTGACCTTATAGACCATGCCATCGATGTCGTAGTCGAGCGTGGCGCGCTGGCTTTCCATGTCGGCGTATTGGGCCAGCAGGCCGTCCACGCCGCTGCATACGCGGACCAGCGGATTGGTGCGAAAACCCCAGGTGCGCAGCAGTTCCAGGAACTCCCCCTGGCTTTTCGCCGGAAGCCGGCTGACCTCGCCCCAGGCATAGGCGAACATGCGAAGCGGCCGCTCGGCGGTGATTCCGGCGTCCAATTGCCGCAGGCTGCCGGCGGCAGCATTGCGGGGGTTGGCGAAGATCTTGCCCCCCCTCTCCTGCTGGCGGACATTGAGCGCCGCGAAATCAGCCCGCGACATGTAGACCTCGCCGCGCACCTCGAAAACGGCCGGAACGGCTTCGGCGCTGATCCGGTTCGGGATGTCGTCGAGGGTACGCAGGTTGGCCGTGATGTTCTCACCGGCCGCCCCGTCACCGCGCGTCGCCCCCTGGACCAGCCGCCCGTCCTCGTAGCGTAGCGAAACCGAAAGCCCGTCGATCTTCGGTTCGGCGACGATCTCCAGCGGTTCCGTTTCCGGCAGGTTGAGGAAGCGGCGGATGCGGGCCAGGAACTCCCGCACATCGTCGGCGGAAAACGCGTTCCCCAGCGACAGCATCGGTTTGGCGTGGACCACCTTCTCGAAGCCGGCGGCGACGGGGGTGCCGACCCGTCGGGACGGGCTGTCGGGCCGCACCAAGTCGGGAAAGCGCGCCTCGATGGCGTCGTTGCGCCGGCGCAGGGCATCATATTCAGCGTCCGATACGGTGGGCGCATCGTTCTGGTGATAGGCCCGATCATGAGCGGCGATCTCGGCGGCCAGCGCCGTCAATTCGGCGGCAGCATCGAGCAGCGTCATATCCTCGACGGCAAGCGTTCGCAGCTTCCGGTCGTTCATGCTGCCCCGCTCCCGGCGGCCAGCAGACTATCGGCGGCGGCGCGTGCCTCGTCGGTGACGCGGGCGCCGGCCAACATGCGGGCGATTTCTTCCTTCCGCTCGCCGGCCGATAGGGCTTCGACCCGGGTGACGGTGGCGGCGCCGTCGACTTTTTTCGAGACTCGCCAATGATGGGCACCGCGCGCCGCCACCTGCGGCGAGTGGGTCACGACCAGCACTTGGAAGCGGTTGGCCAGACGAGCCAGCCGTTCGCCGACGGCGTCCGCCACGGCACCGCCGACATTGGCATCGACCTCGTCGAAGATAATGGTGGGCACCGGGTCGGCCTGGGCCAGTACCGCCTTCAAGGCCAGCATGAAGCGCGACATCTCGCCGCCCGAACTGATCTTGTTGAGCGGTCCCGGCGGCGTTCCCGGATTGGTCGCCACCTCGAAGGCGACGGCGTCCGAGCCGTGCTCGCCCCACGCCTCTTCCTCCATCGCATCGACCCGCGTGCCAAAGCGCGCGCTGCCGAACTTGAGCGGCCCCAGCTCGCCGGCCATCGCCTTGTCCAGGCGGGCCGCCGCGGCCAAGCGCTTCTGGTGCAGCATACCGGCGGCCTTGATGTAGGCCTCGCGGGCCGCCGCCGCTTCCGCCTCCAGGCGGTGCACCCGGCCGCCACCGTCCTCGATATCCCCGAGCTTGGCCTTGAGCCCATCGAGCACAACGGACAGGCGGTCGACCTCGACGCCGTGCTTGCGCGAGAGTGCGCGCAACGCGAACAGCCGCTCCTCCACCTTCTCCAAGCTGCGCGGATCGAGATCCATATCGGCGCTGGCCCGGTCCAGCAGGACGATGGCCTCGGCGGCCTCGACCGCCGCCCGGTCGAGGGCGGCGAGCGCCGCGTCGAGCCGCCCTTCCGCCTTGTCGGCGACCCGTTCCAGGGCCCGCGCCGCGCTGCGCAACGCGCCTTCCACGCCGGCGCCGGCGGAAAGGTCCGAAGTCGCTTGGTTCATCGCCTCGATCAGCTTCTCGGCGTGCATCATGACGGCGCGCCGCTCGGCCAACGCGGCCTCTTCGCCGGCCTGGGGTGCCAGGGCCTCCATTTCGTCGACGGCGTGGCGCAGGAATTCCTCCTCGCGCCGGGCCTGGGCCAACTCGGCGCAGGCCCGTTCGAACGCTTGGGCAGCCGCCCGCCAGGTGCGATGGGTCCCTGCGGCCGCCACCCCCTCGGCGGCAAGGCCTCCATAGGCGTCCAGCAAAGCGCGATGGGTGGCGGCATGCATCAGCCGCTGATTGTCGAATTGGCCGTGGATCTCGACGCAGGCGTCGCCGATCTGGCGCAGCAGCGAGATGCTGACCGGCTGGTCGTTGACGAAGGCCCGCGATCGGCCGTCGGCGCCGACGATGCGGCGCAGGATCAGTTGCCCGCCGCCGTCCTCGATCCCCTGCTCGGCGAGCAATGCCACGGCCGGATGGTCGCCCTCGACGTCGAACTCCGCCGCCACCGAGGCCTGTGCCGCGCCGTGACGGACGAGGCCGGCCTCGGCCCGCTCGCCCAGGGCCAGCCCGAGCGCATCAAGGAGAATGGATTTGCCGGCGCCGGTTTCTCCGGTCAGCACGCAAAGCCCCGACTGGAAGGTCAGGTCGAGCCTTTCGATCAGGACGACGTCGCGGATGGACAGGCTGCGCAGCATCCCGCGGACCGGATCACCAAAACTTGTACCAAGACTCTTTTTTCGCGGAATCGGCCTCGATCTTTTCGGCTTTCGGCGGCTCGGCATCGCCTTCCCAGAATTTGTACCAGGCGGTCTCCTGGGGGCGGATACGTTTCTGTTCGAGCAGCTCGTAGGCGTCGACATACCATTCGCTGCCGGGGAAATTGTGGCCCAGCACCGCCGCCGTGCGCTTCGCTTCGTCAGCCAGGCCGAGCGCCAGGTAGGCCTCGGTCAGCCGGAGCAGCGCCTCCGGGACATGGGTCGTCGTCTGGTGATTGTCGATCACGTACCTGAAGCGGTTGATCGCCGCCAGATAGTGGCCCTGGCGCAGGTAGTAGCGGCCGATCTCCATGGTCTTGCCGGCCAGATGGTCCTGGGTCAGGTCCATCTTGACGCGGGCATCCTTGGCATAGGTGCTTTCGGGGAACCGGGTCACCAGCTCCTCCAGCGTCTTCTTGGCCTCCTGCGTCATCTTCTGGTCGCGCCGGACGTCGGAGATCTGCTCGTAATAGCAAAGCGCCTTCAGGTAATAGGCGTAAGGCGTGTCACGGTTGGACGGGTGGAGTTGGATGAAGCGGTCCAACGCCACGATCGCGTCGTCGTAGGCGCTCTTCTGGTAGTGGCCGTAGGCGGCCATCAACTGGGCCTTGGTCGCCCACGACGAATACGGATGCTGGCGCTCGACCTCGTCGAATTGCCTGGCGGCGGTATCGTATTTTCCGGCCTGCAGGGCGTCCATCGCCTCGTTGTAGAGCTCCTCGATCGGTCGCTCGACGTAGGGCTCCTCCTTGCTCGCGCAGCCGGCGAGCAGGATGGCAACGGCGAAAGCCACGAGGCTCAGCGGGATCCTTCCACGAGTCATGGGATCGGGTCATTCTCCGACGGGTTCGGCGATCGCCCGGCGCGATCCGCCCATTGCCGCGGACTATACCACGGCCGCTTCAAATGTCGTTAGGATGATACGCACAATGCCGCGCCGCGCAAGGCCGCAGGCCCGCCGGCGCCACGCGTCGATCATGGAGGAGGCCGTCAGGCCGTCGCCGCCAGCCCCACCGGTATGTTGTCGGCCATCGATACCGGCATCGCCGGCGCCGTCGCCGCGGCCACCTTCACGGTGTCGTAGCACCAGGCGTCGGGCTCGGCGAAAAGCTGGCGCAACAGACGATTGGTCAGCGCGTGCCCCGAGCACCGGCCGTCGAACCGCCCGATGATGGGCGCCCCGGCGGTATAAAGATCGCCGACCGCATCCAATGCCTTGTGACGGACGAATTCATCCTCGTAGCGCAATCCGTCCTCGTTCAGCACCTTGTCGCCGCTGACGACCACCGCGTTTTCCAGCGAGCCGCCGCGAGCGAAGCCGTTGGCCCACAACTGCTCGACCTCGTGCAGGAAGCCGAACGTACGGGCCCGCGCCAGTTCCTTCTTGAAGGTGCCGTTGACCAGCCCCAGCAGAAGAGCCTGGCGCCCGACCAGGGCGCTGTCAAAATCGATCTCGAAGCCGACCGAGAAGGTGTCGGCCGGATAGAGCGCGGCCACGCCGCTGGCGCCGCCATCGACGACGACCGGTTTCAGCACGCGCAAGCCGCGCCGGGCCACGCCCAAGTCACGCACGCCGGCACACTCGATGAGAAAGACGAAAGGTTCGGCGCTGCCGTCCATGACCGGCACTTCCGGACCGTTGATCTCGATCTCGGCGTTGTCGATCCCGCAGCCGGCCAAGGCCGCCATCAGATGCTCGATGGTCGAAACCACAATCCCTTCGCCGTTGCCGACGACGGTGCACAGCCGCGTATCCACGACGTGATCCCAGCGGGCCGGGATGATCGCGCCCTTGCCGGCGATATCGGTACGCCTAAAGACGATGCCGTGACCGGCCTCCGCCGGCTTCAGAATCATCGACACCTTGGCCCCGGTATGGAGCGCCACGCCCGAACAGCCGATAGGGCTCTTCAGTGTCTTCTGGGTATCGATGCGCTCTTCGGTCAATGTCTCGACCCGACGGCGTCTGATCTCGGAAAATCCCATTTTCGGTGTCTTTCCTCGGTGGTTCCCGGCATCGGCTGCGCGCCGAAAAACCCTTGGACCGAAAGCAGTTAAAGAAAGAGTGCCACGGGGATTGATATATCGATCTCTCCCGTGGCACTCAAATCAATGATTGTTTCTAATTGTTTCCGAATAAACCCTTGTTTTTCCTCAGTTTGCTTGCCTCCTCAGGAAGGCCGGGATATCCAGCAGATCGTCGCCGGACTGAGAATCCTGCAAACGGTCCGACGGGTCGAGGCCGCCGATCTCGGATTGCTCCTTCGTCGCCGGCATCGGAACCGGCGCCGGCTCGATCTTCGGCTTGGCCGCCCGGCCGGTTCCGGTCACCTTCTCGAAGAGGCTGGGACCGCGTGGCTTGACCGCTTCGACATTAGGCCGCTCGGACGATGCCCGGGCTCCGTTGCTCATGGCCGCGCCGGCAAAGGGATCGGCCCGGCGAGGCATGGGCTCGTCGTTGCGCCCGACGGGGCGCGCCGGAATGAAGGTCTCGCGGGCATTGACAGACGGCGCCGCCGCCGGAGCCGGGACTTGATCGGAAGGTGTCGCCACGAAATGATCGAGCGCCCCCGACGCTGCCTCCGCAACCTCCGGCTCGGCCGCCGCTTCCGCGGGTTCGGCCGCAACCGCTTCCTCGGTGCCGGCGGCGGCGTGCTGGGTCGCCGGCATCGGCACGACGCTGCTCAGCGGCGAAGCGTACGCGGCTTCGGCGGGAGCGGCCTTCTTGCGCTCGATCGCCCGCTCGGCACGCGCCTTGGCAAGGACGTCCAGCGCCACGGGCGCCGGCTGGGTCTGCGCCTGGGTGCTCATGCCGGTGGCCACCACCGAGATGCGCATCTTGCCGTCGAGACTTGCATCGAAGGTCGAGCCGAAGATGATGAAGGCGTCACCGTCGACCTCGGCGCGGATGCGGTTGGCCGCCTCGTCGACCTCAAACAGCGTCATGTCCGTGCCGCCGGTGATGTTGATGAGAACGCCCTTGGCTCCCTTCATCGAAGTGTCGTCAAGCAGCGGGTTGGCGATGGCCGCCTCGGCCGCCTCGAGCGCGCGACGCTCGCCCTCGGCCTCGCCGGTACCCATCATGGCCTTGCCCATCTCGCTCATCACCGAACGGATATCGGCGAAGTCGAGGTTGATCAGACCCGGCATCACCATCAGGTCGGTAACCCCGCGCACCCCCGAGTAGAGCACGTCGTCGGCCATCTTGAAGGCGTCGGCGAACGTCGTCTTCTCGTTTGCCACCCTGAACAGGTTCTGGTTGGGGATAATGATCAAGGTGTCGACGTACTGTTCCATATCGTTGATGCCGGATTCGGCGATGCGCATGCGGTGCATGCCCTCGAAATGGAACGGCTTGGTGACGACGCCGATGGTCAGGATGCCCATCTCGCGGGCCGCCCGGGCAACCACCGGCGCGGCGCCGGTGCCGGTGCCCCCGCCCATGCCGGCGGTAATGAACACCATGTTGCTGCCCTCGAGGTGATGAACGATCTCATCCATCGTCTCTTCGGCGGCGGCGCGGCCCACTTCGGGCCGGTTGCCGGCGCCCAGGCCCTGGGTGACGGTGGCGCCCAGCTGGATGCGGGTGTCGGTGCGCGCCTGCGCCAACGCCTGGGCGTCGGTATTGGCGACCACGAAATTGACCCCCTCCAACTCGGCCTGGATCATGTTGTTGACAGCGTTGCAGCCAGCGCCGCCGACGCCGAAGACCGTGATACGCGGCCGCAGCTCGGGCACTTCGCTGGTGGTCGGCAGGCTCAGGTTGATGCTCATAATTCCCTCCGAAAAACTGACGAAGCCAAAATGTTCCCTCTGTATTGCCGTCCGCGGGCGGCGGCGATGCCGGAGACCCGCCCCCTCGGCGGGCCGGTCAAGTCGAACGCTCTCCCCTTAAAAATTCTCACGAAGCCATTGCCCGAAGCGGCCGAACCGCCCGTTGGGCACCTCTGTTGGGCGGTAGGGCGAACTGACCGCCGCCGCCGGGGTTCGAGTGGCGTACTTCAGCAGGCCCGCGCAGGTCGAAAAAGCCGGGCCGCCGGTCGCCTCTGCCATGCCGCGGATGGGTTGCGGCCGGCCGAGCCGGATCTGCTTGTCCAAAATCATTCCGGCCACCTCGCGCACACCTGAAAGCTGGCTGGCGCCGCCGGTCAGCACGACGCGGCGCCCGGCCACCTTGTCGAAGCCGGCTTCCTCTAGGCGGGCCCGCACCATCTCGAAGGTCTCCTCGATGCGCGGCCGGATGATGCTGACCAGCATGGAGCGCGGCACCGGATTGGCCTCGGCCTCCGTCTCCTCGCCGATGACCGGCACCTTCAGCACCTCGCGGTCGTCGGAGGGTGTCGGCATAGCGCTGCCGTAGAGCGTCTTCATGCGTTCGGCATGAGCGACCGGCGTGGACAGGCCGCGGGCGATGTCATTGGTGACATGCATGCCGCCCACCGGAATGCCGTCGGTGTGGATCAGCTCGCCGTCGAAATAGACGGCGATGGTGGTGGTGCCGCCGCCCATGTCGATAAGGGTCACACCCAGCTGCTTCTCGTCGTCGACCAGGCAGGCCAGCGACGAGGCGAGCGGTGAGACCACCTTGTCGTCGATTTCAAGATGACAGTGGGCGATGCAGGTCGCCAGGTTGCGCAACGCGCCGGTGCTGGCGCTGATGATGTGGACATTGGCGCCCAGCCTTTCCCCGAACATGCCGCGCGGGTCGGCCACCCCGCGCTGACCGTCGATGCTGTAGCCAACCGGAAGCGTGTGAATCAGCTCGTGATCGGCCGGGCGCCCGTGGTTGAGCACGTGGGGGTCGAGCACCTGGCGGAGGTCGGCGTCGCCGATCTGGTGGCCGGCGATGGAAATTTCGTAGGCGATCAGCCGCGAGGCGGGTTCGCCCCCCGACAGGTTGACGATGACTTCCCGGATGTTCTCGCCCGCCATCTGCTCGGCCGCCTCCACCGTGGCGCGGATGGAATCGGCGGCGGCATCCATATCGACGATGGTGCCCGAGCGGATACCACGCGACAGCTGGTGGCCCATGCCGATGATTTGCAGCCCGGTGTCGCCCCCGGTCCTGGCGATGAAGCAGACAACCTTGGTGCTGCCAATATCGAGTGCGGCGACCAAGCCGTTGCGCACCTTCGGGTTCGTGCCGTTCGTCTTCATCGGTCTACCGTTCTTCGATCCGTCGCCAAAGGCTTTCGGGCGTCTCACGTTTCGGTGCCCGGTTCGAGCCCTTCGGACTGGCGCGCCTTCTGCACGATCAGGCGGTCGGGAAGCCTGAGATCGAGCACGCCGACGTCCTTCGCCAGCACGTGATGGGTCCGTTCGTAGTCGGCCAGACGGTTCCAGGCCGAGCCTGTATTCTCCTCGGGAAGGCGCACATCGATGCCGTTGTCGAGCCGGACGTTCCAACGCCGGCCGCCTACCCGCACCGCGGCCTTAACCCGCGCCATCAGGTCGGGCTGATTCCATAGCGTCTCCAGCAGGCGGGCGGTGTGGACCGGAGCATCCGCGCCGACCACCAGCAGCAGATGCGGAAAGCGCTCCAGCTTGCTGTCGGGGATCACCTGGCCGTCGGAGTCGATGAGGGCGAAACGGCCCTGGTGTTGCCACACCGCCAGTGGACGCCGCTCAACGACGCGCAAGAAGACGGTATCGGGCAACCGGCGCTGCACGGACGCCGACTTGACCCATGGCAGCGCCTCGACCCGCTCTTTGGCGGCGTCGGGGTCGAAAGCCAGGATGGGGGCACCGCGGGCCAGGCGTACCGCCTTCAGCAACTCCTCGCGCGGCGTTTGCTGGCGGCCGAGGACCAGCACGTTCTCGACCCGGAAACCCATGTCGGCGGTCGTCGCAATGACCGCCCAGCGGGCTTTTGCGGCGACGTTCGTGACCCAGCCCGACTGCCACATCCACCAGCCGCCGGCCGTTGCGCCGACGATCGCCGCCACAGCGGCCAGCGCAAACACCTTGCCGCTTTTCCAGAGGGGCTTCACCCGTGGGCGAGGCTGGCCCCGTTTCTTCGATATCGAGGATGTCCACGGTTTCATCGATCGCACTCCGCACTCTCAACCATCCAGGTGCACAGTTCGGCAAAGGAGATGCCGACATGAGCCGCCTGTTCCGGGACCAGGGAAGTCGGCGTCATGCCGGGCTGGGTGTTGACTTCCAGCAGGAAAAGATTGTCGCCGTCGTAACGGAAGTCGGCCCGGGCCACGCCTCTGCAGCCGAGCACCGCACAGGCGCGCGCGGACAACCGCAACGCCTCGTCGTAGACCTCCGCATCGAGCGGAGCCGGCAGCAGGTGTCGGGAGCCGCCGGCGACATACTTGGCGTCATAATCGTAGAAGCCGTGTTCGGTGGTGATCTCTGTCACGGCCAGCGGCCTATCGCCCATCACCGCGACCGTCAGTTCGCGGCCGGGGATGAAACGCTCGACCATCGCTTCGTCGCCGAACGGCCAGCGCTCGATCACCGCATTGATGTCGCCTTGCTCGCGGATGATGAAAACGCCGACGCTCGAGCCCTCGTTCGGCGGCTTGACGACATAGGGACGCTCCAGCGGGTCGCCTTCCTTGAGCTCCTCCAGGGTGACGACGGCATCCTCGGCGACCGGAATCTCGGCCGCCCAGAACAGCCGCTTGGCCGCCGGCTTGTCCATGGCGAGCGCCGAGGCGAGAAGGCCGGAATGGGTGTAGGGGATGTCGAGGATGTTGAGCAGTCCCTGGATGCATCCGTCCTCGCCATAGCGGCCGTGCAGCGCGTTGAAGACGACGTCGGGCCGCGGGAACAGGCGGGTCAGCAGCGCTCCCACGTCGCGCTGCACGTCGATGGCGGTCACTTGGTAGCCGGCTTCGCGAAGGGCGGTGGAGCAGGCCGCGCCGCTGACCAGCGACACCTCGCGCTCGGCCGACCATCCCCCCATCAGAACAGCGACGTGCTTGGTCATACCGGATCCCTCCGTTTGCCGGGATCGGCGGCGCCGATGCGGCGGATTTCCCATTCCAGATCGACGCCGACGGTCTCGCGGACGCGACGGCGGACCTCTTCGCCCAGATCCTCGAGATCGGCGGCGGTCGCTTCGCCGGTATTGATCAGGAAGTTGCAGTGCTTTTCCGACACCATGGCGCCGCCCCGGCGCAGGCCGCGGCAACCGGCCTGTTCGATCAGCTCCCACGCCTTGGCGCCGGGCGGGTTCTTGAACGTGCTGCCGCCGGTGGCGATGCGCAGCGGCTGGGTGGTTTCCCGCTCCTTCTGGATGTGCGCCATGCGCCGGGCGATGTCGTCGCGACGGCCGGGCACCCCCCGCAGGGTTGCCGCCACCACGATCCAGTCCTCGGGGATCGAGGTGCGGCGGTAGGAAAAGCCGATGTCGGCGGCGGCGAGATCGTGCAATTTGCCAGCCCCGTCGATGGCGCGGGCCTTAACGACCACATCCTTCATCTCGACGCCGTAGGCGCCGGCGTTCATGCGCACCGAGCCGCCGACGGTGCCGGGAATGCCGCTCAGGAACTCCAGTCCCTCGGTCTCGGCCTCAAGAGCGGCCCTGGCCACCTGGATGGCCATGGCCCCGGACCCGGCCTCGATCTCGGCCCCCTTGGCCTTGATGTCGGCGAAACCGCGGCCGAGGCGCACCACCACCCCCGCCACCCCGCCGTCGCGCACCAGCAGATTGGAGCCGACGCCGATGACGGTGATCGGCAGATCGAGGGGGCGCCGCGCCAGGAAGCTGGCGAGGTCGTCGGCATCGGCCGGCTTAAACAGCACCTCGGCCGGACCGCCGACCTTGAACCAGGTGACGCGGGCAAGATCGAAGTCGGGCAGGTATTCGCCGCGGACCTTGGGCAGGTGCTCGATCAGCCGGGAATGTCCATGAAGAGCCATCAGGCCGGTCCCCCCGCGTCTTCGCCGTAGCGCAGCCGGGTCAGGGCGGCCGGCAGGGCGTTGGCCCAGGCGGTGACGCTGCCGGCACCCAGGCAGACGACCAGATCGCCGGGACGTGCCAGCTCGTTGACCACACCGGGCAAATCCGCCGGATCGGCCAGCGGCATCACCAATCGGTGGCCATGGGCGCGCAGCCCTTCGACCAGGGCGGCCTTGTCGACCCCTTCGATTGGCGCCTCGCCGGCCGGATAGACGTCTGCGACGACCACAGCGTCGGCGTCGTTGAAGCAGGTGCAGAAGCCCTCGAACAGGTCTCGCAGGCGTGAATAGCGGTGCGGCTGAACGACAGCGATGACCTTGTTGGCCTTGGCCTCGCTACGCGCCGCGCGCAACACCGCCGTGATCTCCACCGGATGGTGGCCGTAGTCGTCGATCACGGTGATGCCGTCGACCTCGCCGGTGCGGGTGAAACGGCGCTTGACCCCCCGGAAAGTGGAGAGCGCCCGGCGCAGCACCGCTTCGTCGAGGCGCATCTCATTGGCCACCGCCACCACCGCCAGCGAGTTCTGGACGTTGTGGTCACCCACCATAGGCAGGACGATGCCCTCGACGGTTCGGCTGTCGCCGGCCTTGCGGTCGGTCAGCACGACGTCGAAATGTGTGGCGCCCGGCACCGTCTCCAGGTTGATCGCGCGCACATCGGCCTGCGGGCTGAAGCCGTAGGTGACGATCTTGCGATCGGTGACATGCGGGATCAGCGCCTGCACCTCGGCATTGTCGATGCACAGCGCGGCGAAGCCATAGAAGGGGATGTTCTCGACGAACACGCGGAAGGCGGCACGCAGGGCGTCGAATGTTCCGTAGTGGTCGAGGTGCTCGGGGTCGATGTTGGTGACGACGGCAATCGTCGCCGGCAGCTTGACGAAGGTGCCGTCCGATTCGTCGGCCTCGGCAACCAGCCAGTCGCCGCTGCCCAGACGGGCATTGGAGCCGATGGCGTTGATGATGCCGCCGTTGATCACGGTGGGGTCCATGCCGGCGGCATCGAGCAGGGCAGCAATCATCGACGTGGTGGTGGTCTTGCCGTGGGTGCCGCCGATGGCGATCGACCACTTCAAGCGCATCAGCTCGGCCAGCATCTCGGCGCGCCTGACCACCGGGATCAACCGCTCGCGAGCCGTCGCCACCTCGGGGTTGTCGCGCTTGACCGCCGAGGAGACCACCAGCACCTGGGCCTCGCCCAGGTTCTCGGCCGCATGGCCGACGGTGATCGGAATGCCAAGCGCCCGCAGGCGCGCCACATTGGCATTCTCGGCCACGTCGCTGCCTTGGACGACGTAGCCGAGATTGTGCAGAATCTCGGCGATTCCGCTCATGCCGATTCCACCGATGCCGACGAAATGCATGGGGCCCAGGTCGAGGGGAAGCGCCATCAATTCGGCCTCCCCGGCTGGGCGTCGCCGCCACGGTTTATCAGGTCCATCACCATATCGGCCAGCCGGAAGGCGGCGTCGGGCCGCCCGACGGCCCGCGCCGCGGCAGCCGCAAGCTCCAACGTCGCCGGCACGGAAAGCAGGGATTCCAGGCGGGCCGCCAGGGCCGGTGCGGTGAAGCCTTCCTGCGGCATCAGCCAGCCGCCGCCGGCCTCGGCAACGGCGTGGGCGTTGAACGACTGGTGATCGTCGATGGCATGCGGATAGGGCACCAGGATGGCCGGCCGACCAACCGCCAGTGTTTCCGCGACGGTCGAAGCGCCGGAACGGGCGATCAGCAGATGGGCTGCCGCCAAGCGTTCCGGGATATCGTCGAAAAAACTCTTGAGCTCCGCCGCGATGCCGCCCGTCCGGTAGGCCGCGGTCGCCGCCTCCAGGTCCTCGGGCCGGCATTGCTGGACGATGGCGAGCCGGCCACGCAGGGATTCCGGCAGCATGCCGATGGCTGCCGGCACGACCTCGGAAAAAACCCGCGCGCCCTGGCTGCCGCCAACCACCATCAGGCGGATGGTCCCGTCCTCGACGGGGGGAACGTACGGCCGCTCGCGCATGGCAAGGACGGCGGCGCGCACCGGCATGCCGGTGTGCACCACGTGCCCGACGCTGCGTTCGGGGATGGCCTGGCAATCCGCAAACGACGTGGCGATGCGCGAAACCCGGCCTGCCAGCAACCGATTGGCCCGCCCGAGAACGGCATTCTGTTCGTGGAGGGCAGTGCGATGGCCGCCCAGGCTGGCCGCCACCATGGTCGGCACCGAAGCGTAGCCGCCGAAGCCTATCACCGCCGCCGGCCGGAGGCGGGCGAGCAGGCGACGGGCCTGCCAGGTTCCAAAGGCAAGCTCGACGCCGCCGCGCAGGCGGGCGGCGACGCCCTTGCCGGCCAGGCCGCCGGCCTGGATGCGATAGGTGTCGGCGCCAACCAGGAATTCGCCCCGCGCGCCGCCGCGCTGATCGGTGATGAGGGCGACAAGGCAGCCGCGGCCCAGCAATTCGCGACCCAGCGCCTCGGCCGGGAAGACATGGCCGGCCGTGCCGCCGGCCGCCAGGATGATCAGGGGGGTGGCGGTCGCGCTCATTCGATGATGTCCTGATGCGGCCGGGCCCGGGTGAGGGCCAGAACCATGCCCATCGTCAGCGCGAGCGCGATCATCGACGAGCCGCCGTAGGAGATGAACGGAAGGGTCATGCCTTTGGGGGGCATCAGGCGGATGGCCGAGGCCATGTTGATGATGGCCTGCAGCCCGAACAACACCAGCAGGCCCGACACCGCCAGCACGACGAACAGGTTTTCTTCCTTGAGGATGCGCGCGAAGCCGCGCAGCACGACGAAGGTAAAGAGCGCGACGATCAGCAGGCAGACGATGAGGCCGAACTCCTCGCCGGCCACCGCGAAGATGAAATCGGTGTGGGCGTCGGGCAGCACCGCCTTGATCTGGCCCTCGCCGGGGCCGCGACCAAACAGACCGCCGTTGCGGAAGGCCTCCAGCCCGCGCGCCACCTGATAGCTGTCACCGATGGCCGGATCGAGGAAGCGGTCGACCCGGCTCTGCACGTGCGAAAAGGTGAAGTAGGCTCCGACCCCCGCGCCCAGGAAGATGGCGCCGATGGCGCCCACCCAGGTCAGCGGCAGGCCGGCGATGAACAATTGTACCCCCCAGATGGCGCAGACCAGGATGGTCATGCCGACGTCGGGCTGCAACAGCAGCAGGCCGGCCACCACCGCCAGCAGGATGGTGGCGACACCATAGCCGGGGAAGCCGTCGTCCATGCGCCGCTCGGCCAGCATCCAGGCAGCGATGACGGCGAAGCTGGGTTTGACGAATTCGGACGGCTGGATCGTCAGGGAACCGATTTGCAGCCAGCGGACGGCACCCTTGGTCTCGACGCCGAACAACAACACCCCCACCATCATCGCCAACGACACCCCCAGGACGAAGGCAGCCAACCGGCGAACGCCTTTGACCGACAGCAGCGAGGTCGAAATCATGAGGGCCAGCGCCAGCGGCAGGAACACGAACTGGCGCCGGGCGAAGTGGAAAGTGTCGAGGCCGATGCGCTCGGCAACCGGCGGCGAGGCAGCCAAAGTCAGCACGGCGCCGACGCCGACGATGGCGAAAAGCGCGGCCAGGGTCCAGCGGTCGACCGTCCACCACCACCGTCCGACTAGGCTGGTATCGGTGCGTCCGATGCTCATGACGCCGCCCTCCGCCCCTGCGCCATATCCGCGACCAGTTCGCGGAAGGCGTCGCCACGGTGCTCGAAGCTGGTGAATTGGTCGAAGGACGCGCAGGCCGGCGACAGCAGGACGACGGCGCCCGGCAACGCTTCGGCGGCGGCCAGCTTATGGGCTTCCCTGACCGCCACCTCGAGCGTCCCACAGCGGCTGACCGGAACCTTGCCGGCCAGCGTCTCGGCGAAGGCGGCCTCGGCGGCGCCGATCAGGAAGGCTCGGCGGATGCGCGGATAGTAGGGCTCGGTGCCGGCCAGCCCCCCTTCCTTGGCCAACCCGCCGGCGATCCAGTAGATGGCGTCATAGCAGGCCAGCGCGCGCGCCGTGGCATCGGCGTTGGTGGCCTTGCTGTCGTTGATGAAGGGAATGCCGTCGATGCTGGCAATGCGCTCCTGGCGGTGGGCCAGGCCGGGATAGGTGAGCAGCGCCTTGGCGATCACCTCGCGCTCGATGCCGACGGCGCGTGCCGCAGCATAGGCGGCGGCGGCATTCTGCCAGTTGTGCTCGCCCGGCAGCGTCGGCGCCTCGGCGAGGTCGACAACCGAGCGCATGGCCCCTTCCATGTCGTCAACCAGCCGGCCTCCGGCGGCGAATACTCCCTTCGATACCCGCCGCAGGCACGAGATCGGCACGACCCGGCGCCCGCCTTCGGCCTTGATATCCTCGAAAATGGACCGCGAGAGATCGTCGTCGACGCCGACGACCGCCATCATGTGCGGCTTCTGGTGGCGGAAGATCCGACGCTTTGCGGCAACGTAGCCGTCCATGCCGCCATGCCGGTCAAGGTGATCGGGCGACAGGTTGATGAAGATGGCGACGTCGAAGGTGGCTTCGTCAATGAGGTCGAGCTGGTAGGACGACAGTTCGAGCACGTAGATACCGCCAGCCTCCAGTGGCTTGAGGCCAAGGGCCGGAGCGCCCAGATTGCCGCCGACCTCGACGGAGCGGCCGGCCTCCTTGAGGATGTGGCCGATCAATGCGGTAGTGGTCGACTTGCCGTTGGTACCGGTGATGCCGACGTAGGTGGCCTTGGGTTGAGCCGAGGCCAGCAGTTCGATGTCGCCGATGACGGGGCAGCCGACCTGGCGCGCCGTGGTGACGACCGGATGCGGGGCGGGATGGGTCAACGGTATGCCGGGGCTGAGAAGCAGGGCAGCGGCCCGCCGCCAGTCATAGGTCGCCGGCTCTTGCAGGGTCACGCCCCTTTCTGCGGCGGCGGCACGGCTCTTCTCGTTGTCGTCCCAGGCCCACACCGTGGCGCCACCGGCGGCGAGAGACAGCGCCGAGGCGATGCCGGAGCGGCCGAGACCGAATACTGCCACCGGGCGATCGGCGAAGCGGGAAACGGTTATCATGCCCCCCTCACCGCAGCTTCAGGGTCGACAGGCCGACCAGCGCCAGGATCGTGGCGATGATCCAGAAACGGATGACGATGGTCGATTCCGCCCAGCCCTTCTTTTCGAAGTGATGATGAAGCGGCGCCATGCGGAAAACCCGTCGGCCGGTCAGCTTGAAGGAGGCCACCTGGACCACCACCGACACCGTTTCCAGCACGAACAGGCCGCCGACGATGGCCAGCACCAGTTCGTGCTTGGTAATGACGCTGACCGACCCCAGGGCGCCGCCCAGGGAAAGCGAGCCGGTGTCGCCCATGAAGACGGCGGCCGGCGGCGCATTGAACCACAGGAAACCCAGCCCGCCGCCCGCCAGGGCGCCGCAGAAGACGGCCAGTTCGCCGCTGCCGGGCACGTAGTGCAGTTGCAGGTAGTTGGCGAACAGGCTGTTGCCGACTAGGTACGAGATCAGGGCGAATACCGCGATGGCAATCATCACCGGCACGATAGCCAAGCCGTCGAGCCCGTCGGTCAGGTTGACGGCATTGGATGCCCCGACCATGACGAACACGGCAAACGCAATGAATCCCCAGCCGAAATCGATCAGCACCTGCTTGAAGAACGGCACCGCCAGATAGCTGGCGAGCGATGTCGGCAGCATCGACATGATCCAGACGGCGGCGACGGCGGCGATGGCGGTAAGCACCACCAGCTTGATACGTCCGGGTAGCCCCCCACTCTGGCGCCGGGTGACCTTCAGCCAATCGTCGGCGAAACCGACAGCGCCGAAGCCCATGGTGACGAACAGCGCCGCCCAGACGAAACCGTTGCTGAGGTCCGCCCACAGCAGGGTGGACACCGTCAGCGCCAGCAGGATGAGGAAGCCGCCCATGGTGGGCGTGCCCTTCTTGGTGATCAGGTGACTTTCCGGGCCATCGAGGCGGATCGGCTGGCCGCCGTTCTGCAACCGGCGCAGATGGCGGATGATGAACGGGCCAAGCAGGAAGCTGACGATCAGCGCCGTTATGATGGCGGCGCCGGTGCGAAACGTGAGGTAACGCACGACGTTGAAGACGAGGAACTGGTCGGCCAGCGGGACAAGCAGATGGAACAGCATCGGTGCCCCCTAATGACCGTTGACGGTCCGGCGCGGCGCGTCACCGCCGATGGCGCCGAGAGCCAGCAAAGCCTGAACGATGGGTCCAGTGCGGCTGCCCGCCGAACCCTTGACCATCACCACATCCCCAGGTCCGACGGCGACCCGCACCAGCGGCAGCAGGGCCTCGGCGTCGGCGGCGTGGCCGCCCTGCATGGCAGCCGGCAACGCCTCCCACAAGCGGCTCATGTGGGATCCCGCCGTGAACACCAGGTCGATGCCGTTCCGGCGCAGCGGCGCCGCCAAAGCAGCATGCAGGTCACCCGATTCGGGGCCCAATTCCAGCATATCGCCCAACACGGCGATCCGCCGTCCGCCCGCTCCCGGCTGGGCGACGCCCAGCACATCGAAAGCGGCGCACATGGAAACCGGGCTGGCGTTGTAGCTTTCGTCGATCAGCTCGAAGGCGCCGCCCGCGATCGTCACCCGATGCCGCTGGCCTCGGCCCTTCGGCAACTCGACGATGGCCAGCGAGGCGGCCGCGTTCTTGACGTCGCCGCCGGCCGCCCACACGGCGGCCAGAACACCCAGACTGTTGACCACCCAGTGGCGGCCCGGCGCGCCGACACGGAGACGCAGTGTCTCGCCGCCCACCATCACCTTGAGGCGCGAGCCGTCGGCCTCGACAGTCGCCTCGGTGAGGCGCACGTCGGCACCGGCGTCGGCGCCGAAGGAAACGATCCGCGAAACGCCAGCCGCCTCGGCCGCATCGGCCAGGCGCGAGAAAAACCGGTTGTCGCGGTTAAGCACCGCCACCCCGTTCGTCTCGATGCCGTCGAAGATTTCGGCCTTGGCATCGGCGATCGCCTCGACGCTGTCGAAGAACTCCTTGTGCACCGGCTCCACCGTGGTGACGATGGCGACGTGCGGCCGGGCGAGGCGCGAGAGGGGAGAGATTTCGCCGGCATGGTTCATGCCCATCTCGAAGATGCCGATTTCCGCGTCCAACGGCAGTCGGGCCAGGCTGAGCGGCAGGCCCCAGTGGTTGTTGAGGTTGCCGGTCGTGGCAAACACCGTGCATTGGCGGCCGAGCACCGTGCGCAGCGCCTCCTTGGTGCCGGTTTTCCCGACGCTGCCGGTCACCGCAATGATACGGGCACGTGTCCGGGCGCGGGCTGCCGCCCCCAACTGCCGCAACCCCGCCAGCGTGTCATCGACGACCAGAAGCGGCGCCTTCTCGGAAACCTCCGGCGGGCGACGGCTCACCATCGCCGCCGCCGCGCCGCCGCCAAGGGCATCGGCGACAAAAGCGTGGCCGTCGAAGTTTGGGCCCTTGATGGCGACGAACAAGTCACCCGTTTCGACCGCCCGGCTGTCGATGGAAACGCCGGACGCCGTCCAATCCCCGTTGGTGCGACCCCCGGTCGCCGCCATTGTCTCCGCCGCGGTCCAAAGGACAGGTCCGGCATGGGACGCCATGTTCATCGCCCGATCTCCGCCACCGCTTCGTTGACCACCGTCACGTCGTCGAAAGGAATGACCTTGTCGCCGACGATCTGGCCGGTCTCGTGGCCCTTGCCGGCCACCAGCAGAAGATCGTCGGGCTCAAGGGCGGCGACGGCGGCGTGGATCGCCTGCCGGCGGTCGCCGATTTCGCGGGCCTTCGGACAGGCCGCCAGGATCTGCCGGCGGATGGCGTTGGCATCCTCGCTGCGCGGATTGTCATCGGTGATGAATGTCGCGTCGGCCAGCGTGTCGGCGATGCGGCCCATCTGGGGGCGTTTGCCGGCATCGCGGTTGCCGCCACAGCCGAAAACGACGAGAAGCCGTCCCTTGACGTGCGGCCGCAGGGTCTTGAGCACGGCCTCAAGGGCGTCGGGGGTGTGCGCGAAGTCGACGAAGACGGAAGCGCCATTGGGATGGCGGGCGGCAAGTTGCAACCGGCCGCGCACGCCTTCGAGCCCGCCCAGCGCCGCCACCGCCTTGCCGGCGTCGCTGCCAGTGGCGATGGCGAGGCCCAACGCGCACAGCGCATTCATCGCCTGGAATGCCCCGACCAGCGGCAGGACGACGTCATACGACGTTCCCTCGACGGCGATCCTCAATCTCTGGCCCTCGGCCAGCGTCTCACTTGTTTCGAGACGGATGGTCTCGCCCGCTTTCCCGTAGGTAAGGACGGCAAGGCCGCGCCGGCGGGCCGCCTCGATAAAGGTCGCGGCGCCGGCGTCGTCGGCATTGATGACGGCGGCGCCGTCGGCGGCCGTGACATCGGTAAACAGGCGCAGCTTGGCCGCGCCATAGGCGTCCATGGTTCCGTGGTAGTCCAGGTGATCGCGGGTCAGATTGGTGAAGCCGGCAGCCCTGACCTTGACGCCGTCCAGCCGGAATTGGGCGAGGCCGTGGCTCGATGCCTCGAAGGCCAAATGGCTGACCCCGGCTTCGGCCAGGGCGGCAAGGTCGCGATGGAGGTCGACGGCGTCCGGCGTGGTCAGGCTGCCCGCCGTCTCGACGCCCTGCGCCACGGTGCCCAGCGTCCCCATGCTGGCGGCCTGGTGTCCCAGGCGGGCCCAGATCTGACGGACGAACGACACCGTCGAAGTCTTGCCGTTGGTGCCGGTGACCGCCGCGATGGTGGCCGGCTGCCTATTGTAAAAACGCGCCGCAATCAGGGCCAGGGCGCGGCGCGGGTTTTCGACGTTGATCAGGCGAGCCGGAAGGCTCGGCGGGTATAGCTGGGTGCCGGGTGGAGCGAGCACGGCAACGGCTCCCCGGCCCAGCGCTTCGGCGATGAATTCGCGGCCATCGGCGCGGGCGCCGGGAAAGGCCGCGAACAGGAAACCGGGCCGAACCTTGCGGGAGTCGCAAGTCAGCCCGGTGATGTCCGTGGTTCCGTAATCGGCCGCCCCGGCCAAGTCTTCAAGTTCTTCGCTCAGCAGGTCAGCGAGCCGCACGCCGTGCCTCCCTGACATCGTCGAGGGCCGCCCGTACCGCGACCACCAAGTCGCGGTTGACCGGCACGACCTTGGGCGCGCCCTTAGGGGCGATGCCGGGCGCCGCATCGTCGCCCGGCATGCTGGGGGAAATGCCCATGAGCGGAGCGATCCGCTTGACCATCTTGCCGACCGCCGGCGCCGCCACCCAGCCGCCGGTTGCAAAGTTGAAGGTCTTCTTGTTGCCGTGCGGCTCGTCAAGCAGGGCCAGTACCACATAGCGCGGGCGCTCGATGGGAAAGGCGCCGACAAAGGACGAGATGCGGGCATCTCTGCGATAGCGGCCGTTGACTTCCTTCTCGGCGGTGCCGGTCTTGCCGCCGATACGGTAGCCCTCGATCTTGGCCTGCTTGCCGCTGCCTTCCTCGACCACCAGTTCCATCAGATGACGGATCTTGGTCGAGGTTTCCGGCGACAGGACTCGCTCGCCGATCAGCGGCGCGGCCCCTTCATGACGCAGAATGGTGGGGGTGTAGCGGATACCGCCGTTGACCAGAGTCGCCGTCGCCGCCACCATTTGCAGGGGGCTAACCGCGAGGCCATGGCCGAAGGCGATCGTCATGGTGTTGATTTCACGCCACTGCGCCGGAACCAGGGGCTTGCCGACCTCGGGCAGTTCGACGGCGGGTGCCGTCAACAGGCCCAGCCGGCCCAGATAGTCGCGCTGACCTTTGGTGCCGACGTCGAGCGCCATCTTGGCCGCTCCGATGTTGGACGAATGGATCAGGATCTCGGGAACCGACAGCCAGCGGTTCTCGCCGTGGTAGTCGCTGATGGTGAAACGGGCGACGCGGATCGGCTTGCTGGCGTCGTAGCCGCTCTGCAAGGTGACGGTGCCGGAATCCAGCGCCATGGCGGCGGTGAACAGCTTGAACGTCGACCCCATCTCGTAGACGCCCTTGGTGGCGCGGTTGAACCCCGCCTCGCCCTGCAGGGTGGCGGGCTGGTTGGGATCGAAATCGGGCAACGACACCATGGCCAGCGTTTCGCCGGTGGCGACGTCGAGCACGATGGCGGTGCCGCCCAGCGCCTTGTATTCGGCGACGGCGGCGGAAAGCTCTTCATGGACGATGGCCTGGACGCGAAGATCGATCGACAGCTTGAGCGGCTCGTCATCGACCCGCAGACGTTCGTCGAACAGCTTCTCGACGCCGGCGATGCCGCGGCTGTCGATGTCGGTGAGGCCGAGGACATGGGCGACAAGCGGTCCATGCGGATAGACCCGCCGTTCGCCCTGATGGAACTGCAGGCCGGGAATGCCTAAGCGATTGACCCCGAACTTCTGGCTGGGAGTCAGGTTGCGATGGATCCACACGAAGCGGCTGCGGTTGGACAGTTTGGCCAGCAGGTCGGCACCGTCGAGTTCGGGCAGCACGGTGAGCAGGCGCTCGGTCGCTTCGGCGGGGTCCAGCACCTCGGTGGCATCGGCATAGAGCGACGCCGTGGGCAGGCTGGTTGCCAGGATGAGCCCATTGCGGTCCAGCACCTCGGCGCGGTCCATGGTGCCGCTGCGTTCGCTCTCGATCTGCGCGACCTTGGGTTCGCCCGGCTGGTCGATGGCCGTCAGGTCGACCAGGCGACCGGCAATGGCCAGGAAGGCGAAGGCGAACACGGCGCCGGTCACCAGCACGCGGTTGCGGCCGGTTTCGAGCGCCTGCTTGCGCGCACCCTCCAGACGAACGCGGCGGAATTCCCAAGGCTTGCGGGCGGTCTGGCCGTTCTGGCCGAGCGGGGTTTCGGCACTCATCGCTTGTCTCCGCGGTTAAGGCCGGCATCGGCGGGACGCGCCGCAACCGGCTGGAGGTCGGACGTCGCCGCTGGTTGGCGGTCGGCCAAGCCGTCGAAACTGTTCATTTGGCGGGCCGAAACCGGTCCCATGCCCAGGTGCTTCTCGGCCAACTGGCGCAGCCGCCCGGGTTCGTTCAGGTGGGCCCACTCGGCGCGCAGCACGTGGATGGCCCGCTCCTCGCTGACGATGCCACGCTCGATGCCGGTCAGTTCGGCTTCGAGCTGTTGCACCTGATACTTGACGGAAAACAGCACCAAGCTGAGACCGGCGGCGACCAGCAGGGCGAAGAGCGTGGTCTGCCGGATCATGACAGGCCTCCGGCAACGATGGCGGCAGCGGTCCTCTCGGCGGCGCGCAAGCGGGCCGACCGGGCACGAGGATTGACAGCGGTCTCGGCCTCGCCGGGCACCATGGCGCGCCGACCCAGCAACTGGAAGGTAGCGGCCGGCGCCACCCCGGCATCGGGGAGGTGGCGCGAGGCACGCGGGCGCTCTTCGCTGCGCGACCTCAGGAAGGTCTTGACCCGGCGGTCCTCCAGGGAATGGAACGCTACCACGGCCAGACGCCCGCCCGCTTTGAGCACGGCCTCGGCGGCGGCAAGGCCGCGGTCGAGCTCCGCCATCTCCTGGTTGACGTGGATGCGCAGCGCCTGGAAGGTGCGGGTCGCCGGGTCAATGCCGTCGCGCGACTTGGGCACGACGCGGCGCACGATGGCGGCCAGTTGCCCGGTCCGCTCGATCGGCTCGCGGTCCCTGGCCTCGACGATGGCGCGCGCCACTCGGCGCGAAGCCCGTTCCTCGCCATAGGCATAGATGATGTCGGCCAGCGTCTTCTCAGGCAGCGAATTGACGGCGTCGGCGGCGCTGGCGCCTTCCCTCTCCATGCGCATGTCGAGCGGCCCGTCTTCGCGGAACGAAAATCCGCGCTCGGCGTCATCGATCTGCTGAGACGACACCCCGAGGTCCAGCGCCACGCCGTCGACTTCGGTGAGGCCGGCCGTCGCCAGGATGCGCTCCATGTCGCCATAACGGCCGCCGACGACCGTCAAGCGGCCGGGAAAATGCTTGGCAAGCTCGGCGCCGCGGGCCACCGCATCGGGGTCGCGGTCGATGCCCCACACCGAACAATCGGCCGCCTCCAGTACGGCGCGGGCGTAACCGCCGCCGCCGAAGGTGCCATCGACGTAAATGCCGCCGTCCCGTGGCGCCAGGACGGCGAGTACTTCCTTCAGCATGACGGGGACGTGCGTGGTCGGACCGGCCATCATCCCTCCCCGTCGGCCGACACTGACGGCCGCAGCTTGAGGGTGGCGCCGCGGCTGCGGGCCTTCTCGAAGGTCTGCCGGGCGTGCTTGGCGTAGGTCTCGGGGGTCCAGATCTGCAGGCGGGTGCCACGGCCGACGAACAAGGCCTCGGCGGTGATGCCGGCGTGCTCCAGGAGTTCGGGGGGGAGGACCACGCGGCCTTCCGGGTCGAAGGCGAGGGGGTGGGCGTTTTCCATGATGACCGAGGCGAGCTCGTCCTGCTCGTCGGAGAAGAGGTCGAGGTCGTCCAGGCTCTGGCTGATGCGGGTCATGAAGTCTTCGCCGCAGGCCTCGATGGCAGGGTACTTGAACAGCGGATAGGCATAGAGGCCGGGGAACGACTGATCCTTGAAGGCGTCACGGAACGGCTTAGGGACGGAAACCCGACCCTTTCTGTCGATCTTGTTGACGTGCCTGCCGACCAACAGCGCCATTCTGACCTCTGCCATCCCCCTTGCGACCGGCCGCCGAAAGTCCCGGAAACCGTCGGCTTACGGTCGCTCCCCCACGATCCACATGGCGGGCATTCATGGGATACCATGGGATATCATGGGCGTCAATGGGATACTATTGAAATACTTGGGTTAACAAAGTGTTACTTGCCGCAGGAACCAAGGCGCCGCAAAAGTGCGCGCAGTGATCGTGAATGGTTCGCGGGCGCCGCTTCCGTCTATTCAGGAACAACAATGCGGCGATATTATGTTGCCGCTATGTTCTCTTTTTGCGCACCCAGTACGAGGTGCACCCCGGTGACCGCAAATCGATCAACCGCGCGACTTCAGCATGTAGCGGGCAGGCTCGGGAAGCGGGCCGAAGCCCAGCGGCCGGTAGACCCCATGGGCATCGCGGGTCGCCAGCACCCAACGGTCGACGTCGGTGATCGGCGGATAGCCGACGATGGTCTCGGCCAGCCAACGGCCGAGGCCGCGCCTGCGCAGCTCGGGCACCACGAAAACATCGCTGAGCCAGGCGAAGCGGGCGAAGTCGGTGACCACGCGGCCGAACCCGACCTGTTTGCCGTCGGGCCCGTAAAGCCCGAACACCAGGGCATGATCGAGAGAACGCAAGAAGCGATCCTCGGTCAGCTTCTCTCCCCAGTAGGTGGCCCGGATGAATTGCCAGGTCAAGGCGCGGTCGATGCGGGCCGGATCGGTGCTGATGACGAAGCCGTCGCGGCGCCATTCGTCGAAACTCATGGGCTCCCTCCCCTCGCCGGCCGGGAGGCGACCGGGCGGCAACGGACCATGAATCGGCAAATGTTAAGCAAATATTAAGATGCCGCGAATGCCAAGCAAATGCGTCGTCATCACCCCACAGAACTATTCTGCGATCTCCTCAATCCGGGTTTAGGGAACCCCTATGAGACCCGGAGTTCTCAGCGTTCTCTGTGTTCAAACTCGAATCTGATCCGCCTTTTCAGCAATCACGGCGAATTCATGGGCCTCCGCGTCATAGGCGTCGCCGGCGACGTTGCCGAGAATTTCGGTCAATCGCAGGCCATGTTCGGCGAACAGGTCGCTGAGCCCCCCGGGGTCGTAGCACTGGATCCAGTTGTAGCTCTCGCGGGTGCGGTTGCGCTCGACGACCGTATACTTGTTCAGGAAGACCCGCTCGGCCCCGTACTTGAACACGTTGAGGATGGCGAAATAGGGATCGGCCGACCAGAACCCGCCATTGGGCGCCGTCTCGACCGTCGTCGTCTCGGCGACACCGGCGAGGCCGGCCAGGGATTGAACGTCGAGCAGTACGCTCCCGCCTTCCGCCAGCATGGCCCGCATCCTGTCGAGAAGGACGCCACGCTGGTCCGAACTGAGCACGCAGAAGTCGCAAAAGATCAGGGTGATCAGGTCGAACGGCCCGTCCGGCGTCGTCTCCAGGTAGTTGCCCAGCACGTAGTCGATGGTTAAGCCGTCCTGGGCGGCGGCTTCGCGGGCATAGTCAATGGAGTTCTGCGACAGATCGACACCGGTGACCGCTGCCCCGGCCCGGGCGAAGCGCGACGTGTACAGCCCGGGGCCACAGCCGAGATCGCACACCGCCCGGCCCGGCCCAAGGCAAAAGCGCGACACAATCCAGGCCGCCGAAAGTTCGACGAAACCAGCGGGCCGCGAGGCGAGCTCGGCGTCAGGATCGAGATGCAGTTCGAGCATCTGGCGCGACACGTGCGGGTCATTCCACAGCTCGGGGGTGGTGTAGTGGGCAAAGGGCTGCGGACGGGCGGTGACCCGCATCAGCGTCTCGAACATTTCGGCCTCCCAAGATCGCCGCTGACGTCCGCGGCCTGTTGTAAGTGCCAGACGGCCTGTAAGCCGGGTTCTGTTCCTCCGCCGCCGGAGCGGCAGAGGAGATGGCCATTCATCTGGGACGCCCGTTGCCGGACGCCTCGCGCAACCAACCCGGACGACAGCGCGGAAACGCGCCTGCCGGACAAGCCGGCCCGTCGTCCCTATTCGGTTTTGCTCCCGGTGGGGTTTACCGTGCCGCCCCCGTCGCCGGGGGCGCGGTGCGCTCTTACCGCACCCTTTCACCCTTACCCCGCGAAGCTCGTGAGAGCGAAGCAGGGCGGTTTGCTTTCTGTGGCACTTTCCCTGGGGTCGCCCCCGCCGGGCGTTACCCGGCACCGTGTTTCCGTGGAGCCCGGACTTTCCTCCCCCCGCCACGCTGTCGCGCACGGAAGGCGGCCATCCGGCCGTCTGGCTCCACTAGGGTAATGCATGCCCGCGAAAGGTCAAGCGGCGCTGACGGCGGGCGTCGCCGATCCCTCCGCCACCTCCCATTGGCCGCGCCTGGACTCGGCCTGGCCGAGCAGGCGGCGGAACACCTCGATCGGCACCCACACCATGCGCTCGGTATCGATGACGGCCGGCGCCGGCTCGCCGGCCATCGCCAGCAGCCGGACATATTCCAGACCGGTCATCTGTTGGCGCTCGCGGTCGCGCAGGCCCAGCGAGAAGATGATGAAGCCGATCAGTGGACGCCTGATCAGCCCGTCGAAACGCTCCAGCGCCGTCGTCAGTTCAGCGAACAGCCGGGCGTCGGGCGCGCCTCGAACCATCTGATTGCGGCGGATCGCCGGATCGTCCGGACTGATCGAGCAGGAACACCCCGCCATCGCCTCATCCCTTTCCGTCGGTGTCCCCGGCCAGCATCCGCAGAAGGCCTAGGGTTTCGTCATCCATGGTACCGTCGATACGGGCCGGGCGGAAGTGGCGCTGGAAGGCCTCTACCGTCTTTTCCAGGTCCACCGTCTCGTAGCCGACGGCGGCGAGCAGGCCGGCCACGTCGTCGTTGCCCCGCCCGGCCGCCGCACCCGTCGGCCAACGGCCGATGCCGGCCGCCGCCAAGCGCGGCCAGTCGAACAGCTCGCCCGGATCGGTCTTGCGCCGCGGCGCCACGTCGGAATGGCCGAGAACGTTGGTGGGCGGAATGGGATGGCGGGCGACAATGTCCCGGGCCAGGGCGATCAAAGCCGCCATCTGCGCCTCGGGGAACGGCCGGTAGACGAACTCGTGGCCGGGGTTGACCAGCTCGATGCCGATGGAGCGGCCGTTGACGTCGGTCTCGCCCCGCCAGAACGCCACGCCGGCGTGCCAGGCGCGCATCGCCTCGTCGATCATCGGGTGCACCGTGCCGTCCTCGTCGATCACATAGTGGGCACCGACCTTGGCGGCGGGATCACACAGGCGCTCCAGCGCCGCCTCGGCCGTCGGCATGCCGGTGTAGTGGATGACCAGCATATCGATGGGCTGGCCTTCCAGCCGCGGTTCAAAGTTGGGAGAACGGTGGGCGGTCATGTCAGGCATTATGGCGCAGAATGATGTCGACAGCGTCCCGATAATGATCATCCATAAGACCAAGAAACGCAAGTTCGAGCCCGATCGGCTTTTCGTCAATGCGTTCGGTCCCCCGCTTCGTCAACGATGGAGATGCCCGAGCCTTTGCCCCTACCTCAGCCCCCGCTCCTTGGCGACGCGGTCGTAGGCGGCGTTGATGGTGGCCATCTTCTGGGTGGCGAGGTCGATGAATTCCTGCGGCATCCCCTTGGCGATCAGGGTGTCGGGATGGTGCTCGCGGATGAGCTTGCGGTAGGTTTGCTTGATCTCGTCGTCGGCGGCATTGCGCTTGATGCCCAGCACGGCATAGGGATCGCCGTCGCCGCCGGAGCCGCCGCCCATGTGGGTGGTGCGGATGCGCTCGAAGGCACGCCCGTCGAAACCGAAGATGTCGGCCACCTGGCGCAGGAACTGAACCTCGGCCTGATTGATGCCGCCGCCGGCGCGCGCGATGTGAAAGAGCCCGCCCAGCAGTTCCTCCAGCATCATGCGGTCGTTGGCGAACAGCTGGGCGATCTGCGCGGCGTAGGGCTCGAAGCCGGTGGCGTCCCGCTTGGCCTCGTTGAACAGCCGCCCCACCGCTTCGGCTTCCTCGGGTGGGATGTGGAAGACCTCGCGGAAGGCCCGGATCTCGTCCGTCGTCACCCGGCCGTCGGCCTTGGCCATCTTGGCGCCCAGCACGATGACGGCCAGCGTGAAGGCGGCCTGACGGTCGGCGATGCCGGCGGCCCCGAACGGGCCGCCCCCGCCGAGGCGCGCCCGCCCGGCCTGACGATTCTTGTCAACCATCACGTGGCCGGCGAAGGCTCCCATCAGGGCGCCGAGCGGCCCGCCCAGGGCGAAGCCGGCCATACCGCCCAGAACCTTTCCCCAAATGCTCATGGTTTTCCCTTCGCGTCCTGCCACACCGGCGATCCGGCGGCCCCCAAAATAGCGGTTGGCCGCGGCGACGCAAGGCGCCGTGTCGGGAAAAGGAGAAAAGCGTTCAGCCGCCGCTGGCGTTGGCGCTAACGTTGGCACTGGCGCTGGCGTTGGGCCATCCGACACGACCGACGGCCGGCAGTTTGAGCGCCAGGTCCATCGGATCGACCCCGAAGGTCAGGCCGAGGATGTTGATCTCCAGCCCCTCCTCCGGCCCCACCAGAAAGCCCAAAAGGCCGAACAGGGAAACCTGTAAGCCGCCACCGCCGGGCGGCTGGGCGAAGATGCCGCCGTTCGGCAGGAAGTCCTTGCCGATGGCGGTGGGGGGCAGGTCAAGCTTGAACGCCGGTACCCTCCTGGCGATGAACGCGGTGAAGGTGTTGCTGTTGGGGCCGGGCCACACCCGGTACTGGTTCGGATACGGATATTCCTTGGCGGCGCGGTCGATCTCTTCGATCATGGCGTCCACCCCTTCGCCCCGAATGTCGGCCAGGATATCGGGGGCGGCGCCGAACCAGCGGCCATCCGGCGCTCGGTTGCTGATGGCCACCGCCGACATGCCGCGCATTGCGCGCCAGCCCACCACCTCGTAGACGGTGAAAGCGGGTGCCCCGGTCGGTTTGACGGCGATCCAGGTGTGCACGCCCAACACACCGCGCCAACTGACGGCCCGGGCCGCATAGACCTGCGCCACCGCTTCCCGCGTCACTGCCGGGTCGGGGGCGATGCCGACCGACTCGCGGCTGGCCGTTCGCCAATCCTGCGCCATCGTCTGTTGGACTCCCGCGTAAAAAATGGCCAGCGCCGCGCCCGCCACCACGATCACCAATACGAGAAGGATTTTCCTAAAGATCTTAGACATCATCGGATAAATGGGATGGCGCCATCCCCCTGCCAAGGACTCAGGTCCGCAGGCGCGCCTCAACGTTCGGCCATGCGCTGGGGAAGATAGGTGGCGATCTCGGGGAAGACGATGATCAGCACCACTGCCAGCAGCAACAGGAAGAAGAAGGGCAGCGCCGCTTTGGCGACATAGAGGATGTTGCGCCCGGTCAGGCCTTGCAGCACGAAAAGGTTGAATCCGACCGGCGGCGTGATCTGAGCCATCTCGACCACCAGCACAACGTAGATGCCGAACCAGATTTTATCGATCCCAGCCTGCTCGATCATCGGCAGAATCACCGCAGTGGTCAGCACCACCACCGAGATGCCGTCCAGGAAACAGCCTAGTACGACGAAGAAAACGGTCAACGCGGCCAGCAGCATGGCGGGCGTGAGTCCCAGCGAGCCGATCCATTCGGCCAGCAGGCGCGGAATGCCGGTGAAGCCCATGGCCACCGTCAGGAAGGCGGCGCCAGCCAAGATGAAAGCGATCATGCACGACGTGCGGGTAGCACCCATCAAGCTGTCGGCAAACGTCCGCCACGAGAGGGTTCCCGACCACCAGGAGAGGACGAGCGACAGCAGCACGCCCACCGCTGCCGCATCGGTCGGCGACGCGACGCCGGCATAAATAGAGCCGATGACGCCGGCGATCAGAAGCAGGATGGGAATCAAACGGCGGGTCTGGTAGAGCCGCTGGATAAAGCCCATGGTGGCATCGGCCGGCGGAATCCGGTGGGGATAGACCAGCGACCACGCCGCCACGTAGCCCATGAAAAGAAAGACCAGCATGAGCCCGGGCAGGACGCCGGCGATGAAAAGCCGGGCAATCGATTCCTCGGTGGCCACACCATAGACGATGAGGATGATCGACGGCGGAATGAGAAGCCCCAGCGTCCCCGAACCGGCCAGGGTGCCGATGCTCATGATCGGTGGGTAGCCATGGCGGTCGAGTTCGGGGATCGACATCTTGCCGATGGTCGCCGCGGTTGCCGCCGAAGAACCCGAAACCGCGGCAAAAACGCCGCAGCCCAGCACGTTGACGTGCAACAGCCGCCCCGGCAGGCGGTTGAGCCAGGGGGCAAGGCCGGTGAACATGTCCTCCGACAGGCGCGAGCGAAACAGGATCTCGCCCATCCATATGAACAGCGGCAGCGACGCCAGGGCCCAGGAGTTGCTCGATCCCCAGGTGGTGGTGGCGAGCACGAGCCCCGTCGGCGCGTTGGTGAACGCCATCATGGCGAACAGTGCGATGCCCAGCAGCGAGATCGCCACCCACACGCCGCTGCCGAGCAGGGTGAACAAAGCGACGATAAGGGCGACCGACAGGCCGATCTGTTCCATGCCCCCTACTCCATCGGCGCCGAGGCGTCGTTAGCCCCGGCGTCGCCACCGGCGAAACGACCGTGGACATAGGACGGCTCGCGCCCGGCCAGCGCTTCGACGCATTCGTCGATGAGGGCGATGGTCAGCACGATCAGGCCTACGGCCATCGGGAGCTGCGGGATCCACAGGGGAATCGCGACCATGCCGGGCGACACGTCGCCGAACTGCCAGGACTCGATCACCAGTCCAGCGGTGTAGATCGCGAAGTACGCCGACAACACGGCGCCTGTGCCGGCGCACCAGATCTCGATGAAACGGCGCTGCCGCGTGGTCATGGTCTGGATGATCATCGACACGCGAATGTGGGCGCCGCAGCGCAGCGTGTAGGCGAGCGCCAGGAACGACGTGGCGGCCAGGAAGAAGCCGGCGAACTCGGCGTAGGACGGCACCATCAGCCCAAACGAATGGCCAAAGAGCCAGCTAGCGACGGCGTCGATGACGTTGGCGCCAACCTGCAGCAGCACCACCGCGCAAATGGCGGCGAGAAATACCGCAGCAACGACACCGCTGCCCCGATAGAGAAAATCAAGAGCTTTGCGCATGCTTGTTCGGAACGGGGGCCGGCGGTGGCCGGCCCCCTTGCCCCGTTGCTACTTCCGATAGGCTTTGACGATGGCCTCGCCCTCGGCGCCGGCTCTCTTGAGCCATTCGGCGGTCATCTTCTCGCCGATCGCCTCCAAACCCGTCTTCAGGGCGGCGTTGGGGTCGTTCACCGACATCTTGTTGTCGCGCAGGATCTTCAGCTTGGCGTCGGTTTCCGCCATGCTCATCGTCCAGCCGCGCTCCTCGGCCTTCTTGGCGGCGTCCTGAACGGCATTCTGGGTGTCCTTGTCGAGGCGCTGGAAGGCGCGCTTGTTGACGACGATGACGTTCTTCGGCACCCACGCCTGCGTGTGGTAGTAGTGCGACAGGTAATCCCACGACTTCGATTCGGCGCCGGTCGAGGGCGAAGTGATCATGGCATCGACCCGTCCGGTGGCGAAGGCTTGCGGAATATCCGGCACCTCGATCTGGGTCGGGACCATCCCGGCCAGTTCGGCCAGGCGCGTGCCCGCCGGGTTGTTGGCCCGGAACTTCAGGCCCTTGAGGTCATCCATGCTGTTGATCGCCCGCTTGGTATAGAGCCCCTGCGGAGGCCACGGCACGGCGAACAGAATGGATATTCCCTGCTGGTCGAACAGCTTCTCGGTCGCCGGACGCGCCGCCGCCCACAGTTTCTTGGCGGCGGCATAGTCGGTAGCGAGGAACGGCACCGCGTCGACGCCGAACACCGCGTTCTCGTTATCGAGCAAAGAAATGAAGAATTCGCCGATCGGCACCTGGCCGCCACGCACCGCGTTCTTGATCTCGGGGTGCTTGAACAGCGACCCGGCGCTGTGCACCTTGATTTCCAGCTTGCCTTTGGTGGCCGCCTTCACGTCCTCGGCGAAATGCTTGATGTTGACCGTATGAAACGTGGAATCCGGATAGGGCGTCGGCATATCCCAAGTTTCCGCCACCGCCACGCCGGTGGCAAACGTCAAGGCCGCGGTCGCGGCCGCAAGTCGCAACATCGTCATCTGGCTTCTCCCCTGTTTTAAAAAAACGTTCCCCCGAAACTCGATCCTGCAATGCCCATGACAGTCACTCCCCTCCCGCCTTCCGGTCAAGGTCAATTTCCGCCGGGGTTGCCATGCGGGCTGCGGGCCGCCTGTTGCATCCATGACCGCGAAAGCCGCGGAAACCCTTTGGAAATCCGTGCCAGACGCGCTAGATTATGCGGCGCACGGTCGAGAGGGGCGGTGCCGGTTTTTTTCGCATCGCGCCATTGTTGTTGTGCGTTTGCCTGCTTTGAGTGCACGATTCGGGATAGAGCGGATCATACACCAATCATTAACAATACCGGATGGTATAATGCCGGCAGGTCGGGAGCCCAAGGTGACGTCCAGAATCTTGACCAATGCCTGTGCGGGGATCGCGTTCGGCGCCTGCCTTTGCGCCGCGGGCTTGGCGCTCGCCAATCCGCTGAAGGACGAACTGCGCGGCCTTCTTGTTTCGCATCCCGACATCATGGCCGCCGAAAAAGCTGTCGGCTCGTCGCGCGAAGGCGTCAGTCAGTTGCGGGCCGAATACCTGCCGCGCGTCAAGCTGACCGGCGATACCGGCCACCAGAATCTCGACGGCCCGTCGCAACGGGCGACGCCGGGCGGTGAGCCCTACGCGAGAATGCGCGACAGCGCCACGCTCACCGTTACCCAAAACCTGTTCAACGGATTTTCGACGACGACCGGGGTGCAGATCGCCGAGATCAACGCCGAGATCGCCCGCGTGTCGCTCGAGGGCACCCGCCAGAACACCCTTCTGGAGGGCATCCGCACCTATCTGTCGGTCATGCGCCAGCGTCGGCTGATCGAACTCGCGGCCAGCAACGAAGGGAACATCCAGACCCAGCTCAACCTCGAGGATGAACGCGTACAGCGCGGCGCCGGCATCGCGGTGGACGTTCTGCAGGCCAAGTCACGCCTACAAATCGCCAAGGAGCGGCGGGTCACCTTCGAGGGCGGCTTGGAAGACGCCATCAGCCGCTATGTGCGCGTGTTCAACCACGCCCCCAACCTCGACGAGATGAACGATCCACCCGCCCCGGTCCAGCTCATCCCCGAAAGCCTGGAGCGGGCCCTCGACGTCGCGCTCGACGAAAACCCGGCGGTGGTCAACAGCATGGCCGGCGTGGCGGTGGCGCGCGAACAGAAGAAGCGCATCCTTTCCGAATACATGCCGTCGGTGGATCTGGTCGGCAAATGGAATCTCGAGAAGAACGTCGATGCCGTGGTTGGCGTCAAGCGGGACTACCAGGTCCTGCTGCAAGCGTCGTGGGACCTGTTCAGCGGCCTCACCACCTCGTCGAAAAGCACCCAGGCCGCATATGACTACGGCGCCAAGAAGGATGTTCAGGAACTGACGGCGCGGCGCGTCGTCGAACAGGCGCGGGTGTCCTGGCAGGCCCTGTTGACCGCCCGCCAGCGCGTCGAATTGCTGGAAAATGCGGTCAACATCGCCACCGAGGTGTTTGATGCCCGCCAGAAACTGCGCGAGGCCGGCAAGGAAACCGTGATCAACGTGCTCGACGCCCAAAACGAGATCTTCAACGCCCGCATCAATTTCGTCCAGGCATCCTATGACGAGCAGATCGCCATCTTCCAGTTGCTGCTCGCCATGGGCCAGCTTAACGCCGACCTGCTCGGCGTCGACGAAAGCTAGGGCGGGACGGCCCCTTTCGGGGCGCGTCCCGGTCCGGCCTCAGGCGGCGGGTTTTTCCACCTCTCCGGAAACGACCATGTCGCCCGCGTACCGGATGGCCTCCAGTCGCGTGTTGAAAATGTGTTCGCGCGGCACCGGCTTGAGGATTCCCAAGCCCTCCATCACCTTTCTGCCCTGCGGTTTCAGCCCGGCGAGGAGGACGTGCTGATTGCCGGCGTGGGCCCGGTGCAGCAGGTCCTCGACGGCGAAAGCCCCGGAAGTGTCGATCAGCGTCACGTCGGAAAAGTCGACGACGACCACCTTGTGCCCGTTGCCGAGAGCCAGGCCCTGCATCATCCCCTTGGCGCCGCCGAAACTGACCGGCCCGCTCAGGTGGTAGAGGATGACGTGACCGGCGTGGCGGGCCAGGATCTTGGCCTCCTCTTCGTGCAGAAGGGCCTCCAGGGAAACGTTGCGGGCATGGGTATGGGCGATCTGGAGATCAGCCATGCGTTTGACGAACAGCAGGCTGGCGGCGACCATGCCGACGCCGACCGCCAGGATCAGGTCGACGAAAACGGTCAGCCCGAACACCAGGAACATGATGGCGACGCCCGGCCGCGGGGCGTAGCGGATATGAGTCATATACCGCCAGTCGATAATGTCGACGCCGACCTTGATCAGGATACCGGCCAGAACCGCGTGCGGGATGGTGCTGGCCAACGGCCCTAGCCCCAGGATGATGGCCAGTAGCAGCAGCGCATGAATGATGCCGGACAGCCCGGTCTTGCCGCCCGAGCGGATGTTGACCACCGTGCGCATGGTGGCCCCGGCGCCGGGAATGCCGCCGAACAGGCCGGCCGCCATGTTGCCGATGCCCTGGGCGATCAGTTCGCGGTTCGGCTTGTGCAGCGTCCGCGTCATGCTGTCGGCGACCAGCGAGGTGAGCAGGGTATCGATCGACCCCAGCAGGGAGAGGACGAGGGCCGAGGACAGCATCTGGGGCAACGCCGCCCACTCGAGGGTCGGCAGGTGCGGTGTCGGCGCGCCGGTCGGGATATCGCCAAGCACCGGGGCGTCGTTGAGGACCAGCAGCACCAGCACCGAGCCCACGACCAGGGCCAACAGGGGCGCCGGCAGGATGCGGCTGATCCGCTTCGGCATCAAATAGACCATGGCCACGGTCAGGCCTCCGACCGCCAGGGCGTGCCAGTTGGGATGCGCATAGAAATCGGGCAGTGCCAGGACCGCCGCCATGATGCCGCCCTGCGGTGCGGCGTGTCCGACCAACGGACCGAGTTGCAGGATGATGATGATGACGCCAATGCCGCTCATGAAGCCCGAAACCACGGTGAAAGGCACCAGGCTGATCAAGTTGCCCAGCCTGAGGACGCCGAAGAGAATCTGGAAAAGCCCGCCCATCATGACGACGGTAAAAGCCAGGGCCGGCTCGTGGGCATACTGGGTGATGACGATGGCCATCACCACCGTCATCGGCCCGGTCGGCCCCGAAACCTGGGTCGCCGTGCCGCCGAATAGGGATGCGAAGAAGCCGACGAAGATGGCGCCGTATAGCCCAGCCATGGGCCCCGCTCCCGATGCCACGCCGAAGGCGAGCGCAAGGGGCAGTGCAATGATGGCGGCGGTGACGCCTCCAAACAGATCGCCCCTCAGGTTGTCGAAACGAAGCCCGGAAGCGATACTCGTGATCTGCATGTCTCTGGATCCATTCGCAGAATGCGTCCGCCGTTCCCTAACGGGAGCGGATGCGAAGATATGAACAGTGGGCGAAACCTAGGAAAGAACAGGTCCGCCCCGTTCCGTCGGCCTTCATTCGAAAACGAAGGCCTGGCGGCTTTAAGGACGAAGCCCGAGCGCGGGCGGTCCGGTCAAATGCATGTCACGACGCCTTTCGCCTCCAGGGGCGAACCATGATCGGCGAAGCCGGTCCGGGACCTGTGCGACCTGAGGGGTGGGAACATGGAAGACGCAGGTGCGCCGCCTCGTGCCCGCCGGGGTGATGTCCAACGTCCGTCATCCCGACGGCTCGGCGCCCCTGCCTCTCTCGTATCGCCGGCGATCATCCCCGTCCTGGCCGGCGGCACGTCCGATCAGCTAAATCCGTTGGCCCCGCCAGTCAAGCACGGTTTTCCCGCAGGGACGTGAATTGCACCAAATCCGGCGCCGGAAACGGCCGCGCTTTCGCCTAATGCCCCATCAGGACCGGAATCGTCGCCTCGCCCAGCACCTGTTGCGTCGCATTGCCCATGATCAGCTCGCGGAAGCCGCTGGCGATAAAGGCGCCCATGACCAGAAGATCCGCCCCGACATCGTCGCACGCCTTCAGCAACGCGGCGCCGCCCAACGGCTTATCCGCCATGTGGGCGAAAATCCGCGTTTCGGCGCGAACACCATGGAGCGACAGATAGTCCGCGAGTTCCTGGGCGGCCTCGGCCGGAGTGCGTTCGCTCTCGGCGGTCAGCACGGTGACCTTCTCGGCAGCGGCAAAGAAGTTGGTCGCGGCGGCCACCGCGCGCGACGCTTCGGCGCTTCCGTTCCAGGCAATGGCGATGTTACGCCCGATGGCCTTCGGCGTATCCGGCGGCGCGATAAGGACCGGCCGGCCGGTTTCGAACAGCCCGGCCTGCGCGGTCATACTGGTGGCCAGCTTGGGTTTGAATGTCGGCTTGCCGAGCACGATCATGTCGGCCAGCCGGCCGCGGCGGCGCATCAGCGCGTCGGCGTAGCCGATCATTTCCACCCATGCCGCCGAAAACTCCCCGGCCGGCGGATTGACGGTCACGACCGGCACCTGGTTGCGGATGCAGTATTGGTCGAACATACTGCGGGCCAGCCTGGCCCGTTCCGCCACGTCCTTTTCCGATATCGATACCAGTTGATCGGCCATCCGGCCGGTCATGCCGTCGCCGAAGGCCGGCACCGCATGGAGCGGATCGGCCAGTACATGCAGCACCTCGGCGTGCGCCTTCAAGGTGGCTGCCAACAGCAGACCGGTTTCAATCGTGGACCTCGACGATTCTGAACCGCGGACCGCGATCAGGATCTTCTTGATGGGCATTGTGTGTCCCTTCCGTCGCCTACCCTGTGCCTCGCCGCACGGAATTCCCGATCTGGGAAATCCAGCTCCCTCATACAACCCGACGTCATCTTTGCATCGCCCGCTCCCCTTTTTGGTGCGATGCCAGATGGTGCCTCGTTACCGGGCTGTTTTTCACGATACATCTCGCCAAGTCGTATGTGAACTGCCAATAGCACCGCATCTTTGCTAGCGAGACGATGCCCTCCGCCGACTCCTCGCTATTCCCGCAGTCCGATGTTCGTTGATTTCGACCAGGGGTTGACGTAAAACCGAACTGCGGATGTGGGGCCGGCCTCGCCGGCCTGACCGCGTGGAGGAAACGTCCATTGCTCCAAGAACACCCACGCCTCTCCGTACCTTCCTCCGAAATCATCGCGTCACAGTTTGTGGCCATGGCCCGGCTTGCCACCGCGCCATGCAATGCGTGTGGGGAGGACACGTTCTTGGACTAACCTGAGGGGAATATCCGCATGGCGGAAAATAAAACTATGAATCGCTGGCTTGTGGTCCTTGGGGCCATATTGATCCAGCTCAGTCTGGGTGCGATTTACGCGTGGTCTGTTTTCACTCCCCCGCTTAAGGCAGCGGGGTGGACTAACCTTGAAACCCAGGTCGTCTTTTCACTCGGCTTGGCAAGTTTTGCCGTGGTCATGGTGTGGGCCGGCCGTCGCTTGGCCGACTGGGGTCCTCGCAAGCTGGCCTGCTCCGGCGGCGTCGTGCTGGGAGTCAGCTACGTCCTGGCCGGTCTGTTCGGCGGCACCCACTTCTGGTCGGTCAATCTGCTGATCGGCCTCCTCGGCGGCGCCGGCATCGGTCTCGGCTACGTGGTGCCGATCGCGGTCGGCATGCGGTGGTTTCCCGACAAGAAGGGAATGATCACCGGTCTGGCCGTGGCCGGTTTCGGCTTCGGCGCCATGGCCTGGGTCAAACTGGCCGGCGAATGGGGCCACCTGCTCGCCAACTATGGCCTGTCGACGACCTTCATCATCTACGGCGTCATCTTCGCCGGGCTGGTCCTGATCGGAAGCATCTGGATGGTGTTCCCGCCTCTCGGCTGGAAACCCGAGGGCTATACCCCGCCGCAGGCCGCGGCCGGAATGACCAACGGCGCCACGGCATTCACCAGCCGCCAGATGTTGGGGACGCCACAGTTCTACCTGATCTTCCTGACCTACACCATCAGCGCCGGAGCCGGCCTTATGTCGATCGGTCTGATGAAGCTCTATCCGATGGAGGCCTTGCAGGCCACCGGCATCAGCCAGGCCGAGGCCAGTGCCATCGCCGGCACCGCCATGGCCGTCTTCTTCAGCCTGGCCAACGGCGTCGGACGCATTCTATGGGGCACCTTCAGCGACTGGCTGGGCCGTCGGCGTTCCATCCTGATCATGGCGGGAACCCAGGGACTGATCCTGCTGGCCTTCCCCTTCATGGCGGGTCAGGAATACCTGCTCTATCTCGGCGCCATGTTGATCGGCTTCAACTTCGGGGGCAACTTCGCGCTTTTCCCGACGATGACCGCGGATACCTTCGGCACCGAAACGGTCGGCCAGAACTATCCTTACGTCTTTCTGGCTTACGGCGTGGGCGGCATCGTCGGTCCGATCCTCGGCGGCATGCTGGGCGACATGGGCAACTTCCCGGTCGCCTTTACCATTACCGGCGCCGCCTGCATCGTGGCGGCGGCGATGATCTACAAGGTCAGTCCGATGAAAGCCCCACAATCGAATCCATCGGTCGACGGATTGGGGATCGCCGGAAGGGCCTCTTAGGCCACCGGCGTGGCAGATCCCCGACCGAGGCAACGGTCGACGGACGGCAGGAAGGGCTCCCCAGGCGGGAGCCCTTCCTATTTCGGGGACACCATACTTAATTTACATGGTGTCCCCGAAATAGGCGGGTCCGGTCAGCCCATGACAAGGCGGGGCAGGAAGAGGGCGATCTCGGGCCAATAGTAGAGTGCCGCAATCATCAGGAACTGGATGATCAGGAACGGCATCGTGCCGATGATCACGTCGTGGATCGGTTCCTTGGTGACGCCTTGCAGAACGAAGAGATTAAGGCCGACCGGCGGGGTCAGCAGCCCCACCTCGATGAGGATGCAGATCACCACCCCCATCCACACCGGATCCATGTTGGCAACCGCCATCACCGGCACGATGAACGGGATGGTCAGGACCATCATGGCGATCCCCTCGATGAACATGCCGAGCAGCAGATAGATCGCCGCTACCGCCAGGAAGATATGGGCGAAGGTCAGGTCGTGGGTGTCGACCCAAGCGACGACGGCGGACGGCACCCGGAAATAGATCAGCGTCATCGACAGGATCTTGGCGGTGAAGATGATGAACAGGATCATGCTGGTCTGGCGCACCGTCGCCAGGCCGGCCCGCCAGACCATGGCTAGGCTGAAGCGGCCCGAACCCATCGAGAACAGCAGCGCCAGGCTCGCCCCCAGGGCCGCCACCTCGGTCGGGCTGGCGACGCCGGCATAGATGCCGCCGAGCACCACGACGACCAGCACGGCCATTTCCCATAACCCGGCCAGGGCGCGCAGCCGGTCGATCATGCTGGAACGGTCGACCCGCGGGGCGAGACCGCGGTTGAGCAGGCAGCGCACGCCGATGTAAAGCGAGAAGAGCGCGGCCAGCCCGAGCCCCGGAAACAGGCCGGCAAGGAACAGCTTGCCGACAGATACGTCGGCCAGGCTGCCGTAGATGATGAAGATGATGCTGGGCGGAATGAGGATGCCCAGCGTGCCGCCGGCAGCGATCGAGCCCAGCGCGATCGGCGTGTTGTAGCCGCGCTTCGAGATCTCCGGATAGCCGACCGAGCCGATGGTCGCGGCCGAGGCGACGGACGAGCCGGAACAGGCGGCGAAGATGGTGCAGGCGAAGATGTTGGCCTGCAACAGGCCGCCCGGCAAGCCGGTCACCACGGTGGCCGCCCGCAAGTAGACCTTGCTCATGATGCCGGACTGGAACAGCAGTTCGCCCATGAAGATGAACATCGGGATGGCGAGCAGCACGAAGTTGGTGTTCTGCTCCCAGACGATCTTGCCGACGATGTCGAGCGTCCGCTCGAGGCCGAGAACCTGGCCCAGCCCAAACACCCCGGACAGCCCCAGCCCCACCCCGACCCACACGCCGGCCGCCAGCAGCAGGACAGCCATCGCCAGGGTCAGGACGATCGGTCCCAGCATGGCGGCTTTATCCGCGCCTGCCGGGGTCGCCCGGCTGGCCGCTCAGCAGTTCGTGGAAGCGGGCGGCGAAGCCGGCCACCGCGGCCAGACAGAAGGCGGCGGCTCCGATCAGCACGGGAACCATGGGAATCCACAGCGGCACCATGATCGGCGAGTCGCTGACCGTCTGACGGATCCAGAAGTTGTCGAAGCGCAGCCAGCAGCCCATCAGCAGCACGACCGAGAAGACGATGGCGATGGCATGGGCAACGACGTCGAGGACGAGGCGCGCCCGCTCGGACAGCAGGTTGGTGAAGACGTCGATGCGGATGTGATCGCCGAGCCGCATGTTCTGGGCGAGCCCGAAGAAGACGACGGCGATGGTCAGGAAAGAGGCCACTTCGCCGGCCCACACCGTCGGCCGGTTGAGGAAATAGCGCAGGATGACGTCGAAGGTGACGACGCCCATCATCGCCACCAGGGCCAAGACCCCTGCACCGGCGAGCCCGTAGGCTGCCGGTGCAGTGATCCTGTCCAGGAGAGTCCGCAGGGCGGAAAGGACGGGCATCACCCCGTCTCCATCCCTACTTCTTGGCCGCGTTGTACTCGGCGATCATCTTCTTGGCGACGTCGTAGAGCTTGCGCTGCTCGGCATCAAGCTGCCCCTGCCACTTCTCGACGATCTGGTCGGCGGCCTTCTGCATGGTGGCGCGGTCCTCGGCGGCCAGCGGCACGACCTCCATCCCCTTTTCCTTCAGCCAGGTGCGGCCGTTGACGTAGCCGTCCTCGGTGCCCTTGCGCAGGTCCATGGAATAGGTGGCCAGTTCGGCCATCACCGTCTTGCGGTCGGCCTCGGAGAGCTTGTCCATCGCCTCCTGGTTCACCATCACGTAGAAGGTGAAGCCGCCGCTGCCGACGTCGTAGATGTACTTCGTGACCTCGTAGCCCTTGTTGTAGAAGTGGGGAGCGTCGGCCACCCAGTTGCCGTCGATCACCCCCTGCTGAAGGGCGGTGTAGATTTCCGAGGGCATGATGGTGGCGGGCACCATGCCGATGGCCCGCGTGAACTCGGTTTCCGAGGGCCCGGCGGTGCGGATCTTCCGCCCCGTCAGATCGGCCAGGGACTTGAAGGCGTTCTTGGCGTAGACCATTCGGGGCTCGGCCTGATGCATATCGGCGACGTAAACGCCGAAACGCGCCTTCAGCAGTTCCCGGTACAACGGGACGAGCGTGTCCCACAGCTTGTTCCGGAAGGCGTAGTCGTTCGGGACAAAGAAGGGGAGGTCCAATAGCTCGAGGACCCGCTCTTCACCCGCGGTATGCAGACCGCCGACCCGGTACATCTGGGTCAGGTTCTTGGAAACCGCGTCGAGCGCATCCCTGCCCTTGTACAGGCTTTCAACGGGATAGACGGTGATTTTGACCCGCCCCGACGTCGCCTTGTCGACGCTTTCCGCGAACTTGCGGGCCGCCGTCGGCCCCCAGTGGGCCGGGGAATCGACGTCGCCCAACGTCCAGTTGTGGGTTTCCTGGGCTGGGGCGGGTGATGCCGCGAAAACAACCGAAGAGAGAATCAGGGCAGATACGTGAAGCCATTTCATGACAAATCTCCCTGTTATCCTGGCTTGAGTGGGGTTTCACCTCTCTTCCTTGATACGGCGTGTGACTTCAATGTCAAGGCAATCGACAACAATTTTGTTGACAATTCAGTCACTTGGATAGGAACTTTTGGATAATTATGAGTTTTATCAGCAGGTTGGGCAGGGATGCGCGCCCGATCCGGCCGGGGTGGCGAAGAGAGGCGCCGCCCCCTCGGCGGACCTTGACGATGAGTCGGGCGGCCCATCGGCGAAAGGCCAGGAACCGAGGGAACAATGGTCCATCACGCGTATTACGCGCAGAACTCGAACGCAGTTTTGGGGACACCATATTTAATTCACGGATGAATTAAATATGGTGTCCCCAAAACTATTAGGCCGCCCGGAAATGACGGACGAAATCCCAATCGATCTCGAAGCCGAAGCCCGGTCCATTCGGCAGGCCGATGGTGCCGCCTTCCCGGCCGACCCGGCCCAGCACGTCGAGCGGTTCGGCCAGCAGTTCCTCGCGGAAGCGGTTGGGCGTGGTGTCGTATTCCAGCAGCGGCTGGACCGGATGCGCCCCGCCCGGCAGGTCGGGCAGCGCCGCCAGCAGATGCAGGTTGGCGGCCACCGCCACCGCCGATCCCCAAACATGGTTGACCACCGGCACGAAATGGGTGTGCGCCAGGGCCAGCACCTTGCGGTATTCGGTGATGCCGCCCAGACCGCATACCTCGGGCTGCAGGACGTCGACGCAGCGGCCCTCGATCAGGTCGCGGAAGCCCCAGCGGGTAAATTCCGCCTCGCCGCCGGCGACGTTCATGTCGAGCGCCAGGCAGACGTCGCGATAGCCCTGCCGGTCCTCGGGCGCCACCGGCTCCTCGAACCAATAGACGCCCAACTTCTCCAACTCGCGGCCCAGCGGGATGGCTTCCCGCGCGGTATAGGCGTGGTTGGCGTCGACCATCAGCTTGATATCGTCGCCTATAGCCCGGCGTACGGTTTCCACCAGCGCCAAGTCCTCCTTCGGCCCCAGGCCGATCTTCATCTTGGTAGCGGTGAAGCCCTTCGCCGCGATGGCGGCACTCTCGCGGGCGAAGCGCTCCTTCAAGTTGGGCACGCGCTGCAACATCATGCCGTAGCCATAGACCTCGATGCGCTCGCGGAAGGCTCCGCCCAAAAGCTTGTAGACCGGCTGGCCGTAGAACTTGCCGGCAATATCCCACAGCGCCATGTCGATGCCGGACAGGGCCTGAAGGGGCATGCCTTTCTGGCCGTGGTCGCGCAGCAGGTTGTAGACCTTGTGCCAGATGACTTCGCAGTCCAGCGGGTCCATGCCGAGGATCATCGGGCCGATGGTCTTCTCGACGATGGCCTTGTTGCCGAAGGCGACGCCGCCGCCCCCGAAAGCCTCGCCGTAGCCCTTGATCCCCTCGTCGGTGACGACCTCGACGATATGGGCGGTGCGCTTGGCATAGTATTGCTGGGAATAACCCAGTTCCTCGTCCAGCGCGTATTGCAGGACATAGCTGTTCACTTCGCTGATTTTCATGAGTCCCCTCCCTGCCGGTCTTTCCTAGGCTATCGGCGCCGGCGGTTGCACGCCCAGTTCGGCCGCACGCTCCGTCAGCATTTCCATGATCCCGGGATAGAGGCGCACTCCCGCCGCCAACTGCTCGGCCCGCTTGCGCAGAGCGCCGTCACCGGGCATCTGGACCGGCGGATCGCCGGCGGCGGCCGGCGAGGACCGGCAGGCTTCGGCCAGGAAGCCGGTTTCGCGCCTGAACGCCTCGCTGCCGCCGAAGCGGGCCGGGTCGATCAACTGCAGGAAGACCGAGGCCCCCCACTCGGCCGGCCGGTCGGCCCGCCCGTGGCCACCCAGGGCGGCGGTCAGCGCCTCAACCATCAGCCCCAAGCCGAAACCCTTGTAGCCCAAGTCGGCGCCGCCCAGCGGGTAAAGGGCCCCCGGCGGCTCGGTGAAGCGCACGTTGGGATCATCGCTCGGCCGCCCCTGGTTGTCCTTGAGCCACGGCCCAGGCAGCTTCCTGCCATCGGCCCGGGCCCGGTTGACGACGCCGTTGGCGGTCGTCGACAGGCTGACGTCGACGAGGATCGGCGCGCCGTCGGTCGGAATGCCGACGGCGATCGGGTTGGGGCTGTAGCAGGGCGCCAGACCGCCGTGCGGCGCCACACTGTCTTCGCGCGGGTCGGAAGCCATCAGGATCATCATCAGGTTCTTTTCCGTGGCCCGCCGCAAATAAGCCTGCAAGGCGCCGATATGGTGACAGCGGCGGATCACCGCCGTGGCCACGCCGTAACGGCGGACGCGGCGTTCGGCCTCGGCCATCGCCTCCAGCACCAGCCACGGTCCGGGCAGATAGTTGCCGTCCCAGGTGAACACGCCCTCGGCGTCGGCGACGACATCGGGCTCACCGGCCAGCGTCATGCCGCCGCCGCGGGCCTCCTTCAAATAAGGCGCCATCAGTTGCAAGCCATGGGTGGTCTTACCCATGAGATCGCCCTCGACCAGGATGTCGGCCACCACGGCGGCGCGTTCGGCCGGCAGTCCGGCCCGCTCCAGCAACCGCGCCGCGAATGTCCGCAGATCTTCCGCCCGATAGCGCGTCTCGCCCATGCTGCCATCCCCTTGATGTCTGTTCGGCGGCCGGCCGCCGCCGTGCCCAAACAGGTCGCAGTCCCGCCCCCAAATGTCAATCGCCACCGCCAGGGGTCGACAAAATTGTTGACAATTTTCGGCGCGCCGGGAAAGCTTTTTCCGCACTCGACCGGTGCGCGCCTTCTCCGGCATCGTTCCGATGCCGTACGACGCCAATCTGGACCGCGCCATGATCCCCGACCGCAACCTACGGCATGGGTAGAGGTGCCGATCCACGCACACAAAGGAGCCGAAACCAAAATGTCGTCAGTCAAGACAACCGAGAAGGGCGGGGTCATCGTCCAGGCCGCCGCGCTGGAGCGGCTCGTCGCCGCCATCTTCCAGGCGGCCGGCTGCGAAGCGGAGGAAGCGCGGCAGGTCTCCCATTACATGATGGACGGCAACCTCACCGGCCACGACAGCCACGGCGTCATCCGCACCGGCCGCTACGTGTCCTGGATCGGCAGCCGGGTGTTCCCCGGCCACCACCTTTCCGTCGTCAGCGATATGGGGGCCATCGCCATCGTCGACGGCCATAACGGGTTCGGCCAGATCATCGGCAAGGAAGCCACCCAAATCGGCATCGACAAGGCCAAGAAGAATGGCGTCGCCGTGGTCGCGTTGCGCAATTCCGGGCACATGGGGCGCATCGGCACATGGGCCGAAATGGCGGCGGCATCGAATGTGGTGTTCATCGGCTTCGTCAACGTCCGCTCCAGCCTGCTGGTGGCCCCGTTCGCCGGCATCGAGCGGCGCATGTCGACGGCCCCGGTCTGCATCGGCCTGCCGGTCGAAGGACGCGACCCCGTCATCCTCGACTTTGCCACCGCGGCGGTCGCCGAGGGCAAGGCTCTGGTGACGCTGCAAGGCGGCAAGCCGCTGCCGGCCGACGTGCTGATCGGCCCCGACGGCAAGCGCTCCAACGACCCCACGCTGCTCTATGGCGAGGTGGCGCCAGGCGCGGTGGCCAACCCGATGGATGGCCCGGGCGCTCTGCGTGCGCTGGGTGACCACAAAGGCTCGGGCCTTGCTTTCGTGACCGAACTGCTGGCCGGCGCACTTACCGCGGCCGGCTGCGCCGGGCCGCTGCCGCGTCCGTACGCCAACAATATGCTGGCCATCTTCCTCGATGTCGCCGCCTTCAACGCAGACGGCGGCTTCGCCGCGGAGATCAAGAGCTACATCGAGTTCTTCACCAGTTCGAAGCCCGAGAAGGAGGGCGGCCAGGTGCTGGTCCCCGGCGACCCCGAGCGGCTGGCCCGCAAGGAGCGCCTCGCCAACGGCGTCCCCATGGCCGGCGGCGCCTGGGAGGACATCCTGCGCACGGCCGCCAAGGTCGGCCTCACCCAGACCCGGATCGACCAGATCCTCGGCACGCCCTGAGCCCCCTTCCCGCGCTTCGCAGAAGACAACGGGCGCCTCCAGGGGCGCCCGTTTCTTTTCCTGGGGTCGACCCCCCGCCCGCGGCGCGCTAGACTTCGCGGCCTGGGCCGGCGCCCCCACGCGGCGGCCCCCATCCATGCCAGCGGGAGACTCGTCCATGACGATCAGCGCCAAACAGATCCTCCAGGATCGCCGCCGCGCCAGCGAACGGCTGAAGCACGAGGCCCCCGACCTGTTCGCAGGCTTTCGCGAAATGGTCGAGCGCTATTACGCGCCGGGCGCCCTCGATACCCGCGAAAAGGAACTGGCGGCCATTGCCTGCTCGGTTGCCCTGGCGTCGTCCTCGTCGCTGGCCGTCCACGTCGCCAACGCCATGGCCGCCGACGCCACCCGCCAGCAGGTCATCGAGGCGGCGGCCGTCGGCGTCGAGTTCGGCGGCGGTCCCTCCTACACGCTGGTGCGCGACCATCTTCTGACCTTCCTCGACGAGATCGAGGCCGAACGCTAGACGCGGCGTCTCAGGGCTGTGCCATCGGGCGCACCGCGGCTGCCAGCAGGCGCGGCAGCGCCACCCCCTGGCCGGCGGCCAGTTCGGCGAAGGTCTGGTCCGCCCCCGTCACGTCGACCCCAGCGCCGCGCAGGCGTACCGCAAGATCCTCTACCGAAACACCGAGCATAGGGGCGACGGCGGCAATCGGCGCCTTTTCGACGGCGTGGGCCAGGTCCACGAACGGATTGCTGGCAGCAGCCCCCATCGATGCTGCGATGAAGGCCGCCGCCGCAACCCCGGTCAAACCGAAGAGAACGCGCGCCCGCGCCGTCTTCATGAGCTTGATCATGCCCCTGCCGTTGCGGACCAGGTGAAGCGCCGCGGCAACCAAGAAGAGGAGGCCCAGCCATTCGTGCAGGCTGGTGAACATCTTGCCGCCGACATGGAAGAACATGAGCACGCCGCTTACCCCCGTCACCAGGAAGAGCGACGCCGTCGCCGCGGTGGCGTAGCGCTGGATCGGCGATCCCGCCGCCTCGGTGGGGACGAGAGTTCTGGTGGCGACGGCGCGGCCGGACCGGGAGGCGCTGTCGGCGGGATCGTATGGGGTGGCAATCATTGAACTTCTCCTCTTGCTTTGATTTGCGGCCTGGTGGCGCTGCCGGAGGAGAGGCAAGGCCAAGGCGTTGGCCGCCTCCCTCCGAGACGAGCGACCCTAGACCCGGCGTGTTTCCCGCATGTTTCGGCAGGACCGCCTTTTTGTAACGGAGTATTTCGGTAGGACTTTACCGGCGACGCCTATAATTTCGGGGACACCATACTTATGGACTGCACCCTTTGCCTGAGACACGGAAATCAGGGACAGGTCTCTGTGATCGAGCTTGCGCCGGGCGGTACCGCCCGGCGCAAGCTCGGCGCGTTTAATTCGTACTCCTCGGGCGACAGGTAATCGAGTGCCGAGTGC
>JACZKS010000103.1 GCA_014859895.1 Rhodospirillales bacterium
CCACCGGAGTCACCCCCGCCGTCACCTCCGTCGCCGCCGCCGTCGGAGGATTGGGCGAGGATGATCGCGGGCGGGCGGGTGCTTCCGTCCGGCCCCACCGACAGGTCGGGGCCGCCCCGGGGGGCCGGGGCCGCCTGACCCGCCGCCAAGGCGATGGCAAGGGCGCTGGCGGTTCCCAACAGGGTCGTGCGGATGGAAAACCCCATGGTAGCTCCTCCTCGACTGCAGCCTCGGACGGGGGGTGGATCTGCCGCCCATGCCCCCGGGGCCCTCGCGGCGACGCCGGGGCCCGTCGCGCCCCGCAGCAACCGCCGGAGCGCCCTGTCATGGAGTCGTAGACTCGGTCCGCGCGGACTTATTCCGGGCTGTGGATAAGTTTCGAGGGTGGGGGGGAGTCGGCCAGCGGCGGAGGCCCGATCCGAGGCGCCCAAAGAGGCTCCGCGCGCGGTGCCGGGCGGCCCCGCGGGACCCTCTTGTACGTTATCCGTATCGCGTAGTATCATTGCCGTCATGATCAAGACGTTCGCCGACAAGCGGACCGCCGAGCTCAGCCGTGGGAACCACGTCAAGCAATTCGCACCCTTTGCCGAGCAGGCGCGGCGGCGGTTGACCCGGCTGGACGAGGCCCAGACCATCCACGATCTGATGGTCTATCCGTCCAACCGCTTCGAGGCGTTGCGGGGCGACCGCAAGGGCCAATACAGCATCCGCATCAACGACCAATGGCGGATTTGCTTCCGCTTCGAGAATGGAGACGCCTATGACGTCGAAATCGCCGATTACCATCGATAGGCTGAACCTGCCGCCGGTCCACCCCGGCAAGTTCCTGAAGGAGGAGCTTGACGAAATGGGCCTGTCGGCCAACCAGTTCGCCCAGGCGCTGAGCGTTCCGGCCAACCGCCTGACCGAGATCATCGCCGGCCGGCGGGCGATCACCGCCGACACCGCCCTGAGGATCGGGCGCTATTTCGGCGGCCCGGCCGAATACTGGATGAGATTGCAGGCCCGCTTCGACCTGCTCACCGCCGAGGCGGAAAGGGGCGAAGAGATCGCCCGCACGGTGCGGCCGCGCGCGGCGTGAGAGTGAATTGTTAGACTACGTGGGTGAAGGGAGGAGTCGCCGGTTGTCGGCCACCTGTATGCGTGCCGGCCCTCACTCCTCCTCCACCAGCACCCAGAGCCGCTTGAGGGGCAATTCGGCCTGGAGTTCGGGGGACAGTTTCTCGTAGGTTTCCTGAAGAGCCGTGACAAGGTCGCCGGCATCCCACAGGCGGATTTGGAAATAGAGCGGGCGGGCCTCGCGCAACACCGAATCCTTGAAGCCGCCCCACGACACGATCAAACCGTGGGTCGCGCCAAAGCGCGGCATGACGCCATGCAACTCGCGCAACACCAACGCGCATCCGGAGATGAGCAAAAGCATCACCAGAAAAGTTCCGTCGGGCTGAGGAAGTATCGCCCCCTCATCGTTTAGGTACAAAACCAGAAACACGATCCCAAGAGCGATAAGGACTGGGTACAAAACCTTGGATATATCAAGCGCCAGGGCAATTTCCTGGCGCGCACGTTTGTATGAAATAAGCGGTTCTTTCATCGCAATTCTTTCGCAAGCGGCATCCTCGGCGGCGCCGTCCGTCACATCAGGTCCACCTCTTCCGGCGTCAGGCCGTAGGCTTCGTTGACGAGGTTTGACACTTCGCGTTCGAGCGTGTTGGCCTCGGCCAGAAAGGTGCGGGCCAGAGTAACGTGCTCCCACCCGGGAAGGGCCAGCACCTTCCAGATCAAGTCGTCTTCGGTTTGCGCCTCGCTGGGCTTCCCATCGGTCGGGAACGAGCGGTAAACGTCGAGCACCGCTTGGCGGAAGGTACCGACGGCCGCATCGTCCAGGGCGCACCATGCCGGCGATTCGACGATGCCCTCGTCGAGGAAATCGCGGGTAAACAACGCCCCCTGAACCACCGGTTCCCCCCTCTCCATTTCCCACTGCATGAATGGAGTATGATGGAACCCTTCTCGCACGGGTTGCCGGAGAGAGCAAGGCAACTATCCCGCGCGATGGGCCTCACTCCCCGGCCTCGGCCTCCATTTCCTTGAACAGCTTGCGGGCGGTTCCAGATTTCGCCCCAGCAGTACTCGGTGACGAGGTCCCGCATCGGCGCGTTGAAGGCGTCGGCGCCGGCAAACTCATACCGGCCGAACCCCGGCAACCGGTCCTGGATATCTGATGGCATCTCGAGCAATCGCTCTTGGTTATGCTTGCAATTTCCGCTATCATACTCACGTGAACGCCACGCAACGCAAGACCTTGGCCGCCCTCTTCGCCCGCCCGACGCGGGGCGATGTTCGGTGGCCGGACATCGAGGTCCTTTTTCGGAGCCTTGGGGCCGATATCAGCGAGGGCGCCGGGAGCCGCGTTCGCGTGGCGCTTAATGGAGTGCGGGCCATTTTCCACCGGCCGCACCCGCAAAAGGAAGTCAAGAAATACGCCGTGGAGAGCGTCCGGGATTTCCTCAAGGAAGCTGGCATTCGGCCAGATTAGACGCTTGGGAGCTTGGAGCCATGTTTGAATACAAGGGTTATGTCGGTACCGTCGACGCGGCCGAGGGTGTTTTCGCCGGGAGGGTCATCGGCCTTCGCGACGTGATTACGTTCGAGGGCGGGACCTATGCGGAGGTTGAGCGGGCTTTCCGCGAGAGCGTCGATGACTACCTTGCGTTTTGTGCCGAGCGTGGCGAGCCGCCGGACAAGTCGTTTTCCGGAAACATGATGATCCGCACCGAGCCCGAATTGCATCGCAAGGCGGTCAATAGGGCCGCGGCCGAGGGCGTCAGCTTGAATGAATGGGTTTCGCGGCAGATCAAGGCGGCATAGAGAAGACCGGTTATGACAGTGCAGCAAATCGAGGGACGGCCGCAATCCGCAGCCACCAGGGGCAACCCTTGGCAGACAACACCCCCTCAGCCGCCGGCCTCGGCCTCCATTTCCCTGAAAAGCTCGCGGGCGATGCGGAAGCTGTCGATGGCGGCCGGCACGCCGCGGTGGACGGCGGTTCGCGGGAAGACCTCGGCGATTTCCTCCTTCGAGAGGCCGTTGTTCAGCGCGCCCCGGAGGTGGGCCTTGATCTCGTGCGGGCGGTTGAGCGCCGTCGGCATGGCCAGGTTGATGATGCCGCGGGTCTTGCGATCCAGCCCCGGGCGGTTTCGGATTTCGCCCCAGCGGTACTCGGTGACGAGATCCCGCATCGGGGCGTTGAAGGCGTCGGCGCCGGCCAGCGCCGTTTCCACATAGGCGTCGCCCAAAACGGCGCGCCTGACCTTCATTCCCCGTTCGAAACGCTGGCCCCGTTCGAAACGCTGTCTGGTCATGATCGTGGCTCCCGGCTGGAAAGAGAAACGTTCGCATCCTAAGCCGAAGCGCGGCGCGCCCGGGCGCGGTCAGAAGATCAGCATGAAGAGGCCGATCACCACCAGCAGGCCGATCAGGAAGATGATGCCGATGACGCTGCCGAAGAATTTCAGGATGCCGCCCATGCCGGATGTCTCCCGCAAGCCCACGCCAAGTCGCCGGGCGGCGCCGGCCGGCGCGCCCGCCTTGCCGATCTTGCCAGGGTGCCCTTTTCGGCCGGCGGGCCGCCACAACCTGTGTTAACGGCGCGATAGGGCTACTTGGCGACGCCCTTGATCTTTTCGTAGGAGCGGAGCGCACCCATGCCGAGCATGCCGAACATCAATTCCCACAGCACGGCGTCCAGCGCCGGCGGGGCGGGCAGCGGGTGGCCGGCGCTGGCCGAGATCCACACGGCGAGCGGCGCCACCACGTACTGAAACGCCAGCGCCGAACCGCAGCACCAGCCGATGAAGGGCCGCCAGCCGGCGACGAAGATGGAGGCGTGGCCGGCCTCCGCCGCGTTGACCGCCATCTGCGCCTGATCGGAGGCCTGGAGCTGGCCGAGGATGGTCAGCACCACCTCCTGGCGCTTGACGGGGTCGGGGAGGAAGGCGCCGAGAACCTTGTCCAGGATGGGCGAGAGCGCGCCGAGGAGGCCCAGCATGTCAGTAGCTCCAGAGGGCCGGCCGCGGGTGGCGGCCGCCGGGGGGGAGGTCGTCGAGATGAATGAAGCGGGCGCCGCCCTTTTGGCACACGCCCACCCCGGTGAAGCCGTGGGTGACGGCGAGGCCGACCAGGCGCAGCGCGTCGGCCCCGGCGACGGCGACATCGACGGCGCGCCCGGTGGTGTGCGGGCCGTCGGGGCCGGTGGCTGAAACCTTGGCGTTGTATTCCGGGGCGCGGTAGCCGGAGGTGACGGGCATGGGCCGGCCGAAGGCTTGGCGCAAGGCTTCGAGGCGGTCCATGAAGGCGGGGACCATAAGGCAGCGCCCGGTCCCCTTGCAACGCATCTCGGCCTCGGTGAAATGGGGCCAGCGGGACCAATCGGCTTCGCTTCCCATGGCCGGCTACCCCTTGGTCTTGAGGGCTTCCCAGAGAACGGTGATGATGCCCCCCGTGATCAGCGCGGCGGCGGTGAGGATGATCGTCATGCCGATCTTCTCGGACAGTTTGCGCAGCCGCCACAGGTAGGCCATGTTGGCCTGGAAATGGCGGATATCCTCGGGGTTGGTGGCGTCGATGCCAAGCACGGCGAACACCTCGCGCACGGTGCTGCGCGCCACCTCGGCGGCCATCGCGCAATCCCTGGGGCTGCCGGGCTCGCACATCGGGGTTATTCCTGGATGTTCCTGAGGATGTAGTCCTCGGTGACGTCAAGCTCTTGGCCGATGTAGGTATCGATGGACGCCAAGTCGGCGATCGCTACTTGGTCCCAAAGTTCAAGTTGTTGCAGGCACTGTTCCATGATCGATTTCTTGAAATCGTCAGGAGGCAGGATTGACCCGTCCTGCGACAGCGGAATACGGCACGACATTCTCTTTTCGTCGCTGCCATCCCAGCGAACGGTGAGGGTTCCGAGGCCGGGGTCGACGAAGAGGGGTTCAAACTTATGTCCAGCCATCAGGTGGCTTCCTTTGCTGCTTGGAGTTCACGGCATTTGCTGCACGCCCCACAGGCGGCGAAGCGGTCACCGTCTCTTGAGGGGTTCGCACAGGTCCAGCACAAGGCGCGGAGTTCCGGCGGCATGTATTGGTACACCTCCCGTTTCAGGAGGGTGGCGTGGGGGTAGAGCCACTCTGGGGCTGGGGCGTAACCGTCACAAACGGCAGCGCAGATGTTCTCGCGATAGCGGTTGCGAAAGTGGCTCTCGGGCGTCTGATCCTCAGGGGAGCCGTTTGACCCTTGCACAACCTTCGAAATGAATGGGTTGCGAACGATGTAATCCCCGATCGCGAAACCGCATGAAGCGAAGACTGTGTTGGAACACGGCTTCCCGACCAACTGCATAGGGACGACTTCATGGTAGCGGAACGCGCGGACGTTCTTCGCCAGCCAGACAGCAACCTCTCTGGCTGCCTTGGTTTCCGCCAAGCCAGGGAGGAAGGTCGGGGCGTCACGCCGCACATGGAGGACGTGGATTTCGTTCGGGATCTCCACCAAGCGCCTGTACAGAACACCGGTGCTGTCGATCCCGCCCGACAGGATGTGAACTTCAGGCATCAGGAGATGCTCCCGTTTCTTGCTCCGGTGTTGATCCAGGTGATGAAGGCGTTCCCGCTAACGGAATAGCCGCTGCTGCCGGGATTACCACCAACGCCGCCAGCGCCTCCCCCTGAGGAAGGGCACCCATCGGCGCTGTAACAACCGCTACCAGCCGCCCCGATGGTTCGGGGTTGGTCGGCATAGCTATAGCCATACCCATATCCCATTGAACCGGCCGTCGTGGTGCAAATACAGTTGCAACAACTGCAAGAACTATCGCCGGAATCTTGACCACACAGTGCCCCAGTCCAGCCACCGCCACCACCTGAAGCGTGATATCCCCCACCATTAATACTACCGGTGTTGGCGATAATTACTGGCCGCGTAACTTTGAGAGCGCCGCCGGCAGGCGACCAGTCGCCCTTGCCGCAGATCAGGCCGCTGTTGTTGATGCGGATTTTCATGCTTGCCGGGAAGTCGGCGGCGAGGACCGTGATGGCGGCCACCGCCTTGTCGTTGCTCCACACCGAGCCGGTGATGGCCAGTGTGAAATCGATCGGCGTCACCCCGTCCCATACCCCTTGCGCGATCAAATACGCCCTCAGGTTCTTCACCTGCACCGACGATCCGGCGATGGTGTGCAGGACCTTCTTCAAGCCCTTGATGCCGTGCTGATTGGGGTTGGTGCAGAGGGCCACGAACTTACCTCGTCTTCGCCTTGAGCGTGAAGCGCAGCTTCTGGCCCTTGGTGGTGGTGCCGACCTGGGTCGGCTTGACCATCACCACGTCGCCGGCATTGAGCTCGGTCACCGCCAGCACGCCCGCCGTCAGCGCGCCCGAGCCGGGGGCGAACTGCGGCGGGGCCGAGTAGATCGAGGCCGGGCTGGGGGTGACGCCGGGGCGGAAATAGAGGACATCGACGATAACGTCGGCCCCCACCGCCGGCGTGCCGATGAACCCCATCTCGCCCTCGATGGCGATGTCGCGGGCCAGGATGAGGTCGCCGCACACCTGGCTGGCCACCAGGTCTTCGCCGGTGAATTCCGAGCCGAAGCCGGCGTTGAACGGGATGTCGTAGGGAAGCTGGGCCAGCGCCGCGTCCGTCTCGGCCTTCGAGTAGACCCCAAGGTTGTCGCGCGCCACCGCCACGTCATCGAGGTCGGCGAGGTTCTGGTTGGCCGTCAGCACGCCCTCCACGGTGTCGGCGGCGAACTCGGCGGCGATCCTCGCGACCAGCGCGGCGGCGGCCGAGGCTCCGG
>JACZKS010000104.1 GCA_014859895.1 Rhodospirillales bacterium
GCCATGTCGAGGCCGATGCCGCCGGCGGCGCGACGCCGGAGGAGCAAAGAGCCCTGCTCAAGGCCGAGCGCAACCGCCTCAAGTCGCAGTTGCACGGGGTCGAGGAATCCTTGAGGGAAATCGGCCGCGGGGCGGCTGACGAATCCGATACTTGAGTGTCCCCCACGTTGAACCTTGGCGGGAGCCGGACGTGGCTCCCGTATTTTTCGCCAAACGATCATTTTACCTTGTATCATCCAGGCAGAATGTTATGATCGTTTGATCATAATTGAAAGTACTTGCGTCATGCCCAGGCCGTGCAAACGCCGTTGTGTCGAATCCCTGCCCGGCGTCATCGATTTCAAGCCGCGCGGCATTCCCATGCATGCGCTCCAGGAAGTCTATCTCGCCTTCGACGGCTACGAGGCCCTGCGGCTTTCCGATCTCGAGGGCCTGGACCAGGCGGCGGCCGCCGAACGCATGGGGGTGTCGCGCCAGACCTTCGGGCGCATCCTCGGCGCCGCCCGGCGCACGGTGACACGGGCCATCGTCGAGGGCATGGCGCTGCGCGTCGAGGGCGGCAACGTCCGCTTGGCCGACGCCCCCGAACCCGAATTAGAAACAGAACAAACCATCCAAGGAAGGAGAAGTCCGAAATGACCACCATCGTTGCCGTACCATCCGCCCTGCCGGGCGGACTCGACGCCGTCGTGTCCGACCACTTCGGCCACTGCGACGTCTTCACCCTGGCCGCCATCGACGACGGCCGCATCGGCGAGGTCAGCATCATCCCCAATCCGCCGCACCAGCAGGGCGGCTGCCTCGGCCCCGTCAACTATCTGGCCGAACAGGGCGCCCGCGTGCTGATCGCCGGCGGCATGGGCATGCGCCCCCTGGCCGGCTTCACCGACGCCGGCATCATGGTCATGCACCACGGCGGCAACCAGCTGGTGAGCGAGGCGCTCGCCGCCTTCGCCCAGGGCCAGCTCATGCGCTTCGGCGACAACCACACCTGCGGCGGCGGCGACGGCCACCAGCACTGAACCCTGACGAAGGGGGAAGGTGACGCCCCTCTTTTCCGTCACCCCCGCGCAGGCGGGGGTCCAGGGCCCGGCGCCGCGTCGCGTGGAGAGGCCGGCCTGGATTCCCGCTTTCGCGGGAATGACGAAAAAAGAGAGCGTCACCTTCGGACACCCGCTTTCGTGGGAATGACGAAGGAAGAGAGGGCCACGGCCGCCAGGCCCATCCGCCCCAAACACCCATCGGAGGCCCCCATGACCCTCATTGCCATCACCGCCGAATCCGCCTCCCTCGACGCGCCGGTCGATCCCCGCTTCGGGCGCGCCGCCGGCTTCGCGCTCGTCGATTCCGAGGCCGAGGGGATGACCTGGCTTTCCAACGCGGAGGCGGCGACGATGCCGGGCGGCGCCGGCATCCAGGCGGCCGAGACCATCGCCAAGGCCGGGGCCCGCGTGCTGCTGACCGGCCGCGTCGGGCCCAAGGCTCAGTCCGCTTTGACGGCGGCGGGCATCGCCGTCGAGGAAGACCGCGCCGGCATGACCGTCCGCGAGGCCGTCTCCCGCTACAAGGCCAAGCAGGGGGTCAAGGAACCGCGGCCATGATCGTCGCCATCGCCAGCGGCAAGGGCGGCACCGGCAAGACGCTGGTGACCGCCGCGCTGGCCGAGGTCTGGCCCGCCCCCGTGGTGGCGGTCGACCTCGACGTCGAGGCGCCGAACCTGCATCTCTTCCTGCACCCCCGCCTGTCGCCGCCCGAGGACGCCACGCTCGAGGTGCCGGTGGCCGACCCGGCCCGCTGCACGGCGTGCGGCGCCTGCGTCGAGCTTTGCCAGTTCAAGGCGATCGCGCTGTTCGGCGATTTCCCGACGGTGTTTCCCGACATGTGCCACGGCTGCGGCGGCTGCCTGAAGGTCTGCCCGGCCGGCGCGCTGACCCCCGGGTCGCGCGTGCTCGGCGAGATCGTCGACGGCCGGGCCGGCGCCATCGGCTTCCTGATGGGCCGGCTGCGTATCGGCGAAGCCCTGAGCCCGCCCCTGATCCGCCAGGTCAAGGCCCGCCTCGCAGACGGCCTGGCCAAGACGGAGGGCCACGTCGACGCCCTGATCGACTCGCCGCCGGGCACCAGCTGCCCGGCCGTCGCCGCCGTTTCCGGCGCCGACGCCGTCGTGCTTGTCACCGAGCCGACGCCCTTTGGCCTGCACGACCTCAAGCTGGCCCGCCACGCCTTCGCCACCCTCGGCGCGCCGCTGGGGGTCGTGGTCAACCGCGCCGGAACCGGCGAGCGCCGGGTCTATGACTATTGCCGGGCCACCCGCCTGCCCATCCTGGCCGAGATCCCGTTCGATCGCGCCATCGCCGCCGCCTACGCGCGGGGCGAGACGGCCATCGGCGTGTCGCCCGGCCTCCGCGACGCCTTCGACGTCCTGGCCAAGGCCATCCGCGGCCTGGCGGCGTCGGCGAAGGAAAGGACGGCCGCCCATGCCTGAGATCACCGTCATCAGCGGCAAGGGCGGCACCGGCAAGACCACCGTGACGGGGGCCTTCGCCCACCTGGCCGGCGACGCCGTCCTCTGCGATCTCGACGTCGACGCCCCCGACCTGCCCCTCATCCTGCGCCCGACGCGGCAATCCGCCCGCGACTTCCGGGCCGGCCACGTGGCGGTCATCGATCCCTCGCGCTGCAACGCCTGCGGCCTCTGCATGGACATCTGCCGGTTCGGCGCCATCGCCGCCGACGACGGCGAGTTCGCCGTCAATCCCCTGGCCTGCGAGGGATGCAAGGCCTGCGTGGCGCTGTGCCCGGCCGGCGCCATCGATTTCCCGGTGCGGCGCTGCGGGCGCCGCTACCGCTCGGCGACCCACTTCGGGCCGATGATCCACGCCCAGCTTTTCCCCGGCGCCGAGAACTCGGGCCTGCTGGTGTCGGAACTGCGCCGCGAGGCCCGCGAGCTGGCCATCGCCACCGGCCGCACCCTCATCCTTTCGGACGGCGCGCCCGGCATCGGCTGCCCGGTCATCAGCTCGCTGACCGGCACGCAACTGGCCGTGCTGGTCACCGAGCCGACGCCCTCGGGCCGCCACGACCTCGAACGGGTGGCCGAGCTCACGGCCCGCTTCGAGGTGCCGGCGGCGGTGATCCTGAATAAGGCCGACCTCGGCGGCCCGGCGGCCGGCGCGGTGCGCGAGGCGTGCAGGGCGCGCGGCCTGCCGATCATCGCCGAGATCCCCTACGACCCGGCGGTGACGGCGGCCATGGTTGCCGGCCAAACCGTGACCGAGGCCGGCATCGAGGCCGTAGCCTCCCCCCTGCGCGCCGCCTGGAGCGCCATTCTTGATCTGACCGCCGCCCGCCGGGCGGCCTGAGGCGCGCCGCCGTTCGCCAAGCCGCGAGACGCGCCGACCCTGTTGAACAACGGCTTGACCCTCCCGGGCGGCGTCGGTCGCGGCCGGCCCCGCCCCAATAAAGGCACGACCATGAGCAGCGCCGTCATCAAGGCCCTTTCCCATTTCGAACCCCACGATCCGGGGACGCTCAAGCTCAACTGCGGCCAGGCGGTATTGGCCGGCCTCGCCGACCGCATCGGCATCGACGAGAAGACGGCGATCGGCGCCGGCCGCCCCTTCGCCGGCGGCATCGGCCACCAGGGCAACGTCTGCGGCGCCCTGATCGCCGGCGCCATCGCGCTGGGTTTCGCCACCGGCGCCAGGGCCGAGCCCAGCAACCGGCAGACCGCCTACAAGCGCACCCGCGAGCTGTTCCGGCTTTTTTCCGAGCGCCACGGCAACGTCGAGTGCCGGCTTCTGATCGGCATCGATCCCTCGACGCCGGAGGGTGAGCACGAGGTCCACACCCGCAACATCCACCACACCCACTGCACGGCCTTCGTGCGCTCGGCCGTCGAGATCGTCGAGGACCTGCTGCAAGTCGAGATTGGGGACATCCGCCGGAAGGAGGCATCCCGATGAGCCATGTGTTCGGTCCCGTGCCGTCGCGCCGCCTGGGGCGCTCGCTCGGCATCGACCTGATCCCCCACAAGACCTGCTCGTTCGACTGCATCTATTGCCAGGTCGGCCGCACCACCGCCAAAACCCTGGAGCGCCGCGAATGGGTGCCGCTGGAGGCCGTGCTGGCCGACCTCGGCCCCAGGCTTGCCAGCCGCCCCGACTACATCACGCTGAGCGGCTCGGGCGAGCCCACCCTCTATTCGCGCATCGGCGAGCTGATCGACGCCATCCGGACGATGACCGACATCCCCATCGCCGTGCTGACCAACGGCTCGCTGCTGTGGCGGCCCGAGGTGCGCCAGGACCTCAAGGATGCCTCGCTGGTCGTTCCGTCGCTGGATGCCGGCGACGCGGCGATGTACGAGGCGGTCAACCGGCCCCATCCCGACCTCGACTTCGAGCGTGTCGTGGACGGGCTCGCCGCCTTCCGCCAGGAGTTCACCGGCCAATACTGGCTGGAGGTCATGCTGCTGGCCGGCCATACCGCCATCGAGGCCGAGGTCCGCAAGATCGCCGCCCTTGTCGAGCGCATCGGGCCCGACCGCGTGCAGATCAACACCGCCACCCGGCCCACCGCCGAACCCTTCGCGCACGCCGCCATGCCGGCCCGCCTACGCGCCCTGGCCACGCTGTTTTCCTGCCCGGTCGACGTCATCGAAGACTACGACCACCGCAAGACCCACACCGTGCTTTCCGCCGCCGACCGCACCAGCGTCCGCGAACTGATCCGCCGGCGGCCGTGCACGGTCGAGGACATCGCCACGGCGCTGGGTTTCCATCGCCTGGAGGTCATCAAGCTGCTGGGCGGGTTGCAGGACGAGGGCATCGTCGGGCGCTGCCGGGCCGGCGGCCGGGTGTTCTACTTCGCGGTGCCGGAGGGGAGCAGCCCGAAGCCCCCCTCGTCGAGGGCCCGCAAGACACGGGGGAAAAGCCATGATCACGCCCGTTGAACGCCAGGCCATCCTCAGGATGAGGAGCCACGGGCGGCGCACCACCCCCGACGCGCCGCCACCGACTCCACTTGCCTCATGGCGATTCCGCAGGTACCTTTTTATTCGTACTGTAAATGCGAAAACCAAATTGGGCTCACGGACAGAGGGAGCAACACCACATGAAACGCTGGACCATCCCCCTTTCTTTGATCGCCGCCGTGCCGATGGCCATCGCCGGTTTCGCCATGAGCGGCACCTCCGCGGACGCCAGGGACTTCGTGCGAGTCGCCACCGCCGGCTCGGGCGGCAACTACTACCGGCTGGGCAGCGGCCTGGCCGCCATTTGGAATGACAAGGTCCCCGACGTGCAGGCATCGATCCAGGCCACCGGCGGCACGGTCGAAAACCTCGATCTCCTGGCCGAGAAGCAGGTCGAGATCGCCTATCTCGCCGGCAGCGTCGGCAAGCAGGCCTACGACAACACCGGCACCTTCGCCCAACGCCCGAAGGACCGCTACAAGGGCCTGCGCGCCATCGCCACCGTCTATCCCAACCCGCAATGGTTCATCGCCATGCAGTGGGCCCCCGAGATCAAGAGCCTGAAGGATCTCAAGGGCAAGCGGGTCTCGGTCGGCACCCAGGGCAGCCAGGGCGAGGCGTGGTGGCGCATGATCATGGGCCACCTGGGCATGACGTACTCCGACATTTCGGCGGAATACACCGTCCATCAGTCGGCCATCGACCAGGTCCGCAACCGGCGTATCGACGCCATCGTGTGGCCGGACGCGCCGGGCTCGTCGAGCATCCAGCAGGTCATGGACACCGGCTTCGCGCGCATCATCGACATCGACGCCGACGTCGTCGCCTTCATGGACGCGCAGGGCCTCGACTATCCCTACACCATCCCGGGCGAGCACGTGCCGAGCAGCAAGCAGCCGGTCAAGACCTTCGCCGCGCCGACCACGCTGGCTTCCCACGCCGAGGTCTCCGACGAGTTGGTCTACAACCTCGTCAAGACCATGTTCGAGAACAAGGAGCGCCTGATCGGCGTGCATCCGCTGGCCAACTTCATGACGCTCGAGAACGCGCTCGACGGCCTGCCGTTCCCGCTCCATCCCGGGGCGGAGAAGTTCTATGCCGAGAAGGGCATGAAGGCCAAGTGAGCCTCCGCGTCTGATGCGTTTTCTCAACGGGGCGGCCCATTCCAGCCGGCCGCCCCGTTCTCTTTCAATTCTCACGGATAGGCGGCGGGCATGGTCCGGGAACCGAAGACTCGAAAAGAGGCGGAATGGCAGCGTCCGGAACTCGAGGGCGACGGCGTCATCGATATCGACAAGCTCAGCGCCCAGAAAGAGGTGTCGAGCGACACCCGTGAGCTGACTGGGCGGTGGGCCCTTCTGTTCTCGGCCGTCGCCATCATCTCGTCGCTGTTTCATTTCTATACGGCGGGCTACCGGCCGCTGCCGGCGATGCAGCAGATGCCGATCCACATCGCCTTCATGCTGTTCCTGTGCTTCCTGTTCTATCCCATGACCAAGGCCGGGCGGGCTCGCCGGCCGAGCGTGCTTGACGTCACCCTCAGCGTCGCCGGCAGCGCCTCGGCCCTCTACCTCGCCTACAACTACGAAGACATCGTCATGCGTGGCGGCTTCCCGACCGAGACCGACGTCATCGTCGGGACGATCTTCTGCGGGATCATCCTGGAAGCGGCACGTCGCACCATGGGCATGTTCCTCATCGCGCTGGCCGGCATCTTCATCGCCTATCTGTTCGTCGGCCCGTACCTGCCCGGCTTCCTCGGGCACGGCGGCTTTAACTATTCGCGCGTCATCCGCCAGATGTACATGTCGACGGAGGGCGTGTTCGGCGTCGCCGTCTCGGTGTCGGCGACATACGTCTACCTGTTCATCCTGTTTGGGGCCTTTCTTCAGAAATCGGGCACCACCACCTTCTTCACCAATCTCGCCTTCGCGGCGGCCGGCCATTCCCCCGGCGGACCGGCCAAGGTCGGCGTGCTGGCCAGCGGCCTGATGGGCATGATCCAGGGTTCCTCGGCGGCCAACGTCGCCTCGACCGGTGTGTTCACCATCCCGCTCATGAAGAAGATGGGCTTCGCCGGTTACTATGCCGCGGCGGTCGAGGCCGTGGCCTCGTGCGGTGGCCAGTTCCTGCCGCCGGTCATGGGCGCCTCGGCCTTCATCATGGCCGAATACCTGAAGATGCCCTACGCTTATGTCGCCGCCGGCGCCGTCATTCCGGCGGCCCTGTATTACGCGGCTGTCTACATGCAGGTTCATCTGCGGGCCCGCAAGCTCGGCATGGAGGGCCTGCCGCGCAACCGCCTTCCCAAGATCAAGGGGGTGATCATCAGCAGGGGCCACCTGGTCCTGCCCCTCTTCCTTCTCATCGGCATGCTGGTGATGGGCTTCACGGCGCTGTTCGCGGCGTTCTTCTCGATCATCGCCGTGGTGGTGATCAGCGCGCTTCGGGCCGACACGCGGATGACCTTCCGCGACATGCTGGAAGCGATGGTGATCGGCGCCCGCAATTCGGTTTCCACGGCCATCGCCTGCGCCGGCGTCGGCTTCATCGTCGGCAGCGTCAGTTTGGCCGGCATCGGGCTCTTGTTCACCCAGTCGATCATAAACATGGCCGACGGCGTGCTGCTGCTGGCCCTGCTGCTGACCGCCGCCTGCTCGCTTTTCCTCAGCTTCGGGCTGCCCACCACCTCGGTCTACATCATCACCGCCACCCTGGTGGCGCCGAGCCTGGTCGAGCTGGGGGTGGCGCCGCTGGTCGCCCACCTGTTCTGCTATTACTGGGGCGGCGTCTCGGCGATCACGCCGCCGGTCGCGCTGGCCGCCTATGTCGGGGCCGGCATCGCCAATGCTCCGATCATGAAGACCGGCTTCACCGCCATGCGGCTTGGCATGGCCGCCTATCTGGTGCCGTTCGTCTTCGTCTACTGGCCGTCGCTGGTGATGTGGCACGATGCCTCGCCGTTGCGGTTGGGCCTCGCCATCATGGGCGGCGCGGTGGCCGTGTTCTGCATGGGCGGGCTGGGCGAGATGTATCTGACGCGGCGCCTGTCGTGGTTTAAGATGGGCCTGCTCGGCATCGCCATCGTCCTGGTGCTCCATCCCGCCAATCTCGCCAACGTGGCGGCGGTGGCCATCGCCCTTTACGTCGGCGGCACCGAGTATCTGGCGGCCCGCCGCGCCCGCCCGGCCCAGGCGGCCTGAGGGCCGCCCGGGGAGGACGGAAAGAGGGAAGGCTGGCGGCATATAGGGCGTCGGGTTGCCCCGGCGGGCGGCCTCGTCCATAATCGCCGCCGGCCCTCTTTCCCGGACCTCCGAATGATCCGTTCCTATCTGGCGCTCCTGCGTGACGAGCGTCCCGTCCTCCTGTTCGGCATCGGCTGCGCCTTTCTGTCGAGCCCCGGACAAACGTTCTTCATCTCGCTGTTCGTCGGCGTGGTGGCCTCCAGCCTTGGGCTCGGCGCCGCCCAGCTGGGCTCGCTCTACCTGGTCGGCACCCTGGGCGCCGCCAGCCTGCTGCCGCTGGCCGGCCACTGGCTCGACCGTCTCGACCTGCGCCGATACACCCTGCTGGTCATGGGCGGGCTGGCGGTGGCGTGCGGCGTCATGGCCCTGGCCAATGGGCCGATCGGCGTGATCCTGGGCTTCCTTATGCTGCGCCTGACCGGGCAGGGACTGATGACCCACGTGGCGGCCGCCTCGGTGGCCCGCTATTTCGACCGCTTCCGGGGCCGGGCCTTGTCCATCGTCGCCCTGGGGTTCCCGTTGGCCGAGGGCATCCTGCCGGCCGTTGCCGTCGCCATGATCGCCGGCCTCGGCTGGCGCATGACCTACGGGCTGATCGGCGCCGTTGTCCTGTTCATCGCCGCCCCGGTCCTCGTCAGGCTGATCTGGCGCGCCCCGGCCTTCACGCGCCCGCCAGCGTGGCGAAAGCCCGGCAAGCCGCCGCGGGCGCTGGACGGGCTGAAGATCGTCGTCGCCACGCGGTTCTTCTGGTGCGCGCTGCCGATCCTGCTGTTCATGCCGTTCACCTCCACCGCCCTGATCTTCCACATCCAGGTGATCGCCGCCGCGAAGGGATGGACGAGCGAACTGGTGGCCCTGAGCTTCACCGGCTATGCCATCGGCCACACCGCCGGGCTCCTGCTTTCGGGCGGCGTGGTCGACCGCCTGGGCGCCCGAAACATGCTGGCGTTGATGAACCTGCCGATGATGACGGGCATCGCCATCCTCGGCCTGTTCGACGCGGAGCCGGCGCTGCTTGCCTTCCTGGCGCTGGCCGGCGCCTCGTCGGGGCTGGTCCATACGAGCGGTTCGGCGGTGTGGGCCGAGGTCTACGGCACCGCCCAGCTCGGCACCATCCGCAGCTTCGGGGTGATGCTGATGGTGGGCGGCACCGCGCTCGGCCCGGCGGCCATCGGCTTCCTGCTCGACGGCGGCACCCCGGTCGGCGGCGTCTGCGGCTATCTGATCGCGGCCGGACTGGCCGCCGCATTGCTTGCCGCCATCGACGCGCGAAGACGCTCGGCTCCTCGGTGACGTGGCGCCAGCTCGATGGGGCGGCCTTCAAGGACGTCGCGGGCGGTCCGGACCGCTTCCTGAATGGCGGCACCGCGCTTTTGCAGATTCACCAGACCCGGGTCACCGCCGGCTTCTACCTGGATCATTTTCCGAACGTCGAAACCCTCCTCGTCATGATCGGCCTGCCCGATTTCGTGGACTGCACCGTCGACCCCGCCTTCCTTTTCGAGCCCGAGGACGCGGCGCGCTATACCTTCGGCGACTGGCCGTCCGCCTATTTCTATCTCCGCTACGTGTCGCCGCAACGCTATCTGCGGGGCGTCATGAACCTGCCGAAACAGCGGACGCCCTTTACCGGGGATCTCTACCTCGACACGTTCGGCTCGGGCCCCTTGCACGTTCCCGAGCACCTGATGCGCGGGTTGCGCTATGGCAAGCCGAAGACGGATGCCGCCTGTGTCGCTGCCCTCGGCCAGTTCCTGGACGATACGCAGGCGCGCGGCGTCGCCTTGCTGCTGGTGTTCGCGCCGGTCCATCCGGATTACCGGGCCGAGTATCCCGATGACACGGCCTGGCTCGCCGGCATCGCCGACCACGCCGAAACCAAGGCGGATCAGGGCGAAGAGCTCATGGTACTCGACATGATCGACGACCCCGCCTTCGTCGGCCGGGACTTCTTCGACGCCTTTCACCTGCAGTGGCCCGCCGTCAAGACGCTGTCGGCTCACATCGCAGGCTCCCTCCAGGCGCGGCCCCCCGTCATGTGATGGTGACAGCCTATTTCGGTGACAGTGCACTAATGGACTGCACCCTTTGCCTGAGACACGGAAATCAGGGACAGGTCTCTGTGATCGAGCTTGCGCCGGGCGGTACCGCCCGGCGCAAGCTCGGCGCGTTTAATTCGTACTCCTCGGGCGACAGGTAATCGAGTGCCGAGTGC
>JACZKS010000105.1 GCA_014859895.1 Rhodospirillales bacterium
GGGCACGGCCGGGGCCGGCGGCGGCGAAAGCACGGCGCGTACCCGGATGCGGCTGCCCGGCGCCAGCGGCGGCTCGCTGCCCAATCGGATGCGCACCCGTCGGGGTGTGCTGGCGGCGGCCACTCCAGAAATCTGGAGTTCATCCAGCAGGACCCGGCGGCCGCGGCCCAGCGGCTCGACCTCGACGACACGCCCCTCGACCGTCAATGGACCGATGCGCCGCTCCAGCATCGGCGCCTCGACCAGGATGGTGCGAACCTGAGCGGCAATGAAGCCGGCAGCCACCGCGGCCAAACCAATCAGCAGCAGGAGAAACCCCGGCCGTCCACGCGCCGCCGCCAGGAAGGCGAGGATGGCAAGAAGAATGGCGCCGGCCAGCCACGGCACTGGTTCGACCGGCAGTGCGAAATAGACGCCGATGCCGAGCCCGACGCCAACCGGCAGCCACAGCACCCCGCGCTCCCGCTCGTCCCCCAGCCAGCCCGCCAGCCGGGCCAAGCCATGTGGCGGCGGTGCCGGCGGCACCATGGATTCGCTCATTCCGACGCACCAATTGACTGCAACCGGCGGCGGAATGTGCTACATGTCCGCGCCATCCATTCTTGCCACAGTAGCAAAAGAGACCATGACAGTCGTCACTCGTTTCGCTCCCTCACCCACCGGCTTCCTGCATGTCGGCGGCGCCCACACGGCCCTTTTCAACTGGCTGTTCGCCCGCCACAACGGCGGCAAGTTCCTGTTGCGCATCGAGGACACCGACCGTGCCCGCTCAACGGAAGAGGCGGTGAAGGCCATCCTCGACGGCCTGACTTGGCTCGGGCTCGACTGGGACGGCGAAGTGATCTCGCAGTTCTCCCGGGTCGCCCGTCACGCCGAGGTCGTCCATCAGTTGCTAGCCTCGGGCAATGCTTACCGCTGCTACTGTTCGCCCGAGGAACTGACCGCCATGCGCGAGCAGGCGGCGGCCGAGGGCCGCTTTACCGGCTATGACGGCCGCTGGCGCGACCGCGATCCGTCCGAAGCGCCGGCCGGGGTCGCCCCGGCCATCCGCCTCAGGGCGCCGCGCGAGGGCGAGACCGTCATCGACGATCTGATCCAGGGCACGGTCAGGGTGGCCAACGATCAGATGGACGACATGGTGCTGCTGCGCGCCGACGGCACACCCACCTATATGCTGGCCGTGGTGGTCGACGACCACGACATGGAAGTGACCCACGCCATCCGCGGCGACGACCACTTCACCAACGCCTTCCGCCAGACCCAGATCTACAACGCCATGGGCTGGCAGCCACCAATCTTCGCCCACATGCCGCTGATCCACGGCCCCGACGGCAAGAAGCTCTCGAAGCGCCACGGCGCGGTGGCGGTCGGCAACTACGCCGACATGGGCTTCCTGCCCGAGGCCATGCGCAACTACCTGCTGCGCTTGGGCTGGAGCCATGGCGACGACGAAATCATCAGCACCGAACAGGCCATCGAGTGGTTCGGCTTCGAAGGCGTGCTACGCTCTCCTGCCCGCTTCGACATAGCCAAGCTGACCAGCCTCAATGGCCACTACATCCGCCAGGCCGAGGATGAGCGCCTGGTGAGCCTCATCCTGCCTCGGCTGCGCGAAAAACTGGGCAGCGACCTGGCGGAGGGAACCGAGCACCGACTGCTCGCCGGCATGGCGGCGCTCAAGGAACGAGCCAAGACCCTGGTGGACTTGGCCGACAGCGCCGCCTTCTACGTACGGCGCCGGCCACTGCCCATCGACGAAGCCGCCGCCGCCCTTCTGGACGCAGCGACCCTGGACATGCTCGCCCATATCCGTCGGCAACTCGTCTCGGTGGCGGCATGGAAGGCCGAGAACCTGGAAACCGTCGCCCGCACCCACGCCGAAGGCGCCGGCCTCAAACTGGGCAAGGTCGCCCAACCCATCCGGGCGGCCTTGACCGGCGCCGCCGTTTCACCACCCATCTTCTCCGTCATGGAGATCCTGGGACCTGAGGAAACGCTGGCCCGCCTCGACGACGTACAGGAGAAAGCCTGACCACCGGACATTGAACCGGCTACCGGTACCGACCACATAGAATTCGTACCCGGGCCCCTTTGGCCCCAACAATAATGACGCGCATGCGGACCGTTCGGTCCCGACGGCAAGTGCGACCATTCCATTTTGTTGATGAGGTAAAGATTCAATGGCTAAGAAGACAATCGCCACGAAGGCCGGGGCTGCCAAAACGCCAGCGGGCCAGGACACGATGACGATGATCGACAACCGCAACGGGAAGCGGTTCACCTATCCCATTCTCAAGGGAACGGTCGGCCCCGAGGTCGTCGACATCCGCAAGTTCTACGCCGACACCGGCCTGTTCACCTACGATCCAGGCTACGGTTCGACCGGAAGCTGCACCTCGACCATCACCTACATCGACGGCGAGGCCGGCGTCCTGGAATACCGGGGCTATCCTATCGAGCAGCTGGCCGAGCAGTCGCACTTCCTCGAGGTGGCCTATCTGGTCATCAACGGCGAACTGCCGAACACCAAGCAGCAGGAAGAGTTCGAACACTCGATCACCCACCACACCATGCTGCACGAACAGATGCAGTTCTTCTTCCGCGGTTTCCGCCGCGATTCCCATCCGATGGCGGTCATGTGCGGCGTGGTGGGGGCGCTGTCGGCCTTCTATCACGACCACATGGACTTCTCGAAGCCCGAGGACCAGTTGATCGCGGCGCACCGGCTGATCTCCAAGATGCCGACCATCGCCGCCTACGCCTACAAGTATTCACAGGGCCAGCCGTTCGTCTATCCGCGCAACACCATGAACTACGCCGAGAACTTCCTGCACATGACGTTCGCCACGCCGTGCGATGAGTATAAGGTCAGCCCGGTGCTGGCCAAGGCGCTGGATCGGTTGTTCATCCTGCACGCCGACCACGAGCAGAATGCCTCGACCTCGACGGTGCGCATTGCCGGCTCCAGCGGCGCCAATCCGTTCGCCTGCATTTCCGCCGGCGTCGCCTCTCTGTGGGGACCCGCCCACGGCGGCGCCAACGAGGCGGTGATCGCCATGCTGACCGAGATCGGCGACAAGAAGCGCATTCCCGAATACGTCAAGAAGGCCAAGGACAAGAACGACCCCTTCCGTCTGATGGGCTTCGGCCACCGGGTCTACAAGAATTACGACCCACGGGCCAAGCTGATCCGCCAGACCTGCTATGAAGTGCTGGAGGAGGTCGGCATCAAGAAGGAGCCGCTGCTCGACCTCGCCATGGCGCTGGAGAAGGTCGCGCTCGAAGACGACTATTTCATCGAGCACAAGCTCTATCCCAATGTCGATTTCTATTCGGGCATCATCTATCGGGCCATGGGCTTCCCGCCGCCCATGTTCACAGCGCTTTTCGCCATCGCCCGCACGGTCGGCTGGATCGCCCAGTGGGAGGAGATGCTGACCGACCCCGAAACCCGCATCGGCCGGCCGCGCCAGCGCTTTTCTGGCCCGACCACCCGCAACTACGTGTCGATGAAGAAGCGCAAGTAGCACGGCAGTCGTCGACCGAAAGAAGGGCGCGGGAAACAATTCCGCGCCCTTTTTTTTAATCGAGAGCGCTATCCAGTTGCTAAGGAAGCAACATCATTTTTGACTAATTATAAGGCAAATTCTCACAACAACTTCTTTTTTGCCTATTTTTTATCTATCTCCCGGTGTACCGCAAGATCCGCATGTCGGCCACCTCTTCGTCTAACACCCTGATTCAAAAAGATTTACGCCATCTTGGCTCACCCGCCAAAGGGTTGGCGTGCCGTTTGCGTAAGGCGGAATGGGTCGCCCTAGCGGGTCGATCATGTCCGGTTATCGCAACGCACTGTCATGACCAGGGGTAAATGCAGATGAAAACCAGGATCCTGCCCACCGCGATGGCAGCCTTCATCGGCCTCGCACCAGCGGCAAATGCCGAGGATCTATTGTCCGAAAGCGACCTCGGCGGCTCCGGGCGCCAGTTCCGACCTCAAACTCACCTACTGGGAAGGCTATGGCGGCGTCAGTAAGGACTTCGGCTTCGCCTCCGGGGGCGTCAAGTTCAGCTACAGCCCCAACTGGACCGGTACGACATCGAGCGAAGCCCAGTATCTCGAAGCCAACGTCGACGTCCCGGCCGGAAAATATTTCACCATCAACCTGCATGCCGGCCACCAGTGGTTTGACGACAACGGCTCCGTCGGCCTGGACGACTACACGGACTGGTCGATCGGCGCCAGCACCGGCATCGCCGGGTTCTCCCTCAAGGCAGCCTATGTCGGGACCGACCTTCCCCAGGGCCAGTTGGATGCCGTCTATCGCCAGGACAGTTCGGACAAGTTCGTGGCGTCGATCAGCCGCGAGTTCTAATCGCGGGGCGGCGGCAAGGAGGAAATCTCGGCATTGTCGATGACGTCGAGCACCGCCGCCGCCGCCTGGTCCGCGTGTCATACGCCAACCTGGTCAACCTGGTGCTCGACCGCCCAGCGGTGCCGGAACTCCTGCAGGAAGACTGCCGGCCAGAGCGGCTGACCGTCGCCCTTGACGCCCTGCTCGCCGACGAGACGGC
>JACZKS010000106.1 GCA_014859895.1 Rhodospirillales bacterium
GTTATGGTGCCAGCCCCGACGGGACGTTCACGCGCGCGTTGCGACTCGACGGGCCGCGCAACCCCTGACCGGCTCCCTCCATGACCCTGCTGCGGCTGCTCGAGACGGACACTCGCAATGCCTACAAGGGCATCGTTGTCCTGACGGTATTGGCCGGGGTCGGCAACGCCGGGCTCATCGGGCTGATCAACCAGGCGGCCGAGAAGGCGGCGCTGTCGGAAACGGTCAGCCTGCGCGACCTCATCCTCTATGTCCTGGTGTTCGCCTTCTATTACGTGGCCAACCGCGCCTCGCTGAAGGAATCCAACCGCTTCCTCCAGGAAAGGCTGAGCTTCCTTCGCCTGCGCGTCGTCGGCAAGATCCGCTCGGCGCCGCTCCGCACGCTCGAAGGAATCGGCCACGGCCAACTGTTCGCGGCGGTGGCCCAGGAAATGAACCACCTGTCGCAGAATCTGCCGCTGTTCGCCGGCGCGGCGCAGAGCGCCTTCCTGCTGCTGTTCTGCCTTCTCTATATCGCCACCCTGTCGGTGCCGTCGTTCCTTCTCATCACCGCCTTCACCGCCGTCGGGCTGTTCATCTTCTGGCGCCGCCGGATCGCGCTCAACAAGGCGCTGGAGGAAGTCTACGCCCACGAGGCGGCGATGCTGGACTCGATGGCCAACTTCACCGACGGGTTCCAGGAGATCCGCCTTAACGCCGGCAAGAACGACAGCCTGTTTGCCCATTTTTCCGAGATCGTCGGCGAGCTCGAACGGGTCGTCGTCGGGGTCGGCGGGCGCTGGGTCTTGCTGCTGCAGTTTTCCAACATTTTCCTCTATGCGCTGTTGGGCCTGGTCATCCTGGTCCTGCCCATGTTCTTCGAGGGTGCCACCGACACCATCTACAAGATCGCGGCGGCGGCGCTGTTCTGCATCGGACCGGTGACCGCCATCACCGCGGTCTCGCACCTCTACGCCAGGGCGGCGGTCGGACTGGGCCATGTGTACCGGCTGGAGGACGCGCTCGACCGGGCGGAACCGCCACCGAAGCTGCCGGCCGAGGCGCCCAGCTTCGCCGGGTTTGAGCGGATCGAATTCGAATCCATCCGGTTTTCCTATCTCGACCCCCAGGGCCAGGCGCTGTTCACGTCCGGCCCCTGGGACTTTACCTTGCACCGCGGCGAAACCGTTTTTCTCACCGGCGGCAACGGCAGCGGCAAGTCGACCATGATGAAGGTGGTCTGCGGCCTCTACACGCCGGGCGAGGGGCGCATCCTGGTCGACGGCGACCCGGTAACGGATGCGTCGCGCCAGGCCTACCGCGAGATGTTCACCGCCATTTTCCCCGATTTCCACCTGTTCGACCGCCTGCACGGCCTGGGCGACGTGGACCCGGCGGCGGTAATGAGGCAGATCGAATGGATGGAGCTGGCCGGCAAGGTTTCCTTCGCCGACGGCCGCTTCTCGACGCTGGAGCTCTCGACCGGCCAGCGCAAGCGGCTGGCGATGGTGGTCAGCCTGCTGGAGGACCGCGACATCTACCTTTTCGATGAATGGGCCGCCGACCAGGATGCCCATTTCCGGGAAGTCTTCTACACGGAAATCCTTGCCGAACTGAAACGGCGCGGCAAGACCGTGCTCGCCGTCACCCACGACGAGCGCTACTGGTCGCGCTGCGACCGCCGGCTGGTGCTCGATCTGGGCTCCGTAGTCCCGCCGGGGGATGGCTGAGCATGGCGATGCGCGAATTCATCGGGCGCGCGCCCGGCCGCGATATCCGCGCGATGCTGGTCCTGGCCCTGATCGCCGGGCTCGCCAACGCGTTCCTGATCGTGGTGGTCAACGAAGTCACCGGGGAGATCGCCGAGGGAGGACGCCCCGGCGTGGTGGCCTGGGTGGGGTTCGCGCTGGCCTTCGGGCTTTTTTACCAATGCAACAACGTGGCCATGTTGCGGGCCAACGTGGTCATCGAGCGCCTGCTCAAGGGCCTGCGCACAGATGTCATGGACAAGCTGCGCCGCTCCGAACTGCAAACCGTCGATCGCCTGGGGCGGGGCGGCCTCTATACCCTGGTTTCCCAGGAAACCAACCACCTGTCGGTCACCTTTCCCCTGATGGTCAGCGGCGCCCAGCAGGCGATCCTGCTGGGCATGTCGCTCTTCTACCTCGCCTACCTGTCGCCGGCGGCGCTGGGCGTCTTCCTTCTTGCGGTATTGCTCGGCTACGTCGGCTACCGGATGGTCAGCAAGGGGCTGCGCGCCGCCATGGCGGTGATCCAGGAGCGCCAAGCCCGGATGCTGGACGCCATCGGCGACATCATCCACGGCGGCAAGGAACTGCGCCTCAACAAAAAGAAGAGCGACGACGTGTTCGCCCTCTATCGCGACATGTCCCAATCGGTGGAGGGCCTGCAGATCTCGGCGGGCGAGATCTGGGCGGCGCTGCTGTTGATGGGCGCCTTCGTCACCTACCTGATGCTGGGCGTCGTCGGGTTTGTCTTCCCGGCGGAAGTGCCGGAATTCAACCGGATCGTTTTCCAGGTCGTGCCCGTGCTGCTGTTCTGCATGGGGCCGTTGACCAAGTTGGTCGCCCAGTCGCCCATGTACCTGCGCGCCGACGTCGGCCTGCAGTCCATTCTCGACATCGACCGCCAGCTTCTGGAAGCCGGCGGCCTTTCAACCGACGAAGCGCGGGAGCTGTCGCGGCCTTATGCGGACTTTAAGACCCTTTCCTTTGCCCGCCTCCGGTTCAGCTACCGCGACGGGCAAGGGGCGCGGCTGTTCACCGTCGGCCCGCTCGACCTTTCGGTGAAGCGCGGCGAGACGGTGTTCTTGGTCGGCGGCAACGGCAGCGGCAAGTCGACCGTGCTGCGCCTCCTGGTCGGCCTGCTGCCGGCCGAGGGCGGCCGGATTCTGGTCGATGACAAGCCGGTCGAGGGGCCGGCCGTCGCCGGCTACCGGGAACTGTTCTCGGCCATCTTCGTCGATTTCCATCTGTTCGACCGCCTGTACGGCCTGGAAGGGGTTAACCCCGAGACCGTGAACGGCATGATCGAGGAGATGGAGCTGGGCGGCAAGGTCCGCTACGAGAACGGCCGCTTCACCCAGCTCGCCCTTTCCACGGGCCAGCGCAAGCGCCTGGGCCTGATCGCCTCCCTGCTGGAAGACAGGCCGGTCTATGTGTTCGACGAATGGTCGGCCGAACAGGACATCCGCTTCCGCGAGTATTTCTACACGCGCGTCCTGCCGGACCTGAAGGCGCGCGGCAAGACGGTCATCGCGGTCACCCACGACGACCGCTACTGGCACGTCGCCGACCGCTTGGTCAAGATGGACCTCGGCCGGGTGGAATGGGAACGCAGCGGCGGCGATCATGCAAATTGACGCATACCCGGCGCCTGCGTATCGTTCACCAATCGTGATCGAAAGGGACCGCGCGCGTCATGGCTGAGCAGGGCGTCCTTCCCGCGCCGGCGCGCGACCCGGTTTGGCGCCGCATCGGCCAGTGGGGCCGCCGCCACGCCATGGGCGTTTACGCGCTTCAGCTCAGCGTGCTGGCGCTCCTGATCGTCGCGGTGCCGTATTCCCTCATCGAGATTCCGGCCGGCCATGTCGGCGTGTTGTGGCTGCGGTTTTTCGGCGGCACGGTGACCGACGATTCCTATGCGGAAGGCCTGAAGGTAATCTTCCCCTGGGATGAGATGGTTCTTTACGACGCCCGCCTGCAAAATACGGCCCGCTATTACGACACCATCTCCTCGAACGGGTTGAGCATGGAGGTGGACATCGCCGTGCGCTACCGCATCAATCGCGATGCCGTCGGCGCTCTGCACAAGCTGGTGGGTCCGCGTTACGACGAGGTGCTGGTCTTCCCCGAAATAGGCTCCTACGCCCGCGACTACATTTCCCGATATACGCCCGAACAGCTGTATTCCGCAAACCGCGCTTTCATTCAGGCCCAGATTCTCAAGCAGATGAGGGCGGACGGGGGCGCGTCGCTGCGTGGCCAGGGCGTGCACGAAAAGCTGGTCGATGTGGAAGATGTCCTGATCCGCGGCGTCAAGCTGCCCTCGCGGGTCGAGGACGCCATCGAACGCAAGGTCGAGCAGCATCAGGCGGTGCTCGAATACGACTTCCGCATCGCCCGCGAAACCAAGGAGGCCGAGCGCAAGCGGATCGAGGCCGAGGGCGTCAGGGACTTCCAGGAAGCCGTGGCCGGACAGATCACCGACGAATACCTGAGGCTTCGCGGCATCGAGGCGACGATGGCGCTCTCCACCGCGCGCAACTCCAAGATCATCGTGCTTGGCGGCGGGGAGGGGCTGCCGCTCATCTTCAACACAGCAAGCGGCGCGAAGGCGCCTGACGTTTTGCCTGTTGACCCTGCGTGGGCAGGCGATGAGGCCGCCCCGGAGGGGGCGCCGGCGGATCCTTCCGGCCGGTCGCCGATCCCCACGCTGCCGCCCCGGAGTCCCTGACTCCGCGCTTGGCGGACAGGCACAGGCCCTGGCCGTCCCACCACAAAACCTTGATCAGATCGCCCCGCCGTCCCCGGAAGGCAAACACCTGGCCGCCGAAGGGATCATGCCGCAGCTTCTCCTGGACCAACGTGGCCAGCCCGTCGAACCCCTTGCGCATGTCGGTCCGGCCGGCCGCCAGCCATACCCGTACCGATGCGGGCGGCGCGATCATCACCGATCCAGCGCCCGCACCAGCCCGGCCAGCCGCGCCGGCGCGATGTCCTCCGCCACCCGTACGAGACGGCCGTTGCCGAGAACGATCTCAACCATTCCCAGGCGGCAAGCTGCCGGCGCCGGGGCCGGAACCGGGACGGCGTCCGCCGACCCGCCGGCAACCACCACCGGAACAAAACCCGCGGGCCCGCCCAGTTCGTCCGCAGCCACCTGCCGGCGCCAGCGAAACAGCAGGCTCCGGCATACCCCGTAGCGCCGCGACACCTCGGCCACCGAACCTCGCCCCGCCGACGCCTCCGCTACCAGGCGCAGCTTCTCCTCCGCCGTCCCCGCCTTCCGACGCCCCGTCCCGGTGATGATCTCGATCCGATCGCAAGCCACGGTGCCAGCCACGTTGTTTGCCACGATGCTTACCGCTCAAAGACAGCAAGACCCGGCATTATCACAACGCCGACTACCCCCGGAAGGCAGCCGTCAGAGGACGCTTACTTAGTTCTCGACAGCGGACCTTGCTCTGAATGCGTGCGCCGGCTTTTGTGTGCCGGGGAGAGACATCGGCCTGGTAGTGTCCAAAATCTCCTGAGCGCCTCCGTCCCGGCCTGGCGATACAGGACGTCTTGGCAATTTTTCGGATGTCGCCTCCGAAAAGTGGCTACATTCCGCGGCTCTCCTACCCCGCCGGCCGCTCCTTTTTGTGTTCGTGCAGGAAGCGGGCGATCCGCAAGGGCAGATCCCTGACCGGGTCGGACGTTCCGTCCGTCGATGCCAACGTGAACAGGGTTCGCTGCACTTCGGTCGGCAGGTCGTTCCACCCGATGACGACGGCGGCGCCCACGCATTGTAGGACTTGGCATTCCGAAAGCGTCAGCTTGTTGATTTGTTGGACCAATGCTTCGGATGCCAGGTTCGTCGTCGTTCCGTCCTCGTCGTCCCAGCGATCGATGGCGTCCGTCGTTTGCCCATTGGCCTGATTTTGCAGTCCGTAATTTCCGAGCATGTCCGGCCTTCCTTCTCCATTGCCTCGACATCGGCACTTCTCGCCCGCCCCGTTAGCCTTGGGCCAGGGATGGCGCCGTCCGGGCGCCGGGAACCAGCACCAGGTTGAATTTCGACAGATCGATGGTGACGCGCTCGCGCAGGCCGTCGCCGAGGACGACGAAGATGCGGTCGCCGTGGCGGGCCAGGCGCGCCAGCAGGCGTTCGAGCCGGCGCAGGTGGCGTGCCGGCATGCCGTCGACCTTGAGCGTCAGGCGGGTGCGCGAGTGCTCCATCAGCCGGCGCAGGTGCGGCGCCGCCCCCTTGAAGAAGCGCCGGCTCGACGCCTCGCCGAGACGGATGGTGAGGGTAGGCGCGGTTTCGGCGGGCCGGCGGCTGACCCACACCTCGCCGTGGCGCAGATAACGGCCAAGGGCGGTTCGAACCGAATCCAGAAGATGCGTGTCGGACTCGCTTCCCGACGGCGCGATCCAAAGATTGTCGCGGGCAAAGACCCGCATCGACAGACCAAAGATCCAATCCGAGACCGCCAGCGGAATGCCGGACGGCCGCAGCAGCGGCAGCGAGCGGAGGAAATGATAGATCCGCACCGGTCCGCCGGGCAGGATACCCTTGACCAGCAGGCGGGCCGCGATTCCCAGGCCTTGGGCTAGGGAATAACCGCTGCGATAGGTCGAACTGGTGAGGTAGCGGTTCTTGTTGCGGATGCGCAGGCTGATCCCGGCATCGGTCAGCAGGCGATGGTAGATCTGCCGGTAGAGGCCGGACATTTCGTCGTCGCTCATGTTCTTGGGCACGATGTTGGTACGCAGACAGGTGTTGTCGGCATCCTCCTCGACCTCGCGCAGCCGCCCTTCGCGCTGCATGCGGGCATGGAGCGGCGTGCGCGGCAATGCGGCCAGCAGGCCGATCATCGCCGACTGGATGCCGGAATCGATGATGAAGCGGTACTGGCCCTCGAAGGTCCGGGCGGTGTCGTTGTCAAACCCGATGATGAAACCGGCGATGACGTCGATGCCGCGGGCATAGATCCGGCGCACCGAGACCAGGGGGTCCTCTCGCAGGTTTTGGGACTTGCCTGTTTCCCTGAGGCTTACGGGGTCGGGCGATTCGATGCCGATAAAGACCCAGCCGAAATTGGCCGCCTTGAACAGCGCCAGCAGCTCGTCATCCTGCGCCACGTCGAGCGAGACTTCGGTGCCGAAGGCGAAGGTATAACGATGGTCCGCCTGGTAGGTGCAAAGGAACCGCAGCAGCTCCTTCGCCTTTGTCTTGTTGCCGATCATGTTGTCGTCGACGAAGAAGACGCTCCGCATCCCCAGGCGCCTCAGCTCGTCGAGTTCGCTTCCCACCTGGGCCGGGCTTTTCATGCGTGGCTTGCGCCCGAACATGACGATGATGTCGCAGAACTCGCATCGATGGGGGCAGCCGCGCGAATACTGCAGCGTGGCGTTGGCATAAAGCGGCAGCTTCAGCAGGTCGAAACGCGGCACCGGCGAATCCGCCAGATCGACCGTTCCGGTTTCGCGGTAAAGGGTCTGGGGCGTCCCCGCCGCGAAGTCGCGGCAGAATTCCGGCCAGATATATTCCGCCTCGCCGGCGATGACGCTATCGGCCAGCCCGGCATAGGTTTCCGGGCACAGCGACGCCGAACTGCCGCCGACGACGGCGTAATGCCCGCGCCCCCGGTAGTAGGCCAGCAGTTCGCGCTGACGCGACACCTGCACACCCATGCCGCCGATGCCGACGATATCGGCCACGGGGGCGACGGGAACCGTCTCGACATTCTCGTCGATGATCTCGACCTGCCAATCGTCCGGGCAGAGCGCCGCAAGGGTGGCCAGGCCAAGCGGCGGATTGACCGCGCGCTTGCCTGGCAGGACGTGGTGGATCGCCCATTTGAAACTCCAGAAACTATCCGGCAGTTTCGGATTGATCAGAAGCAGACGCATCCCGTCCTCTCGAGTGATCGGCGGTTGTCGATTCCGGTCTGTGGGCGATACCGGCTGAACTGTCATGATAGCGTCCGGCCATAACCGCAAAAGGTTCGGAATCTACCCACTCTGCGCGGCGCTTGGATGCCCAGCGGCTCAGGGGCGCCGGAGCGTGCCGGCGACGATCCCCGCCACCAGGGCCGTCAGCACCGCCTCGCCCGGCCGCTCGCGGGCGGTCCTGACGGCGTCATCGACGAGCGGCGCCAGGGCAGCCATCGCGTCGGCGGCAACGCCGGCCGGGCCTCTCGCGAAAGAAGCGCTGCCCGCTACCCGGGAGGAAGCCGGCCGTTGGCGCCGGCGGGCGACGAGAAGCGCCGCCAGGGCGAGAACGAGGAAGCAGGCGCAGATCACCAGTGCCGCGGCCCAGGCCGGCATCATGGCCTCGCGCAGGCCCGCGTAGGCGGCGGCAAGGGCCGAGATCACCGCCATGAGCGTCATGACGGCGGCCACGATATAGGCCACCGTCGTGGCAACCATCACCCTGGCCCGGCGGCGGAGATAGGGCGTGTCCGTCACGCCGGCAAGTACCTGGCCCAACATGGCCGGCTCCGCTTCAGCGACGCCCGATCAGGCGCGAGACGACGAGGCCCAGGCCAAAGGCGCCAAGGAGGGTCAGGAACGGCCTTTCCTGGACCTGCCCCTCGATCACGCCGCGCCAAGCGCCCAGCCGTTCCGCTCCCTCGCTCTGCACGGTGCTGACACTGTCGCGGCCGAGGCCGACGATGGTCTCGCTGAGCTTTTTGAAGTCCGACTTGAGCTGCTCGATGTCGTCTTCGAACTGGCTTGCATCCGCCTTGCCGTCTTTTGAATCGGTACGGGACGCCATGGGCATCTCCTCCAATAGTCAGGTCAGCCGGCCGATCAATGACCGGCCGACGCGCCCCAAAGGGAGGCAGAGAGACCATAGCTTTCGGCCAAGCAGCGGCGGTAGGGTCGGAAACTACTCAAATCGAAGCGCCGGATTCGTTTCCGGTTTTACTTCTATCGTCATACCCAGACTTGACGAATGGGGGAAAGGGCGACGCGTTACTTACGGGCGTAGCCGCCATCAGGCTTTTTGAAGTAGGTGCCGGCCGGGGCAGTGCCGGCGAGTTCCAGGGCATAGATCTTGCCGACTTCCTCCACCGGTACGCCCTGGCTGGCCGCCCGCTGGCGATAGATGTCGAACCGCTTGGCGTTGACCTGCCTGACCAGGCGCTCGGCATCGGCCGAGGTCTGGCCGGAGCGCACCTCCACCAGCCCGTCGGGACGCTCGGCAACGATCCCCTGGGCGCGGTACTCGTCCAGCATCGAGGCGGCGCCAGCCGGCGGAACCGCCACGCACAGCACCCATGCCGCCAGGATCGCACCCACCACCACTCTTGCCGCGCCAGCCATGGTCATCCCTCTAAAAGATGTCATTGTTCTTGCGGATATCGTCTTCGGCCTGCCGCTCCAGCTTAACGCGCACCTCGGCGTCGACCTTCACATTCAGATTGATGGTGATGGGCTCCGAGGGCGGCTGGATGCGCACCGTCGGCTCGCAGGCCGCGAGAACGAGAAGCGCCAGCAGCGCCACGCCCCGTGCGGGCCGCAACGCGCCTTGAACAAGGGTCAAAACAAGCTGCATCTGGATGGCCATGATCAAAGGGTATGGCGCGCGCGACCATACGCCGGCAGGCTCGGCAAGGCGATTGCGCACGTCAATGCGTTCGACGCCGGGAAGTCCGGGTCCCCCACCAGAGGACCGATGACCAACGCCCGTGGAACGTCGCGCCCGGCCACATCGGCCGTCGCGTCCCCCCCCGCCAGCGGTGCCGGCAGGACGCCGCCGCGCTGGCCATGAATTCTCTCGTCGCCAGCGCGACGCCGGTCAGCCACCCGATCGCGCACCGCGCCCGCATGGCGCCGGCGGCGGGGATGCTCATTTGCTGATCTTGTTTCCGGTCGAGCGCAGGTTGTCGCCCGTATCCTGTTTGGCTCCCTGCCAGGTGTCGCTGCATGCGGCGACACCGGTGATGAGCGACAGCGCGAACAGGGAAATGAGGATTCGGCGCAGCATGGCAATCTCCTGGAGTTTGGGGTGGCGCCGGCGGGAAGGACGCGCTGCGGCCGAAAGACCAGCGGCGCTTGATCGGCCTTCTCATCCGGCGGATGGACAGGGATCCACTGTGGTCCCGGACGGCCGACCGGCGATAGCGTCGGAAACTACGCAGAACCGCGTGGCCCGGCGCCGCCGATCGTCACGAACGAGGCCCCGATGGCGGCGAAGCGGTGTTGGAAAAGGGGGCGCGGCCGTTATCGGGCTCCGCCGGAGTCCGGGAGGCCTGAATGAAGTACTGGGCACCCATCAGCAGGACCATCGCGACCACGAAGAGGATGGTGCGGGTTTTCATCTTCCTGGGCTCGCGGGACTGGGCTTTGGAGCCGACCCAGCGCGGCAGAAGCGCGATCAGTCGGGCCGCCATCGCCTCCGGATCGGGCCGAGCCGAAGGCCCCTCGGGTAACTCCGCGATCACCGACGCCAACTGGTCGGTCGCCGTTCGCACCGGCAATTGCGCCAGTTTGGCGGCCTCCCGCCAAGGGTCGACGTTGCGCCGCGCCAACACCGAAAGGACGGTCAGCAGCATTCCGTTTCCATCCTCGCCGACGGGCGCGAACAGGAACTCGTTGAACTCGGGCCCCATCCGGGGAACTGTGGAAGAACGCGTCATGCCATTCCCCTGAAACTCATTGCCTCGGCCGGTTGCCGCGCCCCGCTGGCGCGAAACCGCCTGCTAAAACAACACGCACGTGTCCTGCTGCTTTTTCCGTTGCTCCTGGTAGGGCCGGTCGCAATCCCAGCCGTCACCGGTATAATTAAGATGGGCGTTTTCCGGCACCGTCACGGCGACGCAAGCCGTCTCGACCGCCCGATAGCCGCGATCGCATTTCCATCCCAGTTCGGAGGACGAGGCCGTGTACCGTGCGTTTGCCGGCACTTTCACGGCGAGGCACGTCTCACCCGCCGGGCGATACCCGCGATCGCATTCCCAGCCCGAACCGTACGCGGCCTCCGTCAGGTATCCGTTGCGGGGGACCTTGACGGCGACGCAGACCTCGTCGGCCTCGCGGTATCCGTGGTCGCATTCCCATCGGTCGCCGGCTGCGCTCAGATAGGCGTTGGCCGGCACCATGATGGCGGCGCAGGCCTCCTCGGCCTGCCGATATCCCCGAGCGCATTCCCAACCGCGTCCGAAGGACTGCCCGGTCAAGTACGCGTTGGCCGGCAGCTTGATGGCGACGCAGGTCCCGCCGTCCTTAAGATAGCCCCGGCCGCACTCCCATCCGCCCCCATAGCTCCTCGCGCGGGCATTGTCGGGCATGGCGACAGTGCCGCCTTGGGCGAACGCGCCGCCCGGTGCCACGGTCAAAAGCGCCAGTAGAATCAGGAAAGGAAGGAAGATGGCGTGGGATGTTGGTGCTCCGCTCATGGGCGGCTCCTTCTCGTATGCAAGATGCCGGCGCAAGACGCGGCCCGATCGCACACTTCCGGACGGCCGTTCACCCCGGACGAACGATTCCCGTTCGTCTTTAGCCTCACCTCGGTGGGTTGGGGGCTACCCGCGCCGTTGCCCGTGGGGCGCGGATGCGGTCTCGGCGGGCGCGGCCGGGTGATCGGCGGCCGGAACATCCTCGGGCTTGATGTCGATCATGTGTTTGGCGGAAGCGCGCTCGAAAGCGAATTCCTTCTTTTGTTTGGCAGAAGCGCGCGCGATAACGAATTCCTTGGTGGCCAGTTCCTTGAATGACATGAGGTATCGATCCTTCATCTGCGTCAATAATTTGACGCCATTATACATATGGAACAATAATATTTATGTACAATGAGATGGGTAATTTATTATTTCAATAAATATCTATGTCGGTCTTTTATTCACAAATACTTGTTTTTTGCATCTAAAATACGGCCATTTGTCTGGCCATTTCGAGATCAGATCCCTCCTCACCACGGAGGCCGATCCTTCGAGAGGCCGGCTGCGCCGGCTCCTCAGGAAGAGGTGCCCATTGCTTTCAGCGTGTTGGCTCATCTTCAGTCGGGCGTCTGAGTAGAATCCGAATCTACCGTCATTCGTGCTCCCCGATATTCTCGACTTGGTGAGAGAAAACGCCCAAGAGGACGGAGACCGATCATGGCCGACGCCGCCCCGAAGACCACAGGATCCCGCATCGCCGCCGGCCCGATCAAGAACAGCAATGTCTATAATCTGGCGGGACAAAAGCTGGAAACCGTGGACGACAACAGGATCGGCGGGAATATCGGCCGCGCGACGAAGGCAAAGAGCTTTCTCGACTTGGGTGAGGGGCCCATCCGCTACCCTAGGACGCTCCCGAAATCCGACAGGACCAGGGGCGGCTGAGACTTCGACGGTTTCCTCATGAAGCCGGGCCAGGTCATGTGTTCGGGCGAGCTCCGTATGCCATGGGGGCGACCTGCCGCCCGCGTCCGGGTGGCCTCGCTGAGCGCGGTTGACCACGGAGAGGCGAACATTTCGTCTGAGTATATTCCGACCCTCCGCCCCTTTATCGCCGTTCGCTATGGTCGAATGAATGGAGGAAGCGTCCGAAAGCGCACTCCCCCGCGGTGGGGGGGTGCCTGTTGGCCGGAGTCCAGTGTGAAGCCGATTCGCCAGGGAGGTAGCCATGAACGCAGCGCCAAGGGGCAATATCTGGGTCTTCTATCTTGCGGCCCGAGCCGTGATCGATGACTGCGACTCATCTGACAAAGCCGATAGCCTCGTCCCCGACGACTTGTTCGCGCCCGACGCAAACGATGAAGACCGCCGCCAACAGAGTGATTCTACCGGGCGTCACGAGGGGCGCACCCGGCGCGGCGCCCGGAATCGAACTCGCGACAAGGTCGTTTCCAGGGGATCGATCTGTTGAATTGGCTGTTCGGGCGGATGACGAAATCCGCCCGCCACGTGTGAGAAATTGGGGAAGCACCGCAATGCCATGCGGGGGGAATGACATGCCGACAACGATCAACCGATCGACGACCGTTCATTGCGGGGGAAGCGCTGCAAATTGGGGAACCCGGATCTATCTCGTGGTCAAATGCGCGAAGGAGGCCGTCGAGGGCCGCGGCGTCGACGGAGACGCCAGGCACATCGTCCCCGTGGTGTCATTCCGGGAAGCCGACACGGAGGACATCCATCACTTGGCCGCGACGCTTCCTCTTGCCGATATCCTCTCGCGTCTCGATGCATTGGCGGTCGGGGGCGACGGCCGGAAGGCCACACCCAAAACCTCCGGCGGCGGAGCGGGCTCCCGGCAACCGCGGCCGGTCGCACCGGCCGTCGAAGATGGGCGCGCTCCGAAACGCCGCCTGACGGCGCGCCAATGCGAGATTCTCCTGGCTCTCAAGGACGGGGCGACGAACAAGGAGATCGCCCGGAGGCTGGGCATCCTGGAAAGCACGGTCAAAGTGCATTTGAAACAGGCCTACCGCCAGTTGGGGGTGAAGAACCGCACGCAGGCCGCCATGTTCGCCATCCAACACATGGCAGGCCATGCCGAAGGGGAGCATCGTTCCGATGGAACCCCGGCTTTTGCTTCCGGAGAGTGACACCCATCGGCGGGGAAACCGGCAGCGCATGCTGAATTCTCGATGCCGCGGACGTTCTGTGCTAAAATCCCGACATCTTGCTACCTCGGGTGAAGCGCGGGGGCGGGAAAGAGGGGACAATGACCGGCCGACGCCGACACCTACGGGACGACGGCAACGCACGGTCGCGAGACGAGCGTGCGCCTTCGCACGCGACGTCGCGGGACCCCAGCGATTTTCCGGTGATCGGCATCGGCGCTTCGGCCGGCGGCCTTGAGTCCTTCCAGAAGTTCTTCGATGCGCTGCCTGCCGACAGCGGCATTGCCATCATCCTGATCCAGCATCTCGATCCGACCCATCAGAGCATGATGGTCGAACTGCTGGCGGGGCACACGCCGATGAAAGTACAGCACGCCGCCGACGGGATGGAGGTCGAGCGCGGCTGTGTCTATGTCATTCCCCCCGGGGTTTATCTGTCGATGCGCGAGGGCGCGCTGCGGCTTTCCAAGCCGCGCGAGCGCCACGGCGCGCGCCTGCCGTTCGACTTCCTGCTGCACTCGCTGGCCGAAGAGCTGGGTGAGCGGGCCATCTGCGTGGTTCTTTCGGGGACGGGGTCCGACGGCAGCCTCGGGCTCAAGTCGGTGAAGGAAAAATGCGGGCTCGTCATTGCCCAGGACCCCGACGAGGCGCCCTTCGACGGCATGCCGCGAAGCGCCATCATGACCGGCGCCGTGGACCTCGTGCTGCCGGTGGCGAAAATTCCCGAGGCCCTCGTCAAGTACGGCCGGCGGATGACACTCACGCGCACGCGGAATGGATCGCTTCGGCGGGGTGCGGCGGAGGATTGGCTGCCCGAGATCATCGATCTTCTGCGCACCAAGACCGCCCATGATTTTGCGCCCTACAAGCTGGGCACGCTGCAGCGCCGGATCGAACGGCGCATGGCGATGGCAACGATCGAGACCGACGACATGGACCGGTATCTCGACGTGCTGAGGAGCGACACCGGCGAGCTCGACCTTCTCGCCAAGGATCTGCTCATCAACGTCACCAGCTTCTTTCGCGATCCCAAGGTGTTCGACCAGTTGGCGGAGAAGATTGTTCCCCACATGGTCAGCAGCCAGCGTCCCGATCTGCCGCTGCGCATCTGGGTTCCCGGATGCAGCACCGGCGAGGAGGCCTATTCCCTTGCCATGCTGTTGCGCGAGGGGATGACGACGGCCAAACGCAACCTCAAGCTGCAGATTTTCGCCTCCGACGTCGACCCCGATGCCGTCGCCGTGGCCCGAGAGGGCCTCTATCCGGAAACGATCGGGGCGGACGTGTCGCCGGAACGGCTTGCCCGCTTCTTCACCAAGGAGGATGCCGGGTACCGGGTCGTGCCCGATCTGCGCTCCTCGGTGATCTTCACGGTCCAGGATCTGCTGGCCGATCCACCATTCTCCCGTCTCGACCTGATCTCCTGCCGGAACCTCCTCATTTATCTGCAGCCTGCGGCCCAGGCGCAAGTGATCTCGCTTTTCCACTTCGCGCTGCGCGAGGGCGGCGTTCTTCTTCTCGGCAGCTCGGAGACGGTCGGCGACGCCGAAGGCCGCTTCGAGGTGATCGCCAAGGCCGAGCGGCTCTATCGGCACATCGGTCGCAGCCGGCCGGGGGAACTTGGTTTTGCTCTGAACACCGCCGATGGCGTGCGGGTCCCGGTGCGCCTGGGGCAAGGCCATCCCCCCTCGCACCAAGCCGTTCTTGCCGACCTTTGCCGGCAATTGGTGCTGGAGACCTATGCGCCGGCGGCGGTCCTGATCAACCGCAGGCTTGAGTGCCTCTATTCCCTGGGGCCGACGGACCGTTATCTGCGCGTGGTGCCGGGACACCCCACCCACGACGTCGTGGCCATGGCGCGCGAGGGCGTGGGAACTCGGCTCAGCTTGGCAATCGAACAGGCCATTCAGAAGAACGCGCGCGTCGTGGTTGCCGGTAGTCAGACGAGCCAGGACGACAACGCGCCTTCGTTTACCATCGCCGTACAGCCGGTTCCGAGCGAAGGGGAAGACCTGCTGCTGGTCAGCTTTATTGACGAACCGAAGCGTGAGCGGAAACGGCGCCGCGCTGTCGCAGCACGGGACGTTTCGCGGGTCGCCGAGCTTGAGCAGGAGCTCAAATCCGCCAGAACGGAGCTTCAGGTCGCCATCCGCAAGCTCGAGATATCCTCCGAAGAGCAGAAGGCGATCAACGAAGAGGCGTTGTCGGTCAACGAGGAATACCAATCGACGAATGAGGAGCTGGTCACCTCGAAGGAGGAATTGCAGTCGCTCAACGAGGAACTTACCGCGCTCAACAGCCAACTCCAGGAAGCCCTGGAGCAGCAGCGGACGACGTCGAACGATCTGCAGAACGTTCTCTACAGCACCGATGTCGCGACGCTCTTCCTCGACGCCAACTTGCATATCCGCTTCTTCACGCCGGCCACCAAGGCGTTGTTCAGCGTCATTCCCAGCGACATCGGGCGGCCGCTCGGAGACCTCAGTTCGCTGGCCGCCGATGGCGCTCTTATGGCGGATGCCCAGACAGTGCTGCAGACCTTGGCGCCGATCGAGCGCGAGATCAAAGCGCATACCGGCGCCTGGTATGTCCGTCGCATCCTGCCCTACCGCACCCAGGACAATGGGATCGAGGGCGTCGTCATCACCTTCACCGATATCACCGACCGGCGGCACGTGTCGGACGCCCTGGAAACGGCCCGGCGGCAGGCCCAACTGGCCAATGTCGCGAAATCGCGCTTTCTCGCCGCCGCCAGCCATGACCTCCGCCAGCCCCTGCAAACCCTGACCCTGCTTCAGGGGCTTCTGGTTAAGAACGTCGAGGGAGAGAAAGCCCAAAAGCTGCTCGCCCGCTTCGACGAAACGCTGGCCGCCATGTCAGGCATGCTGAACGCGCTGCTCGACATCAACCAGATCGAGGCCGGCACGGTCCGCCCCGACAAGACGATCTTCCCGGTCAACGACCTGCTTGAGCGCTTAAGGGACGAATTCACCTATCACGCGCACGCCCAGGAGCTTTCCCTGCACGTCGTCTCTTGCGGCCTTTCGATCCACAGCGATCCCAATCTGCTCGAACAGATGATCCGCAACCTGCTCGCCAACGCCTTGAAATACACCAGCCACGGCAAAGTGCTGCTCGGCTGCCGGCGGCGCGAGGGAACCTTAAGCATCGAGGTGTGGGACACCGGGGTCGGCATCCCCGCCGATGAGCTCGAAGCGATCTTCGAGGAATACCATCAGCTCGGCAACGCCGCGCGCGAACGGAGCCGCGGCCTTGGTCTCGGCCTTTCCATCGTCCAGCGCCTGGGCAAGCTGCTGGGCCATCGGGTCCGCGTCGCCTCGACCCCGGGCAAGGGTTCGGTCTTCGCCATCGACGTCATGCTTCCGACGAGTGCAACGGCCCAGCAGCCTGCGTACTTCCGGCGCGGCACCGATGACGCGATTGCCGACGGCGTTCGCCGCGTTGGCGTAATCCTGGTCGTCGAGGACGACCCCGAGGAGCGCGAACTCCTTGAAGTTCTGTTGAAGGACGAGGGCCATCGCGCCATCAGCGCGCCGGACGGCATTGCGGCGCTGGAACTGGTGGCACGCGGGACGGTCCGGCCCGATCTCATCCTCGCCGACTACAATCTGCCGAACGGCATGAACGGGCTTCAGATCAGTTCGAATATACGTGACCACCTTCGCCGCCAGATCCCGGTCATCATCCTGACCGGCGACATATCGACCGGCACCTTGCGCGACATCGCGCTCCAGAACTGCGTCCACCTTCACAAGCCGGCAAGGCTCCAGGAGTTGACGCAAGTCATCCAACGGCTTCTCCCGCCCCAGCAGGCGGCGGTGTACTCGCGTGGCCCGCACCCCGCCGAAGCGGACGCCAGCCCGGATCTTCCGGTCATTTATGTCGTCGACGACGACAGCCACATCCGCGAAGGGATTTGCCGCGTGCTCGAGGAGGACGGCCAGCTTGTCGAAGCCTACTCGACGTGCGAGGCCTTCCTTGACGCCTACCGGCCGGGCCGCGAGGCCTGCCTGTTGATCGACGCCTCCCTGCCGGGCATGAGCGGGCTCGAAGCGCTGCAATGGCTCAAGAATGGGGGCCACCGGCTGCCGGCCATCATGATCACCGGCTATGGCGACGTGTCGATGGCCGTTCAAGCCATGAAGGCGGGGGCACTGGACTTCATTGAGAAGCCGGTCAGCCTCGAAGACCTGCTGGGCAGCGTCCGGCGCGCCCTCGAACAGTCGCGTGATGCGACGAAGCTTACCGCCTGGCGGGAGAATGCGGCGAAACGCATCACCGGTCTGACAGCGCGTCAGCGCCAGATTATGGAACTGGTCCTCGCCGGCCACCCCAGCAAGAATATCGCGGCCGATCTCGGCATCAGCCAACGCACCGTCGAGAACCATCGCGCCGCCATCATGAAGAAGACGGGCTCGAAGTCTCTTCCGGCGTTGGCCCGATTGGCCGTTGCCGGGACCGACGTCGAAGAGCCCTTCGTGCGCCCCGCCTCTGCTCGTGTTTCCGCGTAAATGGCCCGCAGGTAAGGCGGCAGCTCCGCTTGCCAAGGATATTCAGGTTCGGCCGGCCGGGCCGTCCAGAAGGTCGGCCGGCAGGATGCTCCGCAAGGCCGCGATGAGGCGCTCCGGCCGGCAGGGCTTTTGGACGTGAAGGGCGCCGGAAAACGCCTCCACCAGTTGATTGCGCGAATAGCCCGTCAGCACAAGGAAAGGCACGCCGCGAGACTCCAGCGCCTGGGCGATGGGAGCCGCGCTGACGCCCGACAGATTGGTATCGAGGATGGCGGCGTCGCAGGCGCCGGTCTCGACGACGGCAAGCGCGGCTTCGAGCCGGCCCGCCACGCCGGCGATCGCGAAGCCGGCGTCGATCAGTGTCTCTTCCAGCACGAAGGCCAGCGTCGGTTCGTCCTCGACGATGAGGATGCGCCACCCTCCGACCTCAGGTGGTGCCGCGCTGGCTGTCATCTGGCCACCCCGGTCAACGCGTTTTCGGCTGCCGCGTTCAAGGTCCAGGTGAGTCCCTTCTCGAGAAAAAGGGTCTCGGCGGTGCCCGAGACCGCCGCCCCGGCCAGCCGGCCGATAATGATCCGCCCGAACCCCGTGCGGGCGGGTTCGGCCACCAGGGGGCCGCCTTCTTCCAGCCAGGACATGGAGAACACCGGCGTGGCGCCGGCCGTGACCCTCCAGGAAATGTGCACGCGTCCGTCGAGGTTGGAAAGCGAGCCGTACTTGACGGCGTTGGTGGCCAGTTCGTGGAGCGCCATGCCGATGCCCTGGGCAGCGCCGGCCGTCAGCTGGGCGCGCGGGCCGTCGATCAGCACGCGGGTGCCGACCAGATCCTTGAAATGGCCAAGCTGGAGGTCGACAAGGTCGGCCACCTCGACGCCCTGCCACTGGTTTTTGACCAGCAGGTCCTGGCCGGCGGCCAGCCCTTCGATGCGCTCCGAGAGCCGCGACGAGAAGGTGGCCGGGTCGCCGTATTTCGCGGTCTGGGTGGCCACCGCCTGGACCACGGCCAGCATGTTCTTGGCCCGATGATTGACCTCGGCCATGAGCAGATGAACGTGCTCCTCGGATCGCTTGCGCTCGGTGATGTCGCGGATGTTGCACTGGATGACCGGCTGGCCGTTCTCGTCATAGAGGTTGGCCACCACCTCGACCTCCTGATGGCGGCCCCCCTGGCTTTCGAGCGGCAGATCTTCGTAGCGCACCTGATTGGTGCGTTTGAGTTTCCGGACCATTTCCTGGCTGGCCGCTTCGTCACTGAGCAGGCCGATCTCGAACAGTTCCTTGCCGACCAGGTGGTCCTGCGGGTACCCCAGCATCTCGGTCATGAATGGATTGGCGTCGACGATCTTGCGGGTGGCGGGGTCGAGGATGAGGATGCCGTCGTGGGCCGCCTCGAACAGGCGCCGGTAGCGGATTTCCGAAACCAGCACCGCGTCCTCGTGCCGCTTGCGCTCGGTGACGTCGCGGATCACGGCCAGCATGACGGTCGGCTGTCCGGCCGCTTCGCGCAGCACGGTGATTCCCGATTCGACGTTCAACTCGCGACCGTCGTGGCGGACGTGGACATTTTCGCCGCGCCATTCGCCGCAGACGCTGAGGGCCATCGCCGCGGCGGCTTGGTCGCCCTCGTGGCGCCATCGCGTTTTATAAACCTCGGCCTGCGTTCGCCCGAGGGCGGCGGACGCGGCGAAACCGTAAAGCCGTTCGGCGGCGGCGTTGAGATAGATGATGCGATCGTCGTTATCGACCGCGATGACGGCGTCGCTGACCTGGGCCAGCATTTCGCCGCGAAAGCGGTTGGTCTTGGCGTCTAGACCCTGCAGCGTGAAGACTTGCGGGCCGGCCTCGCCGGCGATCACCAGGGCGTCCACCTCGCCGTGGCGAAGGGCGCTCAGCGTCTCTTCCGCCTCCTCCAGCCGGGCGCGCAGGTCGGCGACTTCGGCCATAAGCGTTGCTTTGGTGGGCGATGTCGTGGGCATGTGGGGTCAGTGTTTTCCGGTGGTCGAGGGGTTCGCTTCGGCGTCGCGCAGGTCGAGTCCGATCAGGATGCGCTCCGTTTGCGACATATCGCCGATGAAGCGGCGAAGCGGCAGCGGCAGCTTCTTGATCAGGGTGGGCGCCGCGATGATCTGCTCGCCTTCGGCCAGGGTCGGATGCTGGGTGATGTCGACGACTTCGAGGTCGTAGCGCCCTTCCAGATGGTCCTCGCAAATCTTGCGGATGTTGGCGACCGCCCGCCCGGAGCGCGACGTGGTGCCCGTGACATAGAGCCGGAGCACATAGTGGGCGTTGGCCCGCGCCGCCACCGCGGCTTCCATCGCCTGGATATCGGTTCGCGGGGCGGCCCTCTTTTTCATGAACGGTCAGCCCCTAGCCGGTTGGAGGTCCAATCCGACGAGCACGCGGGCTTCGTTGGAAAGGTCGGCGATGATTTTCCTGATCGGCTCGGGCAGCCGGCGCACCAGAGTCGGCACCGCCAGAATTTGGTCCCCGGCGGCGAGCTGCGGGGTCTTCGTCAGGTCGATGACCTCGATGCTGTACTGCCCGGCCAGATACGTCTCGCAAATGCGATGCAGATTGGCGAAGGCGGCAAGCGAGCGGGCGGTCTGGCCGGCCACGTAGAGGCGCAACTCGAAGGCCGGGGTGGCGTCCGCTTGGCGAAGGGGCGTGGGAGAGGCGAGTGCGTTCATCGTTTTGCTTTCGATCCGCCGGGGGGCCTGACCGCGCCGCCGCGTTTTTGCGCCATGGCGTCGGTGTTCTGGTGGGTGGTGTTGACCTGCAAGGTTTCCTGGGCGATGACGAAGTGCACTTCCTCGGTCTCGGCCTCCACCTCGGCCTGGAGCGCCGCGATCTGCGCCTCGATTGCCCGTCTTCGGCTGGCCAGATGGCGGAGCTTGCGGTCGTGATCCTGGCCGCGCAGGGTTGCGGTCGCCAGCTCCTGCATTTCCTGCGAAACCCGGGCGCTGCCGGTCAGCACGCGATCGCCGCCGAGATAGACGTCGACCAGGTCGATGCCCTTGTCGGAGAGCACGAACTCGCGGACCTGGTTGGAATGCGCCATGCCGCGCGATTTCAGGACGTAAATGGTCCGGTTGCGCTCGCCGGTGAATTCCACGTTGCGCAGCAGTAGCCAGGTGTCCATCAGCGATGAGACGCCGACCTGCGATTCCTCGGGCGTCGTGGTGGCATCGCCGCCTTCGGTCAGGCTGGTGAAGACGGCGGTGATTTGCTCCTTCTTCAGGAAATCGATGAGCCGCATGAGCGTCGGTTTCACCTGCGCGTCGTCCTGGGCCATCGTCAAGTTGCTGATCGGATCGACGGCGACCACGGCCGGGCGGAAGGCGCGGACCAAGTCGTGCATCACCACCAGGTGCTGTTCCAGCCCCTGCAGCGTCGGGCGCGACGAATGGATCTGGAGCAGCCCCTTCTTCACCCAGGGGTCAAGGTCGATGTCGACCGAGCGCATGTTGCGCACGATCTGGGCGGTCGATTCCTCGTAGGCGAAATAGAGCGCCCGCTCGCCGCGCCGGCAGGCGGTTTCGACCATCTTGGCGGCGATGCTGCTTTTGCCGGTGCCGGCCGAGCCCGAGACCAGCACGGAGCTGCCGCGAAAGACGCCCTGGCCGCCCAGCATGGTGTCGAGGCGGGGGATGCCGGTGGCGACCCGCTGGCTGGAAACCTCGTGGTCGAGTTGCAGCGACGTGATCGGCAGCACGGAAAATCCGTGAGCGCCGATGAGGAAGGGGTATTCGTTCATGCCGTGCGCGGTGCCGCGATACTTCAGCACGCGCAGGCGGCGGGTGCAGATCTGGTCGCGGATGCGCTGATCCAGGATGATCACGCAGTCGGCCACGTATTCCTCGAGGCCGTAGCGGGTGATGGCGGCACCCTCGCCCTTCTCCCCGGTGATAATGGCGGTCAGCCCGCGAGCCTTGAGCCAGCGGAAAAGGCGGCGCAGCTCGGCCCGGAGAACGGCGTGGTTCTGGATGCCGGCGAACAGCGCCTCGACCGAATCCAGTACCACGCGTTTGGCCCCGATGGCATCGACGGCGTGGCCCAGGCGGATGAACAGGCCTTCGAGATCGTAATCGCCGGTTTCCTCGATCTCGCTGCGATCGATGTGGACATAGTCGAGCACGATCTGGTTTTCGCCCGCCAGCGTATCCAGGTCGAAGCCTAGCGAGCGGACGTTGGCGGTCAGCTCCGCGGCGTTTTCCTCGAACATCATGAAGACGCCGGGCTCGCCATACCGGGTGGCGCCGCGCACCAGGAACTCCATGGCCAGCATGGTCTTGCCGCATCCCGCGGAGCCGCACACCAGAGTGGGACGCCCGGCCGGCAGCCCGCCGCCGGTGATTTCGTCCAGTCCGTCGATGCCGGTCGGCGCTCTGGACAGGGTGGGAAGGCTTTCAGACTGTTTTTTTCTCATTGGCCACCATTCTTGGATCGGGGGCGTGGTGCCCCCTCTAAGAGTGTCGCATCCCTGCAACCCAAACCGGGAAGGCCTGCCGCCGACGGATGTTCTGGCGATATTCAAAGATCTCGACACGCTCCTTGGCCTGGCCCCCCAACATAAGCGCCAAATCTTGGCAGATTGCCGGGTGCGGAGGGGAGGTTCGGAAACTACTCAGGCGGGGCTGTACAGGCCGGGTTATGGCCGGCACGAACCGCCGCCGGCGCGGGTTCCGCCCTTCTATCCGGCGTTCCTGGCCGCACGAACCTCGCGGCGCTGGTGGACACGATGACTTCACCTTCCTGCCCAGTTGGGTGTTCATGTCGCTGGCATCGTGGGCGCTGGTGATGAGCCGCTACCGCGATCCGGGCAATGCGCAGGCCGGCTATGTCTATTTGGTGATGGCGAGCTTCGGCATCTTGGCGCGGCCGTTTGCTGGCGGCTGCCGCCTCCACCGGGTCTTTTCACCGGCGGAGGCGGCAATCGTGCCGTTCGGACGGCTGCCCGAACGCTATTCCTTGTATTCCGGCAATGCCTTGATCTCGTCCTTGGTGAGCGTTGTCTTCAGTTTCATGTCGTCCCCGATGCCGGTGGCCTGCAACTGCGACCAGTCCACCGCCACGTCATGGGTGCCGATGCCAAGAAAGCCGCCGACCTCGACGATGACCAGGTTGCCGACGATCTTGGAGACCTTGCCGATCTCGTCGCCCGTGGCGTTGATGACGTTCTTGCCGGCCACGTTTGCCGGCGGCATGGCCGACGCCGCCTGGCTCGACACGCCGGGTGAAAGCATGCGCGGCTCGGCGCCCGGCATCATCGGCGCCGCCTGATTCATCATCCCGCCAGCCCCGGAGCCGGTCGTGCCGGAATCCGCGGCGGGCTGCTGCTGCGCCAGCGCGACGCCGGTCACCGCAATGATCGTTGCACTCAGAATCGTCCCGACAATTGTGTGCTTTTTCATCGTATCCATCCTTTGATCGTTGAGCGAAACGGTCGACATCACAGGGCTGCCACGACACGTCTTCGCCACCTGACGTCGGCGAGTCATGGTGCCGCATTTTGCCTGGCTCTCGCTCGAGGCGCCGGAGCGCCGATGCATTCAATATGGTCGTCGCCGGTTCGCATCGGCAGCCTCGGAAACTACTCGAGTCCGCGGATGCCGATTTGGCTGCAATGAATTGTTGGCGAGTTTGGATGGCCGACGCCGAGAAGCCCGTCGTCCAACGCGGCTCTCCGGTCCTGGCCCTGCACAAATAGCCCTTAGGTAATTTCCGAACCTACCGTGGCGCGCCCGCTGGCCGGTATCCTATGCCTGGCTTCGAGCGAGGTTAGGAATATCCCATGCCCTTGATAAATCTGGTCATCGTGCTGATCGTGGTCGGCGTGCTGCTGTGGGCCGTCAACACGTACATACCGATGGACCGCAAGATTAAGAACATCCTGAACATCGTCGTGGTGATCGCGGTCGTGGTCTGGCTGCTCCGCGCCTTCGGCGTGCTCGAGTCGCTGGGGATGATCCGGGTCGGCAGCTAGCCACACCTGACGCAGCAAGAGGAGAACCGGCCATGGACACCGATCGCATCAAGGGATCGCTCAAGCAGCTTGCCGGCAGCGTCAAGGAAGCGGCCGGCAAGTTGCTGGGTGACAAGAAGACGGAAGCGGAAGGAAAGGCCGAGAAAGCCGAGGGCAAGATTAAAAACGCCGTCGGCGGCATGAAGGACACCATTCGCGAAGCGGTCGACAAGAAATAGGCGGATCGGCCTCCGCCGGTTAACGACTGAACTCCCAGCTCAGATTATCGATGGCATCCACGACCATTCCCGTCCCCGTTGCGAGAAGCAGGATGTCCTGCGCCACGCGAACGTAGCGGTGCCGTGACGGCGGCGGCCCCAATATCACAAGGGCGGCGGCCGGAAGATCATGGAAGATGACGTCGCGGGGCAGCGGCCGGCCGATCATCCACTTTTTTGCCTGGCCGGGGGCCATGCAGCCGTTGTGCTTTTTGGCGAGGCCTGGCGGGCAATGGCCCCGACGATACTGATCTGCGAAATAGCCTTGGATGGAGGCCCGGCTCTGCTCGCCGAAAACGGGGCTCGCCCTGCCGTCGGACATGCCGTTCTGTTTCGGATGCTGCCCTTTTTCGCCACCAGCCCAGGCGGGCTTTTCCGCCACTGCCGGCGCACCCGAAAGGATGCCGGCAAGCATGACCGCAGCGAACACACCGAACCATCTGGAAACACCGTGCATTCCGTTCTCCCTTCGATCAGCGCGGACCGGACAATCCGCCTAGATCCGTCCCAACAGCAGCAGCACGAGGACGACGGCCAGGGCGACGCCGAATGCGCCGCTCGGGAAATATCCCCATCGGTTGCTGTGCGGCCACATCGGCAAAACGCCGATCAGCATGAGCAGCAGGATGATGATCAGGATTCCGCCAAGACTCATCGTCTTCTCCTATTCAAATTGTGCCGCCCGGAAGGGCTATTTCCTCCCCCCTCCGAAAAAGGCCAGCAGGCCACCGCCGACGGCGGAAGCCAGCCCGATGCCGAAGAACAGCATCGTCTCGTTGCTGTAGCGGCCGGTCAGCGTGGTCGACAGCTGGTCGATCGGCGCATTCGAGGAGTTGTAGGCCACCATCAGGAGAGCCCCTCCGATTACAAGCGCCATCAGGCCGAGGATCTGGTTCATGCTCATATTCATGGTTGTTCTCTCTTTTCCACGTGGTGGATTGGAAGGTACCTAGCCTGGCCCGGGCCGCATGGGTGACGATGGTGGGCCGCGCGCGACGGACGCTCCCCTTGCCGCCGCCTTGCTGAAAAAAAACCGGACCGGGGATGCCGGTCCGGCGCAAGTCTAACAGGGAGGCTTCACGTCGGGGGGGACGTGAGACCCAAGCATGGAGAGCCTGGGCCGGGATTTCGGGCTGCTGCCCGAAACGGGGAATTAGGATGAACGCGATCTGTCTTCTTCATCCGACCGCGACCATGGCTGGACTCTAGTCCCGGGCATTTGCCGGCGATAGGTTCGGAAAATACCCATGCCGCCGATACACGCCCCCGCTGCACACGGATCTCTCGCAAGTAGGTAGTTTCCGAATCTGTCGTGGCGGCAACGTCGGTTGCTACTCTCCAAGCATCCCCGGGCGGGTCATCCAGCAAATTTTGCGGGCTGCCTGACTCGGGATCAGGGAGGATTTCATGGCGTCCATATACAATAATCACGTGCCGGATAACCGCCTGAGATTCATCTTCAACGACACGGTGGTGGCGGTCCGCCTTGCGGCCAACGCGACCTTCGAAGACATCGCCCGGACTCTGGGGAAACTTCCCCGCCAGCGTTACGGCGATCCGCTGGCCATCGACGTCACCCTCGCGCCGGATGTCTCGGTACGGGCCAATGCCCGGCGCTCCGGTTACGCGCCAAGATAATCTGCAATGCGTTGATGTGTGGAGGCACTCCGGATGGGTATCGAGAGCATGGGCGTCGGCTATGGTCTGTTCGGGTTGGTTATCCTGGTTCTCGACATCTGGGGCATTGTCAATGTCATCGGGAGCCGGGCGGCGATCGGAGTGAAACTGCTGTGGATCCTGTTGATCGTCATCCTGCCGGTCATCGGCTTGATCTTCTGGTTTTTGGCCGGGCCGCGGGGTGTGCGGGCCGGCGCCTGACCCCTGTCGGGTTTGATGGCATCGGCTGAGTAGATTCCGAGGCTACCGAAAGTGGTGGTGCCCCCGTAACGTACTCTAGAACTGCGATGATCCCGCCGAACCGATCATTCGGAGAAGACTCACAGAACGCCGGGTCAAATCGCGAACAACCCGTGGTCAGTAGAAGCCCTATTCCAAGAGACACTGATCTCTTTGGATGGCGCGAATTTCCCCGCACGCCGGCCGGTGCGCCGGCCCGTTCGGGCCAACCGTGGAAGGAATAGACGAGATGAAACCGATTTCGCGAATGAGCTGGCTGGCCGTGGCGACACTGCCGGTGATGCTGCTGGGGGCGTGCGCGACCGAGCGTGTTCCCCAGATGAACACCGTCAACATGAGTGGCGACGACTTCAATCGCAATTTGGCGCGCAATTACAAGGACTTCGCCAACTTCGAAGCCTATGAGATGTACGACTGGACGGATGCGGTCCTCTATGCCGACAAGGCGATGGCCGCCAACGCCGGTAAGCCGCCCGCCCCGGACGACCTGAGCACCCGCAATATCAAGGGCGCCGAGGTGGCGGAGTTGCGGACCGGGCGCGCCCGGCTGGTGCAGGCGCTTGCCAACGGCGCCGCGCAAAGGACACCCGTGAACGCCGCACGTGCCCAAGCGGATTTCGACTGCTGGGCGGAACAGCAGGAAGAAGGCTGGCAGTTCGAGCACATCGCCGCCTGCAAGGATGCGTTCAACCGTTCCATGCTGGCGACCGAAACGGCGATGGCGCCCGCGCCCGTGCCGGCACCGGTGGCCCAGGCAGCCCCCGCCGCTGCGGGACCGGGACCTCGTCCGTACCTCGTGTACTTCGATTGGGACAAGTCCGAAATCAAGCCCGAGGGGTACACCGTGCTCGACCAGGTGGCCCAGCGCATCCGCACGACCGGCTTTAACGTCTACCTGGTCGGCCATGCCGACACGTCCGGACCGAATGACTACAACATGGCCCTGTCGGAGCGGCGCGCCGAGGCGGTGAAGGAATATCTGCTCGCCAAGGGCATCGGGCCCAGCACCATCTCGACCAAATGGGTCGGCGAGAACGATCCGCTGATCGCCACTCTCGATGACGTGCGCGAGGCGAAGAACCGTTGGGTCGCAATCGACGTGCAGTCGAAAGTCGCGGGCCGCTGAAGCCAGGCCCCGGAAGGAAACATCATCCTCCACTCACGGGGCGCCGCGAAACCGGCGCCCCTTTCTTTCCCGTGGCCTTGCACTGAAGGAGAAGTCCCATGAACGCTTCGCTTAGAACCACCGCCGCCTTCGCAGTGGCATTGGGGCTGGCGCTCGGCGCCTGCGCCCAGACCGAAACCAGCGAAAGCACCGGCGGTTACGTCGACAACAGCGCGATCACCGGCAAGGTCAAGACGGCGATCCTACAGGACCCGTCGCTCAAGGTGATGCAGATCGACGTCACCACCTACAAGAACGTCGTGCAGCTGAGCGGCTTCGTCGATACACCGCAGATCAAGTCCCACGCCGGCACGGTCGCGAGCCAGGTGAGTGGTGTCGCTTCGGTGCAGAACAATCTGATCGTGAAGTAGGCATACGGGGCGCCAATCGCGCCACAACCTCCCACCAGGAGACAAACATCATGAAACGCACCCTTCTCGCCGCAACTGTCATCCTAACGGCCGTTGGCCTGGCGGCCTGCGGCAACACTGCCGGCGATCGCGCGCTGAGCGGCGGCGGCATCGGTGCCGGCGTCGGTCTTTTGGGCGGCGCGCTGGTCGGCGCCCCGGTCCAAGGCGCGTTGATCGGCGGCGCCGTTGGCGCCGGCACCGGAGCGCTCACCGATAAGGAACAGATCGATCTCGGCAAACCGGCTTGGAAGTGACACCCCACCGTAGCGATCTCGGGTTTTTGAAAGGTATGCCGTGCTGAACAATCCCCAAACGGTAGCCGTCCGGGCGCTGGGTTTCCTTGCCGGCAACCGGCCGGAGTTCGATCGCTTCCTCTCGGGCACCGGCCTGTCGCGGGATGACCTGGATCATCGTCCGATCCCAGGCGAGCATCTGGCCGCCATCCTCGATTTTCTGATCACGAACGAACCAACGCTGCTCCGGTTTTCGCGGGCCATCGAACTCCCTCCCGAGGCGGCCTACGAAGCCCGGCGTAAGTTGGCTCGCGACGCGACCATGCCGATCCCGGCCCGACGCCGATCCGCCGGGTCCTGACTTGCCATCCTCCGGATGGCCGGCCTTTGCGAAACATGGAGGAATTCAAATGATCACGATGTCATCCCGTTTCCCGATTGGGATCGCCCGTACCGCCACCGTGTTGGTGGCCTTGCTGGTGGCTGCCTGCGCGCCGCAATACTCGGCGCCACAGCAGGTCCAGGCGAACAATCCGAGCGTCACCTATAAATTCAACGGCGACCAGGAACTGCTTCAGGCCAATCAGAGCGCCACGACGTTCTGCAACCAGTATCGGTCCGCCGCGCAGACTTCATCCATCACCGCCTCTCCGGAAGGCGGCAAGACGGTAATCTTCGAATGCGTGCCGATGCCGGTGGTGATGACGACGGCCGGAGCCCCGGCGCAGCCGTTCAATCCCAATCCGACCTACACCTACAGTACGGACCAGGATCTGCTGGACGCCTCGAGAAACGCCGAAACCTACTGCATGAACAATGGGTCTCAACGGGCGCTCTCGACCATCGTCACAAACGCCAATGGAACCAAGAGCGTCACGTTCCAGTGCACGCGCTAGTCTTAAGGAGGTTTCCATGGGTGGTGTTTCCAAAAGCCGGTTGGTCATCCCGGGTGCGGTTTTGCCGCTCACCCGTCCTCGACCTCGCGTCGTATGGAGGACACCATGTCGTTGATCTTGATCGCGCTCATCGTATTTCTGCTGCTTGGTGGTGGCGGCTATTACGGCTATCGCCGGCAGTATTACGGGATCGGAGGCATCAGTTCGATTTCCGTCCTGCTCGTCGTCTTGCTCGTCCTGATCCTGTTTGGCGGGCCGCACATGAGTTTTTTCAACTAGCCCACAGGGCCCGCTACGGCAAAAGCCCCGCCTCCCGATAGTAGCGGAGCGCCCCCGGGTGGATCGGCATCACCGCCTCGCTCGGCACCATGGCTTTCCTCTCAAGTCCCGAAAGTGCCGGGTGCAGACGGCGGAAGTCGGCAAGATCCCCCAACACCGCCTTGGCCACGGCATAGACGAGATCGTCGGGCTGGCGCGCCGAGGTCAGAAGCACGGTCTGGGTTCCGAAGGTCGGCGTGTCGGCCGGATTGCCCTCGTACATGCCGCCAGGAATGACCGAGGCGATATAATAGGGATGCGTCGCCAGCAGCCGGTCGATGGGGCCCCCGGCGACGGGCACCAGCCTGGCCCGGCACTCGCTCGTCGCCTCCTGGGTCAGGCCGTCGGGATGGGCTGCCTCGAAGATGATGGCGTCGACCCGGTTCGCGCACAGGGTCTCGTTCTGCTCGGTCGGGCCCAACTCCAGGGCGCGGTCGAAATCCGAGATCGTCCAGCCATAGAAGCCGAGCACGACATCGCGTGTGAAGGTGTAGCCGGCGCCGCGCTTGCCGATGCCGACGCGCCGGCCGCGGAGATCCTGGAAAGTGTGGATCGCCGAATCGGCCCGGGCGATGACGGCGAAGGATTCCCGGTGCAGGGCGATGACGGTGCGCAGCTCGCGATCGGGGCCGGTCGCCGCGAACGGCCCCTCGCCGCGATAGGCGCCATAGGCAAGGTCGGATTGGGTGAGGCCGAATGTCGCCGTGCCGGCCCGCACCCTTTCGACATTGGCCACCGCGCCGTCGGACTCGATCGCGTGGCAGCGCTTGGCCGGATCCTCGGCATTGGCAAGATTGGCGATGCGGCAGATGGCGTTGCCGACCGGGTGGTAGATGGCGCCCGGGCTGGCCGCGGCGATGGTCACCGGCGCCCGCGTGACGATGGCAATCGGGGCGGCGCACGAAGCCAGGCTGGCCGCCATGAAGACGGCGGCTGAGAGGCGGAACGATCGTTCACGCGTCATGGCCTGATCTCCCATCGCCGGCCGGGAACGGCGGTTCCTACGCATCGAGCCGATAGTGGATCTGCGCGCCATCGCGCTCGAATTCGCCCTGCACCCATCGGCCTCCATCGTCATACCAGATGCTGCCGGCGATATAGGGCGTGATGAAGCGGTAGCGCGCCGTGCGAAGTGGCTGGCCGGCGAGCACGATCTGCTCATCGGCAAGTTTGCTCACGCTGACGCCGATGACGCCGCCATATTGCGCATCGATGAGCGTGTCCTGCTGAAGAACCGCCGGCGTCCACAGGGAATTCGACGTCAAGGCACCACGTGCTGCGAGGTAAGGGCCGGCCCTGCTGACAACGCGAAAGCCGTGCGGAACCGCCACGCCCTCGACATCGATCGTCTCGCCGTGTTCCATCGTCCTACTGCTCAGCGACATCAGACGGCCATCCTGCCAGATCTCCTCGGAGTGGTGGCTGAAGGCGTACACCGTGAAGAAGAGAGCCTTGACCACGAGATCGATGTCGGTGGTCACCCGGGTCTGCCCGGTTGCCGCGAAATGGTGGACTACGTGCGCGCCGATGCGGTCGCCCTTATAGAGGACCGAGAACTGGCGGTCGGCGGTCTCTCCTGGGAGGACGCCGGCCGTGCTGGACCATGCGATGCGCGGCAGGGCGCTGACCGCCGTTGCCGCCAGAACGGAAACCAGCAGCGTGCGCCGGCGGATCGATATCGGCGTTGGTGGGGGAGTGAATGCGTGCACGGCTGAGCCTGGCTTAGCGCTCGGATTTAGCGCGATAGCCGGCCTTCTCCGCATCGGTCTTGCAGACGAAGGAGCCGCCCGCGGTGCGGCCATACCAGCGCTCGGCGCTCAAATTATAGACGGGCGAGCGCCTGTTCACCCACACCACGGTGTCGGCCGGACAGTGATCCTTGGCCTCTTGATCAAATTGAAACCGTGCGGTCTGGGCCAGGGTTTGCGACTCGAGAGCGGCGGCCCCACCGTTAAGGATCCCGAGGACCAGCCGATCAAACTGAAACCTTTCGCTCTGGATCCCGGCGAGCGGATCGGCCGCCGCCAACCCACCGGTGAGAACCGCCAGAACGAGTAGCAACGCCGGAATGAGCGCCAGGGAAAGCATTTGCGGCCAGCGCGTCGGCCGTGCGGGGGTGACTTTCGCGACGGCGTCCAGCGTCGCCTCAGGCCGGCTCTCCGGCCCGCCGCGCCACGTCGCAATCTCCGGGCAATCCCGTTCCATCCGCGCGATCTGCTGCTCGACCTTGAAGATCGCGTCGTTGGCGAAGGCAATGACAACCGTTTCTCCGGCGGCGGTGACGATTTCCATTTCGACACGACGCTCATCCAGAAAGGCGATGAGCCCCATCGTGGCCGCGCGGTAATGCTTTTGCCCATGCAGATCAACCATGGTCACTCTCCCTATTGCCGGCCACGACAGGAGGCGGTTACCCTGAACCTGATGATGAGTTTAGAAGAGGAGAAGGGGCGGCGGCAGAGTCGGAAAATACTCAGGAGTCTTCCACTCAATTGGCAGAGGTAATGGGAGTTCCTGGACCCACCTCAACGTCTTCTTTAATGTCTTCAATCGCCCCAAGGGCTTTCTGGTTTGTAAGTAGATGGTAGACATGCGGCCATAGGGATTTGGTGAACATCCGCTTTTTACAGCACTCCGACCTTCTGACCTACGGACCGGCCGCTACGGGCACTCAGCGGCGTGGCTATCCTCGCGGCCGATCCTCTTCAAGCCGACCGACCCTGGCCGTTACGCTTCAGCAGATTCTCGACGATGTCGATCCCCACCGGGCTGCCCAGGAGATCGATGGGTCGCAATCCGTGCACGCTGGCTTGGGGGTCACCATCCAATTCTCGGCTCTCTCCTGCGAACTGAGGGTTGTCGTCGCCGTCACCAGGATAAAGGCAAAGGTCCATGGCCGTTTCGCTCTGCTCCCTACGGACGCGCAGCGCGGATCAATGTTGCTATCCACGGTTGACTGTTTCCACCGAGGGTGAGAGGCTCGGTGCCAAACTTCTCTTGGGGGGAATTGCTATGACAGCAGCGTTTCGAGCGATGCTTGTCGTCGGCATAGCCGCGTTTCTGGGAGGCTGTGCCGTCGGCAGAAGCGTTGTCCCTCTGGATCAGAGCCGCGTGTTTGAGAACCCCATTTCGGGAACACCAGTCAAGATAACCTCAATCGAGGATGCGCGCATTTTTGAGTTGGCGCCGAAAGACCCTTCCACGCCGTCTTTGCAGGATGGTGAAATCGGCAACAGCGCAATCACTGCGAGGGCTTTTGCGCGTAAACGAGGCGGGTTTGGCAAGGCCTTCGGGGACATCCTGTTGCCGGAAGGACAGACCGTCGCTGGCGTTATGGAGGACTCGATTGGGAATGGCTTTCGCAAGGCCGGCTATCGGGTGCTTCAACCGGGCGATCAAGGCTATGAGCAGGCCATCGCGGTCGATGCGTGGGTAAGACAGTATTGGACGTGGGTTAATTTCGGTTTCTGGGCCCTCACCGTTCATTGTCGGGTCGAAGTCGATCTCAAAGGGAATTTGCCGGCTCTCGGCGGCGGGCTTACCATCCCTGCGGAAGTTTCCGAGGACATGCAGGCGGTATTCGAGGAGGATTGGCAGCGAATCGCCGCCAAGGGACGGGATCGGGTTTCTGAAAATGTGGCGCAAACGCTTGCGGATAAACCGAAGCCCCGTTAGGCGGCGTTTTATCCTTACGCCCGTCCGAAGATCAGCGACGTATTGATCCCGCCGAACGCGAAGTTGTTGGACATGAGATGGGCGATCTCGATCTTGCGGCCGTGGCCTCGGAGATAGTCGAGGTTCGCGCACCGCGGATCCACGGCGTCCAGGTTGGCGGTGTGGCAGAACCAGCCCTCGCGCATCATTTCGATGCCAAGCCAGGCCTCCAGCGCGCCGCACGCGCCCAGCGAATGGCCGAAATAGCTCTTGAGGGAGTGGATGGGAATCCGCTCGCCGAAAACACGCTGCGTTGCCTGGCTTTCGGCGATGTCGCCCCATTCAGTGGCGGTGCCGTGGGCGTTGACGAAACCGACTTCCCCTGGCGGCAGGCCGGCGTCCTCAAGCGCCAGGCGCAGGGCGACCTCCATGGTCTCGGCCTGCGGTTGGGTGACATGGGCGCCGTCCGAGTTGGTGCCGAAGCCGACGACCTCGGCGTGGATGGTGGCGCCCCGCGCCACCGCGCGTTCCCGCTCCTCGAGGATCAGTGTCGTTGCGCCTTCGCCGATGACCAGGCCGTCGCGGTCCTTGTCGAAGGGACGGGGCGTCCGTTCGGGGGCGTCGTTCGTTGTCGACGTGGCGTAGAGGGTGTCGAAGACGGCGGATTCCGTGATGTCGAGTTCCTCGGCGCCGCCCGCGATCATGACGTCGGCCTTGCCGTAGCGGATGGACTCGGCGGCATAGCCGATGGCCTGGCTGCCCGAGGTGCAGGCGCTGGACGTGGTGATGATGCGCCCGGTGACGCCGAAGAACAGGCTGATGTTCACCGCCGCGGTGTGGCTCATCATCTGGATGTAGCTGGTGGCGTTGAGGGTCTTCGAGGCACCGTGCATCATCAACTCGGCGAAGGCCAGCACCGGGGCCGGGCTGCCGAACGAAGACCCGAAGGCGATGCCGGTACGTCCCGACTTCAGAATGGGATCGTCGAGAAGGCCGGCACCGGCCAGGGCCTTCTCGGTGGCGAACACGGCCATGCGCGCCACCGGGCCCATGGTTCGCGTCTTCTTCCGGGGATAGCGCTCGTCGAAGGAGAAGTCCGCCACCGGCGCGGCGAGGCGGGTGTGGATGCCGGTGAAGCGTTCCCATTCGGCCATGTGGCGCACGCCGGTCCGCCCCTCGGCCAGGGCCGCCCGGATGGTCGGCCAGTCGTTGCCGAGCGCCGTGACGCCCTGCATGCCGGTGACGACGACGCGCCGCATCACACCATGCCCCCGTTGACCGAAACGACCTGACGGGTCACATAACCGGCGTCGTCGGACACCAGAAAGGCGACGACGGCCGCGACATCCTCGGGCGTGCCCAGGCGGCGCATCGGGATCAGCCGCATCATCTCGTCGCGCGGCATGTCCGCCACCATCTGGGTGTCGATGATCCCCGGCGCCACGCAGTTGACGGTGATGTTCCGCTTCGCCAGTTCGATGGCCAAGGCCTTGGCGGCGCCGATGATTCCGGCCTTGGCGGCGCTATAGTTGACCTGGCCCCGGTTGCCGACCAGGCCGGAGACAGAGGAGAGGGCGACGATCCGCCCGCCCTTGCGGGCCGAAACCATCGGCATCACGGACGGGCGAAGCACGTTGTAGAAGCCGTCGAGATTGGTCCCGAGCACGCTATCCCACTCGTCGTCCTCCATGGCAGGAAAGGCGTTGTCGCGGGCCACCCCGGCGCACAGCACGATGCCCCAGTAGGCGCCGTGCGCCTCGATGTCGGTTTCGAGCGCCGCGCGGCAGGCGGCACGGTCGGCGATGTCGAAGGTGAGGATGCGCCCATCCGATCCCGCCTTGCGGACCTCGGCCAGGGTCTCCCCGGCACCCTCGGCATCGGATCGGCAGTGGACGACGACGGCGGAGGCCTGGCGGGCGAGGCGGATGGCGACCGCCCGTCCGATGCCCTTGCTGGCGCCGGTGACCAGCACGGTTTTGGTCATTCTTTCCCTCCGAAGGTGCCCAGGTCCTTGGGCTGGTAAACGTTCAAACGGGCTTCCGCCACCACGGCGCCGGTGCGCCTGATTTCGCAGTCGAAGCAGGCCATCTCGTCATCGCGCAGGGCGACGCGGGCCGAGATTTCCAACCGCTCGCCGACACGGAAAAGGGGTACGTGCGCCTCAAACCGTCGCGTGCCCAAAAGGAACCCGACGCGGACGGCTTCCCCCGCCGCCAGCGCTTCCGCGCCGGCGAAGGCGCCGCAGGCCTGGGCCATGAGCTCGATCCCCACATGCGCGGGAACGCCGTCGCCGGCGAGGAACGGGTGGCCGGTACCGATCGTGGCCACGGCCAGGATGCTGTCGGTGTCGTACCCGATCACCTCGTCCAGCAGCACCATCGGCGGGGCGTGGGGCAGCAGGTGTTCGACGGGCCAGGGACAAGGGATCACCATCCCCTCCCCAGCACCAGGCAGCAGTTGGAGCCGCCGAAGCCGAACGAATTGCTGAGGGCGGCGGCCCTGCGCGCGTCCGGCAGGCGGTCGTCCGTTGTCGCCAGCCGGATCGGCGCCAGCGCCGCGTCCGCCACGCCGTCCCACAGGTGGGGCGGCAACCGCCGGTCGGGATTGAAGCGGGGGTGGAGCGTGAGCCACAGGAAGGCGGCCTCGATCGCCCCCGCCGCCCCGAGTGCGTGGCCGGTCATGGCCTTGGTCGAACTGCACGGCGTCGTTTCGCCGAACAGCGCGGAAACGGCCTTGGATTCCATGATGTCGTTGAGCGGCGTCGCGGTGCCGTGCAGGTTGATGTAGCGGATGTCGTCGCGCTCGAGGCCGGCGTCGGCAAGGGCCATTCGCATGGCGTCCAAGGCGCCTTTTCCTTCCGGGTCCGGAGCGCTGATGTGATGGGCGTCGGAGGTTTCGCCGATGCCCAGCAAGGCGATCTCCGATGGTTCCCGGGTCATCAGGAAAACCGCTCCGCCTTCGCCGATGGTGATGCCGTCGCGGTTGGCGCTGAAGGGATTGCAGCGCCCGGCCGAGACCGATTCCAGGGCCGAGAAGCCGGCCAGGGTGAGGCGGCACAGGGTATCCACCCCGCCGACCACCGCGGCGTCGCAAAGCCCGGCGGCGATCAGTCGCCTCGCCGAGGCGAACGTCTTGGCTCCCGACGAACATGCCGTCGCCACCACGTAGGCGGGGCCCTCCGTCGCCAGCCAGCGGGCGGCAAAGGAGGCGGCGCTGCCGACCTCCTGCTGGCGATAGTCGAAACCGGCCGGCCACCGGCCGGTTTCCAGATGCGCCGCCAGCGCGGCCTCGCCTTCGGCCATCCCCGAGGTGCTGGTGCCAAGCACGACGGCGATGCGATCGGGGCCGTAACGGCGCGCCGCCGCTTCGATGTCGGCGCGGATTTCCGAAAGAAGCGCTGCCAGGAGACGATTGTTGCGGCTGTCGAACTGGGAAAACGCAGACGGAAGAGCTGGCAGCGGGCGCTCGATAGCCCCGACGATGGACGCGCGCCCCTGCGGAACCTCCTTGCCGGGCCGCAGCGTTTCCCGGCTCCCCGAAAACAGGAGGGGGGCAACCTCCTCCTTTCCGAGACCGAGGGAAGCGCCAATCCCCACCGCGTTGAGGTAAAGTGGCGGGCTCATCGCGGCACCATCTGGGACTGAACCTTGATGTCATACCGTCGGGCATGGTTCACGAGCGTTGCCACGCCGGCCCACGGATCGGCGTCGTGGGTGATCGAGATGACTTCGGTCGTCCCTTGACGAATGGAGCGCGACGTGGGCGTCACCCGGATGTCGGCGCCACGCAGGCCGCGGCGAATGCCCTCCTCGGGCCAGAACAAAAGCATGATGTCGGCCAGGACGTTTTCCGGGGGCAGGACTTCCGGCAGCCAGGGCGCCCGCTCGACCTCAAGACGGGCGCCATCCCACGCGATGGTCATCGCGCGCCGGCCGAGGCCGTCGGTGCAGACCAGGAAAAGCCGATCGGGGGCGACGCTGAGGCGGCCTTCGAAAACGGACGAGGTGCCCTCGTATCGCGCGGTGACGAGTTGCGCCGCCTCCACCCGGTGTTTCAGCGCGGACGGGGGCGGTAGTTCAAGTTCCACGCCAGGGGCCACGAGGACGCTTTCCGGCGAACGAGGAACGGAAGAAGCGCAGCCCGCAAGGGTGATGGCGAGGATGATAGTCATAACGACGCGCAAGACGGGAGCTTCGACCTCATGTTGCATCTGTACTCTATACAACTCTCGGGGCCTTCTCCATCTCCTATCGCGGCGGTTTCGACGCCGCGCCAGGAGCCACCAGGAAGGCGATAGCGATGCCCGTCAGCATGGTGATGCCGAAGGTCTGGACGGCGGCGGTGTGGCTGAAGGCCAGCAATCCGAACGACAGCATCGTGGTCAGGGTGGCCAGCGTCACCGCCGTCAACGTAGCGGCTTCGCCAGCGCCATCCTCGGCGCAGAAAATCGCGTAGTCGACGCCGATGGCCAGCACGAGAACCAGCGCCATGGCGGCGAAGAACGTGAACGGCAGGCCGCACAGGGCGAGCAGGGAAGGGGCCAGGACCACGGCGGCCGACGGCGGCGCCATGATGCGCAGGCCGCCCCGCCATCCGTGCCGGACCGCCAGAAGCGGCACCATCAGGAGGATGGAGCCGCCAAGCAGCCACACCGCTTGGCGGCGGTAGTTGCCGAGAAGGGCCGTGACGTCCGCCGCCGGATCGATGAAGCGCACGCCGGCCAAGCCATCGCCTGCCCGCCGCGCCGCCGCGGGGTCCGTCAGCCCCTGGAGCGCGACGACGTGGAGGACGCTATCCTTCGCGTCGTCGAGGACAAGCGCGTCGAGGAACGCCGCGAGACCGGTGGCGCGCACCCGGCGCAGGTCCAGGAAATCGTCCGCGCGCCGTTCGTCCGCGCCGGGCGTCATGCCGAGGCGATCCTGCAAGCCAGCCAACTGCGATTTCTCCAATCGCTCTTCAATCAGGCGGCGATTCTCTCTCTGCCGGGCGATCGACGGCACGAAGTCGGCCGGGGACCGCCACCCGGCGAGGGCGCCCGTCTTGACGAGGGGCGCCAGTCTGGCGGCGAGACTTTCCTCGCTGGCAAGGGCTTCCTCTTCATCTTTCGCCTCGACCAGGAAGAACTGGCCCGCCGTATCGATGCCGGCGAGGCGCTGTATTTCGCTTTGCTCGGTGACCAAGTGGGGAGGCAGCATTTGCTGCCGCCGGATATCATCCTCGGTCCTCATCGTCGAGAACCCGGCCACGCCGACGGCGAGGGCGACGATGGCCGCTGTGATGCGCACCCGCCGCAGCCCGTCCTCCGTCCACAGCCGATGCGTCAGCGCCGCCATGCGCCGCCATGCCGCCGGCAGCGGACGCGGGCGTACGCGGTCGAGCAGTGGAAACCACAGGATGACCGTCAGCAGCGAGGCCGTCACGCCAATGACGGAAAAGACCGCGACCTGCCGCAAGCCGGGATAGGGCGCGATGGCGAGCGCGCAATAGCCGATGGCCGTGGTCCCGGCCCCGAGGAGCATGCCCGGCAGGACGCGGCGCAGCCGTTCCGCCGGTCCGGCGCGGGGCGTGAAGATCTGCGCGAAATAGTGGACGCTGTAGTCGACGGTGACGCCGATCAGGCCGGCGCCGAACAGAAGGACCGCGACGTGCGGGGTTCCGAACGCGACCACCGACGCCGACAGCGCGGCAACGAGGCCAGCCAGGATCGACAGCACGCCCAGGGCCAAGGGCGTGACCGAGTGGAAGGCCAACAGCATCAGGGCGATAGCGCCGACCACGGCGCAGGCGGTAATTATCGAGGCCTCGGCGAGGGCTTCGCTGGCGCCGGCGCGAGCGTAGAAGATCGTGCCCAGGCGGAGAACGGAAAGCTCCTCCCCGGGGTCGTCGGCGGCGGCCATCGCCGCATCCCAGGCCTGCTGAAAACGGCTCTGGAATCCCAGTGCGAAGGGGTCGCCGGCAAGTTCGCCGGAAACGACGATCCATATCCGGCCTTCGTCTTGGATGGTCAACAGCCCATCGTCGGGGAAGGCCTGGCCGCCGAGATGGGGAAGGCCTTTCAGGAATTCCGGGAACAACAGGAACGGGTCGTTCCTGAGCAGCCGGGAGCCGGCGAAGCTGGCGAATCCGTAAATCTGCGACAGCGCGCGATTGACGATATCCTGCCCGCGGTCTTCAAGAAGCCGCCGGCGGTCGGTTTCCGAGAGCAGGCCCGACCGGTACGGGAAGTACGCCGCGCCCAGGCGGGCGGCGGCCGTGGAATCCGGAACGGCGTCCGCGGGCGACAGAACGCCGGAACGGGCTAGACTCGCGGCCATCTCCGTAGCGGCGCGACGGGCGAGACCGCGATCGCGGTGTCCCACCAGGACCACGATCCGGCGGGCGACCAGTTCGGTCATCGCCTGTTTGGCGCGGGCGACAGCCGGATCGTGATCCGTGACCGGCAGAAGCGCCATGAGGTCGGTTCGGAACGGCGCGCCGTCGGCGAAGCGCCAGCCAAGATAGCCGGTGGCGGCGACGATCACCCCAAGCCAGAGGATGGCCAGCTGGCGCCTCATCGAGCCGCCGACCGCAACAGGGCGGCTTCGTCCGGTTCGAGCGGCCCCGCCGACAGGCGCTGATCGGAGAACCGGATACGGTCGAAGTCGCCCTCCTGCCTGTGGATTTCCACCGTTTCGACGAACTGGCCGACCTCGATGTCCAGGCGTTGGAAGGGCATGGCTGTCGTCCCGCCATTCGGAAGGGGAACCAGAGCCAGCCGGTTTCCATCGCGTGTCACCGCGAAGGCGATTTCCATAGCGCCCAGGTTGCCGCTCAGCGCGGCGTCGAGCATCTGGTAGAGGCGGGACATCATTGGTGCGTGGGAAACCGGCAGGCGCAGGGATTCCGTCCCCGCCGCCCGTTGCAGAAGACCGGCCGGCGTGACCACCGTCGTCACGGCGAAGGGCGATTGCACGGTCCAGATCAGGCCTTCGCCGGGGGCCAGGACGAACCGCCCCTCAGAGATCAGCGGCTTGGAAAAGCCTTGCAGGTGGCGTTCCTGGACGAACCGCCCGCGCACAATGTCGCCTGGCTGAATGGTGGTGGGGTCCGCGTTTGCCGCGCCTATCAAAAGAAACAGCGCGACCAGCCCGGCAAGTGGGCGGTGGAACGTCATGGAAGAAGTCTCCGCACCTTCTCGCGAAGCACGGCCGGCGATTCGAACAGCATTTCCGAGGTTGCCCCGTCCACCGCCACCTGCGTCGTCGTGGCCTTGGTCAGAACGGCGCCCGACGCGGCATCGGTGATCCGGTATGTGATACGCAGGCGGTTCTCGTATTCGGCGAGGCGAGCCTCGACGCTGATTTCCTGTCCGAACTGGATGGCCCGCACGTACTTGACGTGGAGTTCGACGACGGGCCACAGGTAGCCGGACTCTTTCATTTCGACGTAGTTATATCCGATGGCGTCGAGCAGCGCGCAGCGGGCCTGTTCCAGGAAGCGCACATAGCTTCCGTGCCAGACCACCTGCATGGGATCGAGGTCGTAGAACTGCACCTTGATGGCAACGGCGGCCGCGATCATTGGGGGCGCGACTCCTTGATGGCGAAATCGAAGAAATTGTACCACTGGAACGGGTCGAACAGGCATTCCACCTCGAGCCGGCGGGCGTAGCGCGCCACGTAGTCGGCCAACGCCGTTTCGCGGGCGCCGCGCGGCAGCGTGATGCTGTCGCAGAACAGCTCCAGCCGTGCTGTCCAACGCGTTCCCTCGCGGCGGCAGAAGAACAGGTAGACCGGGCATTCCAGAAGCGAACCGAGCAGCCAAGGTCCCTGTGGGAAGGGCGCGACGCCGTCAAGGAAGGGCACCTTGCACACCCGGCCCTGCGAAAGGACCGGCACCCGGTCGCCGGCGATGGCAACCCACTCGCCGCAGGCGATCCGCTCGCGCAGCGCGATCGCCATGTCGGGGCCGACGTCGGTGACCTGCATGACCTGTCCGGCCTCGCGGTCCCGGAACTTGGCGACTAGGCGGTTATAATGCTCGGCGTTGCGGCTGTGGGCCAGTACGGTCAGGCGGCGGCGCAGATCGGGACGCATGAGGGCGCGGGCCAACTCGACGTTGCCGACGTGCGAGACGACCAGCAGGGCGCCGCGCGGATCGGCCGCCGCGCGGTCCAACGTCTGCGGATCGTCGATGGCCATGGCGGACGATGGGATTCCGCCCGTCCATGCCGCGAAGGCGTCAAGGGCGCGCGACGCGAAATCCATGACGTGCCGGTATCCATGCCGCCAAGTGATCCGGCGGGGCGATCCTGCGGCGGCGAAGGCGCGCGCGAGAAAATCGAGGGAGGCGCGTCGCTGGGTTTTGCCCGTGACGTAGAAGTAGAGGACGATCGGCGCCATCACCACACGGCAGCCGCCGCGCCCGAGCAGGCGGTAGGCGGAGGCAATGAACCGCAGGCCCCAGAACGCTCCCCGCTCGCGCAACTGGGCCCAATGAGCTGTCGCTTCCAGCGGTGGGGGACGGTGGCGCAGGATGGACGGAAGGCGAAACAGCGTGCCGAGGACGAGGCGGGTGTGCATCCAGGTGATGCGCAGGTTGTCGGCGACGAGGTCGAAGTTGGAAAGGTTGCCGGGCGGATAGGTGACGCGCACCGGCACCATGATCGGGGGCACGCCCCGCCAGAACAGGCGGACCATGATCTCGGTGTCGAAATCCATGCGCCGGCCCGGCTTTTCTTTGGCGAGCAGGCAGTCGACCTCGTCCAACGGATACACGCGCAGGCCGCACATGCTGTCGGTGATGCGAAACGACAGCGTTTCCACGAAGACCCATACGTGGGTTGCCCAGCGGCCGATCCGGCGGCTGCGCGGCACCGACGCGTCATAGGCCGGATACCCGCTCACCAGGGCGTGGGGGTGCGCGCGTGCGCGCGCCAGCAGTTCGGGAAGGGCGCCAAGATCGTGCTGGCCGTCGGCATCCGCCTGAACGGCGTGGGTGAAGCCGCCGGCGATGGCGTGCCGGAATCCTTCCGCGACGGCGCCGCCCTTGCCCTGGTTGACCGCCAGGCGATGGACGGTCACGCCCTTGGCGGGGGCATCGAGGGAAGCGATGGCGGCTACGGCCGGCTCGTCACTGCCGTCGTCGATGATGAATACGGGCAGACCCAGGGCCCGCAGGCGGCCGACGATGTCCGGCAATACTTGCCAGTGGTTTCGGCTGGGTACGATGGCGCATGGCCGGAACGTCACGGCGCCACCGTCACTTGGCCCGTTGAGCACATCTTGCCGTTGCGGCGGTACTCGAAGGAAAGCCGGTGCCTTTCGCACTGGTGGCGCAATGCGAGGACGAGGGTGTCGCCGGGACCGATGGGGGAGGCGAACTTGACCTGGAACCGCTGCGCCGCCACCAGTTCGAGGCCCAGATATTGCCGCGCGAAGGCCATGGCCCAATCGATCTGGACGACGCCGGGAAGGATCGGGAACGCCTCGAAGTGCCCCCGGAACCAGAAGAGATCGGGAGGGACGAGAAGGTCGAACTCGGCATGACCTTCCTGGACGCGACGGGCCAGGACGACGGCTGTCCGGGGGGCGTTATCCATGTTTCCGCTCCTCGAACAGGGCCACGAGATCGGCCGTGTGCGTCTTGCCCATGGGCCCGATCGGCAAGGCCGGCGTGAAGCGCCAGCGACGCGGCAATCCCGCCGCCTCGAGGCGGAAGGCGAGTTCGCGCCGCAACAGCCGGCCGAGCCGGAACGGGCCAATCTCCGCCAGCTTGGCCTGTCCCGCTTGCGAGGGGATGACGACAGCCGCCAGGATCGCCCGTTCGCCGGGCAGCGCGATGGCGGCGGCGCCAGCGACCAGTGGCGAGGCGGTGAGGGCCTGTTCCACCTCCGCCAGGGCCACGCGCTTGCCCTCGATCTTGACGACGCGATCGGTGCGGCCGAGGAGGGTGAAGCCTTCGGAAGATACCTCCACCCGGTCGTCCGTGGCGACCCACGACGTCTCGTCGACGTGCCGCGCCCGCAGCCGAAGGCGGCCGTCATCGCCCCGTGCCGTGGCGACCCCCGGCAGGGGCCTCCAGCAGCCGTTGCCGCAGTCCCGGCGGCGTGTCGCGACGGCGCCCGTTTCCGTGCTACCGTAGATTTCATCGATGGGAATCCCGAAGATCCGGGTGGCGTCGTCCGCGGCCCATTGCGGCAGAGGGGCTCCCGCCGAGAGCACCATACGCGGGCGGCGGTCGGGCGGGACCGGCGGCAGGCCGCCCAGGCGGGTCAAGTGAGCCGGGCTGGATACGACGACGGCGCCCGGCGACAGGCCATCGATCAGGCTTTCCCAGTAGTCTTCCATGTGCGGCGCAAACGGCCGCCCCGTCAGCAACGGCCATACCACCTTGAAGGCCAGTCCATAGATATGCTGATGCGGGACCGTCGCCACGGCCGTCGCGTCGGGCGGAAGATCGGGCCACTGCGTATCGAGGGCCGCAGCCTCGCGCTCCAGATGGAGCAGGCTTTTTTCGATGTGCTTGGGGGCGCCGGTGGAACCGGAGGTGAAGAACTCTATCAACCCGGCTTCGGGGCGGCAGGGGATCGGCTTCCCGCCCCCGGCCCCGTGCCGAAGGGCGATGCGCGGGCCGGGCAGGTCGGACTGGTCCGACACCAGGTGGTCGAAGGCGCCGGCCAGGCCGGCCAGCGTGCCTGGCTGGACGTTGGGGGGAACCACGGCGGTCGCTCCGGCCGACGTCAGGCCGAGGACGGCGACGAGAAACAAATAGCTGTCGCTGGAGACGACGGCACCGCGGCGGCATCCCGCGGCGACGACGGCGGCCGCCATAGCCGCCGTGTCGGCCAGCAGATCCCGTCGCGTCAGGACGGCGCCGGCGCGCCAGCTGACGGCCACGCCATCGTATTCGGCCTGGGCAAGGATGGAGGCGAATGACATCGGCTTCATTCCGCCCCGTCCTTCGTCCGCCGCCGGACCCACCGGCGGACCAGAAGCTCGCCGCCCATCAGGAGACCCATGAGAAGATAGGACAGAAGCCCATTGTACAACGCCCAAACGGCCGGGTCCTCCGCCAAGGCCGTCCACCCGGAGACGCCCGCGTTGGCAAGCAGGAAGAAAAACCAGACGAGTGTGACCCGCCGCATGTAACGGCGGGCCGGCGCGGTGACGACGGTTCCGGCAAGGGCGGCGAAGCGCTCGATCAGCGTCGGGGGGAACAGGAGCGACCCGCCGAACGCCGCGGCGAAGGCCAGGCTCATGAGGACCGGGTAGGCTTTGGCAGCCACCATGCCGTCGACGGCCAGGAGCGCCAGGAGGCCGAGGCCGACGGCGGCGAGGGTGCCCAAGACCATCGCGTCGCGCCCTTCGCCGCGCAGCCAGATTGCCCGTATCGCCAGCACGGCGAGGGCCAATCCGACGAATGCGGCCGGTGGCACGTGGCCGATCCCGGCATAGACGATGAAAGGATAGGCGGCGCCGAATGCCACCAAGGCCAGGCGGGATGCGCGGGGTCTACGCGTTGAGCAGGGAATGGACACGGTCGACCACATCCCCGACCGTCCGCACGGACTTGAATTCCTCGGGCTTGAGCTTGCGCCCGGTCAGGTCCTGGAGCTTCACCATAAGGTCGACGGCGTCGATACTGTCGAGATCGAGATCTTCGAACAGGCGTGCGTCCGGGCTGATTTTGTCGAGGGGGACCTCGAACACGGTTTCAAGAAAAGTTTGCAACTTGAGGAAGATTTCGTCACGGCTCATCGAACGGCCTCACGATGCGCGCGGACGAAATCGGCAAGGTTGCGAATGCAGGCAAAGCTTTTCTTCACTTCATCCGAGGCGGAATCAATCTTTATCCCATAAATCTTCCGGATCGAAACGCCGATCTCCAGCGCGTCGATGGAATCCAGCCCAAGGCCGGAATCGCCGAAAAGTGGCTCGTCGCTGTCGATATCCTCAGGCGCAAGGTCTTCGAGCTTGAGCGTCGTGACGATCAGCGTCTTCAGTTCGGATTCCAGGTCGCCCATGCTCGCATTTTTTCCACGTAATATTGACGCACAAAGGTTGCCAATCTTCGCACCGCCTGCGACCGGAAGGGATATCCCAGGAAGGCGGAAATGTCCAGCCGCTCCCCAACCTCCACGTGAAAAACCGGGCGGATTCGGGGGATGTCGTACCAGGCTCGTCCCTTGGGGAGAAAGACGGGTGCACAATTAATGGTCGTAATACAGAGATCCGTCCGGGCGGCGAACGCGATGTTGGCGAAACCGCGTTTTACGACCATCGCCTGTCCCTCGACGCTGCGCGTTCCTTCCGGGAAGATGATGACGTTGTCGCCGCTCCTCAGGGCGTCCGCGCAGCGCTCGACCAGGGTTTCCGGATCGAGGTCATTGCGGATGTAGCCCGCCCCGGCGACCACGGGACGCAGGAATGGATTGCTCCAGATCTGGTGTTTTACGACGCACTGCACGCGCGGCAGCATCGACATGAGGATCACGGCGTCGAGGAGCGACGGGTGGTTCGAGACCACCAGCAGGCCCCGCGCGTTCACAAGAAGCGAACGGCCGGAGACGCGAAGCTCGATGATCCGGAAGAAACACAGCGCGCGGATGAAGATCCGGAAACTGGTTTGGATAAGGAACTGGATCCGCCGTTTGCGGGCCAGCGGGTTGCGCGACAGCCAGATCACGGGAGGGAAGAGGGCCGTCGCCATGGCCAAGCCTCCCAGCCCGAAGACCGCCAACCCGACCCCGGTTCCCGCCACCCGCCAAAGGCGTTCGAGCCTAGACACGGCGCCATCGCCACATCATGCGGCCGCCGCGGCAGGCCGCCTCGGGCTCGTTTGAACAGAGGAAGGCAAGGAAGCCGGCGGCGAGGTCCTCCGGTTGCCCTGGCGTTTCCGCCTCGAGAGTCGCTTTCACCCCAAGGTCGCCCCGACCCTGCGGTGGTCGCAGGGAAAGCGCGAGAACGGTGCCGGCGCCGCCGTCGGCGAACTCGGCATAGGCGTCCGGCAACGGTTCGTCGTAGTGAACCAGAAGCACGGGGTCGCCCGGATTTTCCGACAGACTGGCCGCCGCCTCCATCAACCCGTAGCCAAAGGTGTCGGGACCCGCGGCCAAGGCGGTGTGTCCCTGGCGGTTTCCCATGGCAATGGACATCGCGCCGGCAAGGGCATGATGGACCGACATGCTGAAGTCGGCGGGCGAGACGGTGTCTTCCCCCGCCAATGTCTGCAACATCGAAAAGGTGCGGGAGTACTCGCCGTGGCGGGAGGAAAATATGAAGCGGGTGTTTTGTGCGGGAGCAAGCGACCATGCCGCGGCCAATGCCCGCCGCCCGAGGGGCGTTACCCGCCGGCGGATCGAAGCGGGAAGCGCCTGTTCACACGGCTGGGCTTCCGTGCCCACGGCCCCGCGCCAGGCGTTCACACTGATCCTGAATTCCCCCATCCCTACAGTTCCGGCCGTTCCCTGTCATACGATCCGCCCATAAGCCCCCGCCGGCGGATTCCAGGGTTTGTTTTCGTCTCGCTTCCGTTTTCCCGATGCTATCACGCGCGCATTGCGATGGGCACGCCCTTTACGTCCGAAATCACTTTTTCCTGAGTGCCGCCAGGGAAAGTCGTTCCTGGATGTCACGATCCAGAAGGATCACCCACTTGCCGTAATTGTAGTGGATATTCCCCTGGCTATCGATGAGACCGCGGCTCGTGTTGTAGACGATGCTGTAGGAGGTCTGGGAATACTTGAGGTCGATGACCGCCTCGTAGGCCTTTGGCTTTATCAGCGTTGCCACCAGATGCCCGTCTGCCTTCTTGTCGACCATCCAGCCCCGGGCGATGGCCGCCTCGGCGATCTCGCTGCCGATCTCGGTCATAGGAAGCTTCTGCGCGGAATATGGGACGGGGTGGTTGTCGACGTTTTGGATTGGCCGCGCGGCGCAGGCGGCGAGGAAGAGCGCGATGGCAATGACGGAAAACCTGAACATCATGCTGAACCCCTAATGTTTATGCCGTTCGCAACGATAATGTGCCGGCATCCGACATACAACACAACGGATGCGCCTGTCGCGTGGCGACGGGCCTCGGCGCGCGATCCGTTCGCGTGGAAAATCCTGCCTGCCGTCAGTGCAGGGGGAAGGAATAGTAGAGGGTGACGGACTCGGCACCCGGGTTGGTGTCGCCAATGCCCGCGTTCGACATGTGCGAGAACGCCATGCCCAGGCGGGACCTGTCGTCGAAGCGGTAGGCGACTTCGAGTTGCGAGCGGATTTCGAAGGCACTGCCGAGGTCCTTTCCGCTGCCTTCGTGGTAATACCCGGGGGCCACGCTGGGCGAAATCACCAGGCGGCGCCCGAAGTAGAAATCCGACAGCACGCCGGCGTAGGCGTGCACCGATCCATCCGTGGACGCCATGACACCGGCCAACGGCTTGAAGATCCAGAAGCGAAGGCCGGAACGGTACTCGGCGCGCGCTTCGACGGCCGTGTCGTCCTGATGCACGACATCGAACCAGCCGCCGCCGACGGCCAGGAAATCCGGGTCTTCGGCGTAGGCTGGCATTGCAATAGCTGTGGCGAGGATGGCGGCTAAAAAAACTCTGAGCATTTCTTGATCTCCCCGATAACTTTAACAGGTCCGGAAAAGGACGCAAGATGTCGAGCGAGATCTACGGCAGGGTGTGACGTTAGCCATAGTAAGCCATCGGTTTTCGCAGAGTTGGCGGGGCGCTCAAAGCATTTTGGTCAGTAGCAAGTAAAGGTGTTGCGAGTCCCCGTAACCAAATTCAAGCCGCCAATCCAATGGGTTAACGGCTTTCGGTTGAAGAGACGCTTACCGCTATTCCGAGATTGCGTATTTTTCCAGGATACCTCGGATCTTGCCGTCCAGTTCGGGGTTTGACAGGAGGGCAGGCTGCCGGCTGGCGCCCACGCTTCCGTCCATCAGGTAGAGGGCGCGTTTCACCATCGCCGGCGCGTATCCCAGGGCATACAGGTCGACGCGCAGGTTGGTGAACAGTTCCTGCTGGTGTTCCGATGCGACGAGGTTCCCTTTTTCGAATTCCTTGCAGATCGCATTGAGTGGCGCCGGCATGACATTGCCGAGGCCGGATATGCATCCCTTGGCTCCCTTGGACAGGGCGTAATGGATAAGGGAGTCCGGTCCCGAGAACACGTCGAAATCATCGCGGCCGTTGGCGATATCCAGGTAAGCGTCGATCGTTTCCTTGGTGCCGCCACTGTCCTTGATGCCAAGTATATTGGGGTGGTCGGCAAGCTTGGCAGCCGTTTCCGGTTCGATGTGGTTCTGGGTGCGTGCCGGAATATCATAGAGGTAAACGGGGCGCAGCAAGGCATCCGCTACGCGCGAGAAGTGGGTGAACAGCCCCTCCTGCGTGCAGCCGATGAAGTAGGGCGTGATGACGGCTACAGCGTCCACCCCGAGTTTCATCATCTCCTTGCCGAGCAGGATCGTCTCGAAGGTCGATGGCGTCCCGGCGTTGACGAACACCTTGACCTTTCCGGCCGCCTCGTCGACCACCTCGCCGCACAGGCGCACCTTCTCTTCGAAAGTCAGGCTAGTGAAGTCGCCGTTGGTGCCGCAGCAAAGGATGTTGTTTCCCGCGGCCACCTGTCGGCGAACCTGCTTGCGGACGGCGGCGTAGTTGATGTTCTCCCGGTCGTCGAAGCAGGTGATCAACGCGACGAAGGGAAGGCGCTCTTTCATGATGTTCCTCGGATTCTTGAAGGATGTTTGGGATGGGCCGCGTGCACCCGGGGGGCGCGCGCCGCGCACACCGGGCGATCGTTCGCTCGGTCCGCGCGACAATCGGATGACGCGCCTCGTATTTATTGTTTCAGGAGAATGCATCGGACTCGTCGATGCAAAGATACTTGATGGTTTTCCGGTGGTGCGTGTACGAGATATGAAGGAGGCCGTCTTCCGACTGGATAATCGACGGATAGGACAACTCCCTGTTGACTCCGCTAGCGGAATCGTTGCTCAGACAGTAGCCGTCACCCTCGGCGATGGTGACGATTTTTGGCCACGACTTGCCGCCATCGAGAGACAATGCCAGGGACAACGGCGATCGTGGCGCCCCCCAGAAGGCACGGCTTTGCGGCGGCTCCTTTGCGCAGGACTGTTCGTCGAGGTCGTCATAGAGGGACGTCCGCCTGCCGGTGGCATCCATCGCGCTGGCGCGGTTGAACACCATGGCAATGTGACCATTCTTCAGCGTCGTCGCCTGAATGGATGAATTGTTGTTCGGCAGGTCCGTCGGCGACGGCGGACTCCAGGTCCTTCCGGCATCGTTGGAAATGCTTCTGTAAATGTGGTCGGCCCAGCGGCTGCGGTAGAACGCCACCAGCTGCCCGTCCGGACGCTTGAGAATGTTCATGTGTACGCAGCCGGTGCTGCCGGGCACCGCCACTTCGTCCCAGGTCATGCCCCGGTCGTGAGAAATCTTGACGGCGCTATGGTCGTGCTCTCCGGTCCAAGTTTCGCCCCCCCTGCTATTGCAGTAGAAGACTGGAAGCAACCACCGATTGTTGTCGAGCACGACTACGGGCTGCCTGACGAATAGGCCTAGCTCGTCGAACATCTGTCGCGGCTCGCTCCAGCTTTCCCCCAGGTCGGAGGACGTTCTGCACCGGACGAATGCCTGCTGTTGATTGCCGCCGGGCTGTGCGGTGTAGAACAGCCAGAGCCGCCCGTCCGGGTCGAGGAAAAGCACCGGGTTCTGTTCCGAGCGTTCGGAATCATTGGAGAGTTGAAGCGGGGCGCCCCATTTCGAACTGCCCTTCCTCCGGCGCGTCATATGGACCGATATGTCCGATTTTCCCTCCATGGTGCCCGCAAACCAGACACAGAGAATATCGCCGTTCGGCAGCGCGATGAGATTGGAGGCATGATTCTGCACACGATTCGTTGGCAGTGAGACGGCGCTGAAGCGAGGGTGGGTCGGATTGTCGGTCATGATGCGGGGCGTCAGGACTGGCCTGCCTCCGGAAGATTGCGGGCAACACTTTTCTTGAGCAGAAAACACCATCCGATAGCGAAGATGGCGCCGCTTACGCCGACTGACCACGCCATCGACAGAGTCGGCGAGAACACCAGAACCAGGCTCAGGACCAGGAACACGGCCCTTTCGGCGATGTTCAGGTTCCCCTTCAGCCACCCCTGCAGAAAGACGGCCCAACAGAACGTTGCCAACAGCATGCCCACCGTGGCGATGGCTGTCTGCGCGAGCGAGCCCTGCCATAGAATGGCCGGATCATCGATAAAGCTGAACGGCACGAGGAAGATGACCAGCGAGTAGGCAAAGGCCAGCATGCCGGTCTTACTTACATCCGACTTGGCGATGGCGGCCGCGGCATACGAGCACAGCGCCACTGGCGGTGTCACCATCGACAGGACGCAGTAGTAGAGGACGAACAAGTTGGCGGCCAGACGATCGACGCCCATGTCCATCAGTGCTGGCGCGAAGACCAGCGAGCCGATGATATAGGCCGCCACGGTCGGAAGGCCCATGCCCATGATGATGCACCCGACGATCACCATGACGAGGGACAGGTAGAGGTTTCCGGTTCCGATCTCGGTCAGCAGCCGCACGAACTTCAAGGCCAGGTTCGATTGGGTGGCCACGACCATGATGACGCCGACGGCGGCTAAGGGCACCGAAATCCACGCCATCTGCTTGGCCGTATCCAGGACCATGTCATAGAGGCTTCGCAGTTTGTAGCGCGTGCTCTTACGCAACAGTGGCGCGACGAGCGCGGTTGCCGAACCGACGAGCGCGGCGTAGGGCGCCGAATAGCCAGCGACCAGAAACGCGATCAGGGCGACCGGCGCTGCCAGGAGATGGATTCGCGGACGGATCGGCTCGATCTTCAGAAGCTCCGGCGCCACATTGCCGACCCCGAACTTGCGTGCGCGCAGGTCGACGATGACGAACAGCGCGAAGTAGAATGCAAGTGCGGGCACCAGCGCCGCCGCCGCGATGGTCAGGTAGGGAATTCCCAGCAGATCCGCCATCACAAAGGCCGCAACCCCCATGACCGGCGGCATCAGTTGGCCTCCCGTTGAGGCAATGGCCTCGGTCGCCGCCGCCTGCTCCTTGGAATAGCCGGACCGGTGCATGATGGGGATCGTGAGAACGCCGGTCGATGTTACATTGGCAATGGCCGATCCGCTCACCATGCCAAAGAGAGCCGAGCCGACCAGCGACATCTTGGCGGCGCCACCGGCAAGCCGGGAGGTGGCCTTCATCGCCAGATCGATGAACAGATTTCCTCCACCGGTGAAAGAAAAGATTGCCCCGAACATGACGAAATAGAACACGAAGTTGATCGCGGCGCTGGCGGTCACGCCGAATATCCCCTCGGTCTGCATCGAAATGATCTCGGCCTGAGTTGCCAGGGTGAAACCCGGGAAGGCGAACAAGCCGGGCATCAGGCTGCCGAAGTAGGCGTATCCCATGAAGACGAGAACCACGCTCAACAGCGAAAAGCCGACCGATCGACGCACCCCTTCGAATATCAGCAGAAGCCCTGCGACATGAAGAAAGATGTCGATGGGAAATACCGGATCGATGATTTCCAGTCGTCTTTCCAGTCTAGGGATTTCGCCCAGATAGAGCATCGCGATCGTCAGCGCGAGTGCGATAAGGGCGGCATCGACGATTCGCGCGACGGCGAGGGTGCCGGGGCGTCCATCGGCCACCCGTATCGGATTGAACGCCAGGACTAGGGCGACGGCCATGTAGACATGAAAGGTCGCTGCCATCAACGGCGAGGATGGTCTGAAGAACTGCATTGCCAGGAAGGCGACATAAACGAGCGCGAGTATCGCCTGAATGCCGCGCAACAGATTGGCGTAACTCAAAATGCACCTCCAAGACCGGTCATCTCTGGTTGTTCCGTCTGTACAATCGGTCGAGTTTGCTGAGTGTTTGCTGGCGCATGTGGGGAAGGGGGCCATGTCGTCATCGTACAACATCGCGTTGCGCCGTCCCCGAGACGGGAGCCGGTAACCCGGGCGCCCTGTCGCCGCACCTCGGAAAAGGCGGGCGGTGGGCGACCCGGGGTGCCAGTTTCACATTACTTGATCCAACCCTGTTCGCGATAATAGCGTGCGGCGCCGGGATGCAGGTCGAGCACCACCTGGTCGGGTTGCGCGGCTGCCTTCGGGTCCCAGTCGCTGAGCGCGGGATAGGTGCTGCCGATCTTGCCGGCGTTTTCGACGAGCGCCTTGGTCGCCTGGTAAATGACCGCGTCGGGTACATCCTTGTGGGCGATTAGGATCGTCGGCGAGGTGGGGTTGATGTAGTCTGCCGTCGCCCCGCGGTAGCTGCCAGCCGGCATAACGCCCGCGGGTGCGCCCAGCTTTGTCATGAAATCGAGAACCTTCTGCGGGATGGGCACGAAGACCATCTCGGTGGTCAGTGTCACTTCGGCCATGGTCGCTTGGCCAACCGGGGCATTCTCGATATAGACATCGGCGGTTCCGTCCCGGATCATTTGCGCGATCTGGGCCGTGCTGATCTGCGTGATGGCGTTTTTGGCGCGCAGTTGCTCGAGGCCGGTCCCAAGCGCTTGGAACATGTAGTCGGCGACAATCGGCACCTGCGATCCGGTCGGCTTCATGACGAACCGGGGCAGAGAGGTGGCGCTGACCAGCTTTTCGAAGGTGTCATTGCCGGTCCGCTGAACGTAATCCTTGCGGGCGGCGACCGTGGTATGAGCGATCTGGAGACCGCCAACGACGGTGCGGATGTCCTTGCTTGGGCGCCCTTCGAATTCTTTGCCGATGCCGTCGCGGGCCCAGACCGCCGCGTTGGCCGTCGCGAAGCCCAATTCGGCCGCCTTAGTGTGGACGGCGAGGGGATTGGCCATTCCGCCGCCACGCGGCAGCACCTCCACCGCGATCTTGTGTTGGCCCGACGACGCCGAAATGATCTCGCCGAAGGTCGAGCCGTAGGAATACCAGCTTGCTCCTGGCGCCTGACTGATGAGTTTGAGCTGTACATCTTGGGCGCTTGCGGAATGGTTCAGCAGGGGCAGTACGGCGATCGTTCCGCCGAGCGCAACACACTTCAACAACCGGTTCATTTTCTCCTCCTCGAAGTGATGGCCGTTTCGGCCGACTCTCGACGGCGGCTGTGTCACTCGGGCCTGTGCAACGGCGCCGTCTCCGCTGACGTATTCCGTGATTGCCCGACGTTGGCGGTCATCCGGCAACATCCGTATCGACACCCCGTGTATCTATCGCCGCCATGAGCGGATCGACGGTCAACCAACCAGGACGGGTTCTCGAGTGCCAAAACGGTGTCTTTCCACGCGGGGCGGCTCGGCCATTTATTGGTTATCGCACGGATCGCCGTGCGCCCAGCCTGAACCCCACTCCCTGTGCTTGCCTAGTGATCGGATTCCGATCATATGATCGATTAAAATTCTGCGCGTTCGTACGGAGCTTGTCAACGTCTATGTCGGGTGGCCGTCGCTTCGGCCTTTGACGGGTGGATACGCGCCTATCTCCGAGGGAGGGGATGCGGAGTGGTGGAGCCTAGCGGCGCAAAAACGTGGGGGAAATCGAGAATTGGCCATCGGCAAGCCGGCTAAATGAGAACTTCACGGCATCCGACAGTTCTTTAGCGGCCGTGAGGACCGCCGGGGTGGCTCGTTCGATAAAGCTTTCCATGCGCATGCGCTCGGACGTGATGGTGAGACTGATGCCGCCGACCGGGACTCCATCGGCGTCAAGAACCGGTGCCGCCACCGTTCGCAAACCGAAGGCGTTCTCTCCGTCGGAGACGGCGTATCCTTGAGAGCGGACCAGTTCCATGCGTTTGAGCAACTCCTCGAGCCCCACGAGTGTCCTCTCCGAAAACTTGGTCCGGTGCGAGGCATTCAGGCGGTCGATCTGTTCCTGGCGGGGCAGGAACGCAAGCATTGCATGGCCGAGGGCAGCGGCGTAGGCCTTGGTTCGGGTTCCTGGGCGACGGTCGAACCCCGAAAGCGATAGCCCGCTCTCGATCCGGACGATGTAGACTACGTCGTCGCGGTCCAGCACTCCATAGGACGCCGCATCGGCGATCTCCGGCACCAGTTCCCGCAGAATCGGAAATGCGTGTTCGCGAAGATCCGAACCCATCAACGCGTTGTAGCCGATCTGCAGGCACTTCAGGGTCAGGCGAAAGCGTTTGTTGTCGTTGGTGGCGCGAAGAAATCCTAAAGAAACCAGGGTGTGGACCATGCGAAATGCCGTACCGCGGTCGATGCCCGCCCGTGCCGCGATCTCGGGCAATGACAATTCCGGCTCGTCGGCCTGGAAGACCGAAAGCACACCAAGCACTTTAGCCGCGGAACGGACTTTGTTCTTCTCGTTCTCCATCGGGTCACGCCGCTCGACCATTGAAATCTTCTCCGTGATCGCTATCCGAACGTTCGTTTGGTTGTCTACAGTGCGGCCGGTGCCCTGTCAACACGAGGGCGGAGGGGGCGAGGGAGGTAGAGAAAACGGTTGGCAACGAGTTCTATGTGTTCGGAATCCGTTCAAAAAATGCAAATCCGTATCACCCAGACAAACAGTTGTGCCAGAAATGATATAGGAATTCTGCCGACTGGTTGACAACGGTTAGGATTGGAGCCACCATGCATTTAGTCGCTGTATGTTCGGAATGCGAACTAACGTATCAAAATTATATCGTGCCCCGACGTTCCACATAGGAACGGCGGCCGGAGGATCTGTTTTGTCCAGCCTTGCCCGTCCCGTCACTCTGCAATTTCCGCCTTCCCTCGAACTTGGCCAGGGAACCGCATCGGCAGTCGGCCGCTGGGTCGAGGCGCAGGGGTGCCGCCGCGTTCTGGTGGTCGCGGACGCCTTCAATGGAGACCGGATCGACCGGCTGGGGTTGCCCGGTCAGGCGGTTGTCTTCGATCGGGTCAAGCCCGAACCGGACATCGCCAACCTCGAAGCTCTTCTTGCCGTGGCGCGCGAAGCGGCGCCCGATCTCGTGGTCGGGTTCGGCGGCGGCAGCGCGATGGACTTGGCCAAATTGGCGGCCGTCCTTCACGATTGCGGGCAGACGCTTTCCGACGTGGTCGGTGCCGGCCGTGTCGCCGGACGACGAAGCGCCTTGATCCAGGTGCCGACAACGTCGGGGACCGGCAGCGAATGCGGCACCCGCGCGCTGGTGACCGATGCGGCCAACAGCCGGAAACTGGCGGTGGAGAGCCGCCACATGTTGGCCGACGTGGCGGTCATTGATCCGGAATTGACGACCTCGGTCCCGCCCGCGGTGACGGCGGCGACGGGTGTCGATGCCTTGGCGCACTGCGTGGAATCCTTCACCAACCGCAAGTCCCACCCGCTCGTCGATCTCTATGCCGAGGAGGGCATCCGGCTCGTCGGTCTGCATCTGGCGCGCGCCGTTGCTGCCGGCGACGATTGCGAGGCGCGGATGGGCATGAGCCTGGCCAGCATGTATGGCGGGCTCTGCCTTGGCCCTGTCAACACGGCGGCCGGCCACGCCGTCGCCTACCCGCTGGGGACCCGTTTCGGCCTGCCGCATGGCCTGGCCAACGCCCTGATCTTCCCTTACGTCCTGGCATTCAACGCTCCAGCCTGTCCTACCAAGACGGCCCGCATTCTCGACCTGCTGGGGCAGCCCGGCGGCGATGCCCCGTCGGAGGAAGAGGTCTTCCGTCTCGCCGGCGGCTTCTGCCGACGCCTCGGCATCGATGCCACCACCAGCGTTCCTGCCCTCGCAGAGGGAGATCTGGAGGCAATGGCCGACGAAGCATTTTCGATCAAGCGCCTGCTCGACAACAACCCACGGGAGGTCGGTCGCGACGACATCCTCGGCATGTACCGTCACTTGGCGGGCAACCAGTGACGTGAGACAACAGGGGAGACCCCGATTGAGCTTCTTCCGGTACGGGTGTTTTCAAGGGTTGGAATGCTAGAAATCGCCGTCATCGCCGACGATCTGACGGGGGCCGCCGACACCGGCATCCAGTTTCGGGCTCTCTATGGCCAGACGCTGCTGATGGCCGACAACGGGCTGGCGGCGCGGCCGCCGCAACCGATGCCCGAAGTGCTGACGGTCCACACGATGAGCCGGGCGCTGCCGGTCGGGCAGGCTCGCGCCCGGGTTCGGCTGGCTGCCGAAAGATTGACCTTGTGGCGGCCGGGCCGGGTGTTCAAGAAGGTGGATTCCTGCCTGCGCGGCAACATCGGTGCCGAGACCGACGCCTTGATGGACACGCTGGGCTTGTCGATGAGCTTCATTGCGCCGGCCTTTCCCAAGGTCGGGCGCACGACCGTAGACGATGTGCATCGCGTGCATGGCCAGCCGGTAGCCGAAAGCGAGATGGGCCGAGATCCGGCCACCCCGGTGACGGAAAGCCGGCTGTCAAAGGTCATCGCCGCCCAGAGCCATCATCCGGTCGGTCACGTCGACCTTGCGACGGTGGCGGCGGGCGGGGAAGCCCTGGTGGCGGCGGTCGAGCGGCTGGCCGGGCAGGGTTCCCGCCACATCCTCTTCGACATCGCCGAGCAGGACCATTTGTCGGCGGTGGCCGGCCTGGCACTCAAGCATTTTCCGGGCGCCCTGCTGGTCGGCTCGGCGGGCCTGGCCCAGGGTCTGTGCGATTGCTACCCCCATCGAGCGGCATCACCTCCTTCCGTTCGCAGGGTGCCAGGCCATCACCTGATCGCGCTGGGCACGGCTTCGCCGCGGGCTCGCCGTCAGGTCGAGGTGCTGGAGGCGACCTATCCCTGCGCCCTCATCGAATTGGATGCCGGGCGCCTCGCCAAGACCGATCTGGTACCCGAAGAAGCCGATCTCGCCGATTTGGCGGATGCCTTGGCGGGCGGCGACGTGGTGGCGCGTATCGCGCCGCCGCCGGGCGACACTTCGGCCCGCACCACCCGTCGGGTGGCCGGAGGCTTCGGCGCCCTCATCGCCGCCCTGGTGGCGCGCATGCCGCCGGCCAGCTTGTTTCTGTCGGGGGGCGACACGGCACTCTCAGTGTTGGGGAGGCTGGGCGCGCGCGGGCTTCGGCTGGAGAGCGAAATCGTGCCCGGCCTGGTGCTGGGCACCGTGGTCGGCTGTGCCTTCGAAGGGTTGGCGGTGGGTACCAAGCCTGGCGCCTTCGGCGACGACGACGCGCTGCTCAAATGGCGTGAATTCTGGTCATGAGGAAGGAATGAACATGGGCCTGCCCATCCTGGCCATCACCATGGGCGATCCGGCCGGCATCGGCGCCGAGATCGCCGTCAAGACCCTGGCCGAGAAGGAGATGTACGGAATCTGCCGGCCGCTGATCATCGGCGACGCCTGCGTCATGGAGGACGCGGTGCGCCTTTGCAGGCTCGATCTAGCGATCAATGCCATCGAGGAACCGGCGGCGGGGAAATATCGATCCGGTATCCTCGATGTCCTCGACATGGGCACCCTGACGCTCAAGGAACACGTCTACAAGCAGGTTACCGCCCGGCAGGGCGATGCCGCCTACCGTTACGTCGCCAAGGCCATCGAGCTGGCCATGGCCGGCAAGGTGGACGGCACCGTTACCGGACCGATCAACAAGGAATCCCTCAACCTCGCCGGCCACCACTACTCGGGCCATACCGAGATCTATGGGGCGCTCACCGGCACCAAAGACTATGCCATGATGCTGGCCGACGGCGACTTCCGGGTGGTGCACGTCTCCACCCACGTCAGCTTGCGCCAGGCCTGCGACCGGGTGAAGACACCGCGCGTGCTCAGGGTCATCGAACTGGCCGACGCCGCCTTGAAGCAACTGGGCATCGCCAAGCCCCGCATCGGGGTCGCCGGCCTCAACCCCCATTGCGGCGAGGCCCGCATGTTCGGCACCGAGGACGAGGACGAGATCCGGCCCGCCGTCGAACTGGCAAAGGCCGCCGGCATCGCCGCCGACGGACCGCTGCCAGCCGATACCATCTTCTCCAAGATGGCCGGCGGAATGTTCGACATCGTGGTCGTCATGTATCACGACCAGGGCCACATTCCGACCAAGCTGATCGGCTTCAAGTACGACGGCAAGACCGACACCTGGGGCCAGATGGCCGGCGTCAACATCACGCTGGGCCTGCCGATCATCCGCGTTTCGGTCGACCACGGCACCGCCTTCGATCGGGCCGGCGAAGGTCGCGCCAATCCGCAATCCCTCATCGAGGCGGTGCGCTACGCTGCTCGTTTCGCCAGGGGCCGCCAAGCCGCCTGAACGCCAGCCCGCGAGCGGTCGGCGCAGGCGCGGTCGGTGTCGCGGGCCAGCACGGCGTCCATGATCGCCTGATGCTCGGCATGACCGTCACGCGGGATGGTCGTCGCCCGGGACGTATGCCGACGACTGGGAAACCAGCGTGATGATGGAATTGTCGCCGCAACGGGTACGGCCGGAACGGGTGAATGCAGCCTATCCGGACTTCGATTCGCAATATCTCCAGTTGGAGCTGGCGGGGGCGACGGTGGCCTGGCTGACCCGCGACTACAGCCCGACGGGAACGTGGGGCGATGCCACCGTCGCCAACCCGGAGCGGGGACGGGCTCGTATGGACGCCCTGATGGAAGGCCTCGTTGCGGTGTTGACCGAGATTTCCTCGTTCGAAATGGGCTGGAAAGCCTGAGGAAAGATGTCTCCAAGCTGAATTCCGCTTCCGTAAATATTCCGCGGGCTTCAAGATGGTTCATCATGCACCCCCGCGACATCGCGGCCGCCGCCGCCATCGTTCTGTTGTGGTCAGTCAACTTCAGCGCCAACAAAATCGCTGTCGGCCAGTTCCCGCCGGTGATGATGGTGGCCATGCGCTTCGCGTTGATCGGGGCCATGTTGGCCCCGCTGCTCAGGCCAACCGGCAAGCCTTTCTGGCGGATCGCGCTCATCGCCTTCACCTTGGGCGGCCTGCATTTCGGGCTGTTTTTCTCCGGTCTCAAGGGCATCGGGGCGGGGATGTCGGCCATCGTTACCCAGCTTGCGGTACCGTTCAGCGCCGTTCTCGCCGCCGTCTTCTTTCGCGAGCGCACCGGCCTGCCTCAGGTGGCGGGCATGGCTCTCGCCTTTGCCGGCATCTATGTCATCGTCGGCGAGCCCACGCTGGAATTCGACGCCCTGCACCTGGGGCTTGCCGTCGCCTCGGCCTTGGCCTTCGCCGCCGCCAACATTCAGATCAAGCTGCTGGGCCCGGTCAACGGTTTCGTGTTGAACGCCTGGATCGCGGTATTAGCGGCACCGCAGTTGGCCATCGTCTCGCTGATCGGCGAGGAAGACCAATTCGCCGCCCTGGCGGCAGCCGATTGGCGGGGCTGGAGCGCGATGATCTTCACGACCGTCAGCGGAGGCGTCGTCGCCTATGGCTTGTGGTACTACCTGCTGGGCCGTTATGCGGTGAACCGCATTGTGCCGCTGACCCTGATGGCCCCGGCTTTCGCCATCCTCATCGCGGGTGTCGTGCTGAACGAACCCCTGACGTGGAAGGTGCTGGCGGGCACCGCGTTGACGTTGATCGGCGTGGCGGCCATCCAACTGCGCCAAGCTTCGTCGAGAAAGCCGGGGCGGCGATGTGATGCCAAGCGGGATCGATCCTGAAATCATCCCGCTTTCATGAATTCCAGGATCTCGCGAAAGCCGATCGGGCGGATGCCCGTGCCGGCAACCCAATCCAGGAACTCCTTGTCCTGGAAGATCCGAAACTCGTCGGTCCGCCAATGGGCGCGAGGGGGCACGATCGCCTCGATGTCGCCCGGTGCGCAGCAGTGGAAGGCCATGAAGCTCAATCCCGGCGGTGCCGCGGCGACCAGATCGCGATAAGCTTTGTCGCTCTCGCCGGAGGGGACGCCGGGGGTCAGTGCCACATGGTCGACGACCGGGTTCCCTGAAGCCTCGATGTCGGCTGCCCGTTCATCGTAAATGGCCGGGTCGACGGGGCCCATGTTGAGAACCCCGATATAGCCGCTGGTGCCGCGCGGGAACAGGATGGGCAGGCCGTAATCGCGGCCCAGACGGATGTAGACGTCGATCAACTCCGGCGTCAGGGCCGCCCCCATGTGGGTGTCGAGGTGGGTGATCCCGATCCCGGCCGCCAGCGCGGTATCGATCTGGGCGCGCATTTCGGCCTCCGCCGCCTCGACGACCAGGTGTTCGCGCAGCATGGGAATCCGCCGCCACATGAAGCCGTCGCCGTCGATCAAGCCGGAGGCGCGGGAGACGGTGCTGATCGGCCGCCACCGGTAGTGCTCCCATTCGCTGGTCAGTGTCAGGTGGACGCCAATGTCGAGGGCGGGGTTTTCCGCGGCGATGGATACCAGTTCGCGAAACCATGGGCAGGGGACCATGACCGATCCGCAGGTGATGAAGCCGCGCCCTGCCAGGCGTGCGAAGGCGACGTTGGCGCCATGGCACATGCCGACGTCGTCCTGGTGGGCGATGACCAGGCGGGCGTCCTCGGCCCGCCCGAGGAAGCGGGCCAGGGTGAGGGTGGACGCGCCGCTCATGATGGCTTTCCCGATCGACCGCCGGCCGACGGTTCAAGTTGAAGCGGTTCATCAAGAATCATGTTTTGTCCTTTGAAATACATTCTATATTCCGTTTGAGGATAGGCACCGACTCCGGGTTTTTCCGCCTCCAGCCAGATGCGATGGAAGGTGTGGCCGGTAAAGGTGAAGCGCCCATCGGCATCCGTCGTTGTCCGGCCGCGCGGTGTTGTGACCAACAGGGTCCGTTCGGACAGGACCACCGCGGCCCCGGCGACCGGTTGGCCTTGTGGGCCGATCACCCGTCCCCCGATGATCCCGTCGTCGTTCATCGCGATGTATGTGTTCCATGCCAGGGTGACGACGGCAACGGTGCCGAAGGTCACGGCATAGCGATTGAGCAAGATGGCCTTCCAGTTCATCGTCTTGCCCTCATCCCTTGGCCGCGCCCGAAGTCAGCCCGGCGATGAACTGTTTCTGGGCCAGCAGAAAGATGACGAGGCCGGGGACCAGCACCATGATGCAGAAGGCGTAAAGCGCTCCCGTCGAGTCCTCGACCACGGTGAGGAAGCGGGCCAGGCCGAGCGGCAGGGTTTGCATGTCGTTGTCGCGGATGATGACCAGCGGCCACAGGAAGTTGTTCCACGACCAGATGAAGGCCAGGATGATGTTGGTGGCGATCGCCGACTGCGACAGCGGCACCATGATCCTGAAGATGATCATCCAGTCGGGCACTCCGTCGATGCGTGCCGCGTCGATCAGCGATTTCGGGATGGCGTCGAAGCTGGCCTTGAACACGAAGATACAGACGATGGTCGAGCAGAGCGGCAGCGCCATGCCCAGGTGCGTGTTCAGAAGCCCGATGTCCCGCGTGATCAGATAGGCCGGGATGATCGTCACCTGGAAGGGGATCATCATGCAGCTCAGGAACAGCATGATGATGGCGCCCTTGCCCATGAACTCGCGGGTCAACGCGAAGCCGGCCATGGCGTTGAGCACGACGTTGGCCACCACCACGATGATCGAGACGATGACGCTGTTCACCAAGTAGCGGAAGAACGGGATCGAGTACCAGACGTCGACGTAATAGAAGAGGTGCGGGTTTTCAGGAACCAGCGACGGCGGGTAGGCGAAGATGTTCTCGCCCGTCAGGCTGGTCTTCAGGACCCAGTAGAAGGGCACCATCATGGCCGCGCAGATGATGCCGAGGCCCAGGTGGATCACCCATTTCGGAAAGCGATTCATGGGGGCCTCCTTTAGCCCGTTTCCACGGCGCCGACCTCGCCGCCGGCCAACCGGTTGGCCAGCCAGGCCAGGAAGACGAAGAACAGGAAATTGACGATGGTCAGGGCCGCGGCGTAATCGAATTGCGCCAGCTTGAACGCCACCCGGTAGATATAGGTGACCAGCAGTTCGGTGGCGTGGCTGGGGCCGCCGTCGGTCATCACGTAGATGAGATCGAAGTTGGTGAACGAATTGATGATGCCGATGACGAAACAAAGGAAGATTGACGGGCGCAGCAGCGGCAGAGTGATGCGCCTAAAGCGCATCCAGGCGTTGGCGCCGTCGATGGCCGCCGCCTCGTAAAGGCTGGGCTGGATGTTCTGCAGGCCGGTCAGCAGGATGATCATGTAGAAGCCCAGCACCTGCCAGATCGAGGCGACGATCACCGCCGGCAGCGCCAGACTGGCGGTTTCCAGGAACGGGATGCCCTGCTCGACGATGCCCAGCGACACCAGGACGTAATTGAAGAGGCCGACCTTCTCGTTGTAGAGCCACTGCCAGATGATGCCGACGGCCACCGTCATCACCGGATACGACATGAAGACGATGGTCCGATAGACGTTGCGGCCGCGGATCGGGGTGTCGACCAGGATGGCGACCAGAAGCGCGATCAGGATGCCGATGGGGGCGCTGGCCATGAAGATCGCGGTGTTCCAGAAGGCCTGCCAGAACACGTCGTCGTAGAGGAGCATTTCCTCGTAGTGGTAGAGGCCCGCGAATTCGGCCGGCTTGTAGGGCGACCAGAACTCGAACGACAGAACGCCGTTCCACAGGAGTGGAATGATCCGGTAGAGCAGGAAGATCAGCAACGACGGCGCGAGGAAGAACCAGATCAGCAGAAGCTCGCGTGTCCGTTTCCTGCGAATGGCGAAAGCCATCGTTCCAATTCCCCTTGGACTATTTCACCGAAGGCGGGAAGGGTGCCGGGACACCCGGCACCCGCCCGCTTCGGCTCGACGCTTGCGCCGTCATCTCAGCGGCGAGTGAGGACGCGATTGACCTTCTTCTCGGCCTCGTCGAGCGCTTCCTTGGCGCTCTTGTCGCCCAGCAGGGCCGCCTGAAGCTCGGGATAGAAGGCTTCCTTGACCTGGGCGTCCTTGGCGATCGGCCAGTTGCCGGTCAGCTTGTCCAGGTGTTTCAACTGTGTTTCCAGCACCGGAACGACGACCGGGATCTTCTCGGCGAAATATTTCATCAGCCGACTGTTCGCGGCCTTGTCGCCGGTCAGGTTGTTGGAGCCGGTTCCAAAGACGTAGGCGCCGTCGCCGCTGCTGATCATCTTGACGAATTCCCACGCCTCCTCGGGGTGCTTGGTGCCCTTTGAGATGAGGAACGCGTGGGAGTTCGGGGTCGACCATCTGCCGGGGAAATCGGCGGCGCCGACGGTGTCCTCGTTGACCCACGGGCCCTTGCTCTTGAACCACAGGTAGGCGGGGGCGTGGGCATTCAGCATGCCGATGGTGCCGGCGGCGAACGCCCCGTTCGGTTCGACCCAGCGGCCGGTCCAGCTGATCTTGTTGATGACGCCGTCCTTGGTCGCCTTGGCCAGCTTTTCGACCAGGGCGACGGCCTTGGGCGTGTTGAAGGCGGCCTTCTTGAGGTCGGGGGTGAGAAGGTCGATGCCGTTCTCGGCGAAGATCGGCCAATAGAGCCAGTCGAAGTTGAGCGTCATGAAGCCCGACTTTTCGCCCTTGGTCATCTTGGCCGCGTAGTCCATCAGCTGGTCGAAGGTGGCGGGCGGATTGGTCAGCCCGGCCTCCTTGAGCATCAGCTTGTTGTAGAACAGTAAGGTCTTGGAAATGTAGAAGGGCACGCCGTAGTTCTTGCCCTCGAACACCCAGCCGTTCACGACCTCGGGATAGAGGCCGTCGGTGAAGGCCTTGTCACGCTTCAGATAGGGGGTGAGGTCGAGCAATCCGCCCTGGGAGGCGTATTCCAGCCACAGGCCGCCCTGCACGTCGATGATATCCGGCGCGGTCCCTGCGACCACCTGGGTCTGATAGAAGGTGCTGAATTCGGTGCCCTTCTTGTCCAGCCATTCGATGGTGACGTCGGGATGGCTCTTCTTGAACATCTCCTTCCACTGGTTCATCCCCTCCTCGAAGTAGGGAATGTTCCAGGTCAGGATCGAGATCTTCTTCTGGGCCTGGGCCGCCGTCGTCCCAAGGCCGAGCGCCATGGCGAACGCGGCGCCGATGGCGATCGGTGTCAGCCGTTTCAGGTTCATGGTGTCCTCTCCTGTTTCCGTCTTTCTTCGGCCCGGCCGGAAATTCGGCGGGCCGTCTTCTTTTCGTTGGCGGGCGTAATGCCGCGGAGGGCCTTCAGTAGGCCAATGCCAGTTCCCTTCCCTCCGCCAGCGACCGCTCCGCTTCGAGGCAGACGATGATGCGCTTACGGGCCTCCTCGCCCGAGACGATCGGCTTCCGCTCGCGGAAGGCCGTCACCGCTCGCCTCAGTTCCTCCTCCAGTTCAAACAACTCGCCGGACGGGGCGACCTTCAGGGTCTCGCACGCTTTCCGGCCCTTGCGCTGGACCTTGATCTCGAATGCCGGTTCGCGGGTCCGGTCCATGGTGCCGGACCACCAGGTCCGGATGGACCCGTCGGTGCCGACGATTTCCATGACGTGATGGTGCTCGAAGCCGGCGAGCGTCTGGGTGACGACGGCGTAGAGCGTGCCCGGCCAGCGGACGATGCTGGTGAAGTTGTCGCTCATGCCGGCGTCGCGGCTTTTCGAGCTGCCGATCGATAGCACCGAAACCGGATCGCCCCAGGCCTCGAAGTACCACATCAGGGAATCGAAGAAGTGGACGGGCTCCTCCAGCGTCCACGAGCCGACCTTGCCGGGCTCGTAGCGCCAGGCCCCGCTGCCGGGGCGATAGGGGAAGCGGAACAGGCTGACGTTGGCATAAAGCGGCGCGCCGATGTCGCCCGCCTCGATGATCTTCTTCAAAGCGCCCCACTGGCTGGACAACCGGAACTCGTGGCCGATGGTCAGCACGCGGCTGTTCCGCCTCGCCGCCGCGATCAGGCGGTCGCATTCGGCCACCGTGAGGGCCATCGGCTTTTCGAGCAGCACGTCCTTGCCGGCGTCCAGCGCGGCGGTGCCGATCTCGCAATGCAGATGGTTGGGGACGACCACATCGACGGCGTCGATGTCTGATTGGGCCAGCAACTGGCGATAGTCGGTGTAGAGGGGAACGTCGGGATGGGCTTCCCGGGCCGCCGCGGCGGAGGCGCCGCCGCCGCAGGCGATGGCGGCCAATTCGGCGCCCGGCGCGCCCTTGATGGCCGCCGCATGATGCCGTCCCCACAGTCCATATCCGATCAGCCCGAAACGTACCATCCAGGTGCCTCCTCCTTGCGGGGCGATCGACCGTTCAGAAAACGCGGTTTCCTTCTCTCTCTTTCAGCGCAACTGCGGTTCGGGCAGTTCCGCGACGAAATCGGCGACGATGAAACGGACGTCGGCGTGGCCCTGCAGCAGCGACGCCGGAACCGATGCCGTGACCGGCCCGTGCAGGATCTTGCGCACGATGGCCGACTGCCAGAACCGGTTCATGTAGATGCGGACCTTGCGGCTTTGCAGGATCTCCTGCATGCCGACCGTCACCGCCCGGGCTGGGATGCGCTCGATGTTGCCGCGAGACGCGGTGATGGAATTGATCAGGCGGGTTTCCCGCGACAGGGTGACGACGCGGGTGGGCAGGGCGGCGAACGCCTCGGGCGAACAGGCCTCCCCGGGTTCGGGCGGATCGTTGAAGGCGACATGGCCGGTGATGCCGATGCCACCGAAACAGACGTCGGTGCCGCCGTGGCGCGCAATCAGGCGAGGGGTTGCCGCGACATCCCGCGGGTCGGGGAAATGCCGCTGTTCAGGCGGCGGCGCCAGGTCCGGGCGCAGCCGGCCGTAGAAATGCGCATCCATGTGGCGGCGGAAGCTCAGGGGATCGTCGGCGGCGATCCAGCCCCGGCCGTCGGCGGTGAGATACTCGTCCATGTTAATGACGACGAGATCGGCCAAGCTGATGCCCTCGGCGTTGCAGCGATCGGCCACCATCTCGTACTGGCCGACCGGCCCGACCGGCAGGATGAAGACGACCTTATCGCGGCCCCGCCCTTTGGCGGCAGCGTATTCGGCCAGCAGGTCCTCGGCGAAGCGGCGGATGACTGCCGCGTCGTCGGCCACGATCTCGACGGGGATCTTCGCCTCTTTCGCGAGGTGTTCCTTGGAAATGCTCAAGGGATTCGCCATGTCCATTCCCGCCTCACAGCACCTGTTCGGTCGCGGCATCGAAAAGATGCATCTTGCCCATGTCGATGGTGAGAGGCAGCGTGTCGCCACGCCTGAGGCCGACCAGCGGCGGCATCCGGACAACCACCTCGGTTCCCGCCAGATCGAAAAAGAAAAGCGTGTCCGACCCCAGCGGTTCGACGACGCCGATCGTCGGGGCGATGCGGGCCCTGGAGCCATTCACAACCGGCGCTTCATCCTGGTGAAAGACCTCCGGGCGCAGCCCGAGAACAAGGTCGCGGTTCTTTTGCGGGCCGTAACGCTCGGCGAGCTCGGCGGGAATCGGCAGGGCGCTTCCGTCCTGCAGCGTCAGACTCAGTCCTTGCGGGCCTTCGGTCAGCCGGCAGGCGATGAAATTCATGGTCGGCGCGCCGATGAAGCCGGCGACGAAGATGGAATTGGGGCGATTGTAGACCTCGTCCGGAGAGCCGATCTGCCTGACGTAGCCGTCCCGCATGACGACGATCCGCTCGGCCAGGGTCATGGCCTCAACCTGATCGTGAGTCACGTAGATGACCGTCGTCTTGACCGTCTCATGCAGCTTCTTGATTTCGGTGCGCATCTGGGTGCGCAGCTTGGCATCGAGGTTCGACAACGGTTCGTCGAACAGGAAGACGTTGGGGCGCCGCACAATGGCCCGGCCCATGGCGACACGTTGGCGCTGGCCGCCGGAAAGCTGGCGGGGCTTGCGCTCCAGGAAATCGGTGATGTTGAGGATGTTGGCCGCCGCTTCGACCCGTTCGCGGATTTCGGCCGCCGGAATCTTTTGCATCTCCAGGCCGAACGACAGGTTCTTGAAGACCGTCAGGTGCGGATACAAGGCGTAATCCTGGAACACCATGGCGATGTCCCGGTCCTTGGGCGCCAACTCGTTGATCACCTTGTCGCCGATGACGATCTCGCCCGAGGTGATTTCCTCAAGGCCGGCGATCATCCGAAGAACGGTGCTTTTGCCGCATCCCGAAGGGCCGACCAGCACGACGAATTCGTTGTGCCGGACCACGAGATCGATCCCATGGACGACTTCGATGTCACCGAACCGCTTGGCGACCTTGCGAAGTTCTACGCCCGCCATTCGTTCCTGCTCCCCTACCTCCCGTTCCGGCTAGGTCAGCTCCAGGGCCGGAATGTCCAGCATCCGCGCCAGCCGGCGCAGGGCCGGCCGATGATCGCCATAGGCCAAAGACATATGGTGTTCCAGTCCTTCGCCGATAACGGCATCCATGACTTCGCGGGCCGGCCGATCGAACCGCACTACGCCCGACGTCCCCGAGAAGCTGAGGGGACGTTTCAACACCTCGCCGCCGCCGACCACCAGCCGGAGCTGGTTCTTCGACTGGCTGAGGCGGGCCAGGGTGATGCGGCCGGGCTTGAAGGCGAATTCATAAAGCAGCGGCAGCCGGCGGTTGGAATGGACCGTCGCCCGCCTGGGGCCATCCGGGTCGGCCATTGACACCGGCGCCTGCCCGCAATGCCAGAACACCGCCGTGTCATCCGTCACGTCCACGTCCACGAGGTCCGAGTTGAAGGCGGGCGCATCCGAAAGCCAGCGCAGGATAAGGGTCGAGATCGTGCCCAACACATCGGCCTCGCAGCCGCAGGGCGTGCCGTCCTCGCCCATCATGCCCATGGGGCCGCAGGCTGCGCCGCCCAGTTCGGTGAAGAACTCCGGCCAGCAGCGCACGGCCAGACCCGCGAACTTTCCATCGTCGGCGGTCCGTCGCAGGGCCGCGTAGACGCGGAGGCTCTTGGCCAGGGCGTCCTGGTCGAGGCCGTCGAGGCCACTGATTTCCGAGGCGACGCGATCGCGGATCGCCCGGATATCGCCATCGGCCACCGACCGGGCACGCTCGAAGAAGGCGGAAAGGTCAATGGGCTCCACGGAAACACCAAGGAGGGATTGCAGGCCGGCCGGGTCGTATCGGCAGGAATCGAATCCGGCGGGATGCTGGCCGACGACGCCGATGCGCGTCTCCGCCAGTTTTCGGCGGATGGCGCCAGCCCTGGCCGTCGCTTCGATCTCGGCCAGGGCGGCGGGATCGTCGGCATCGCCGTTGACATAGTCGTAGGGGCGTCCGGCCCGACCCAGGGCATGGGCCGCCAGGTTGACGCCGCAGATGGCGTTGAGGCGCAGGCGCCCGCCGGTGCGGGGTTCCGGGAACGACCACAGGAAGAGGGGGGCGTCCACGGAGTCGGCCAAAGCCACCGTCATGACGGCGTCGGTGAAGGTCGCCTGGAGGACGAGGAGAAGGTCGAGTGGCCGGCGGGTCAGGTCGGCAACGCGGCCCTTGACGGCGTCGGCGTCGAACAGCAGATCGGGCGTGCCGATGAACTCCGCCTCCAGGCCCTGCAATTGACGCCATGCCCGATCCACCGTTTCCTGGGCGAAGGCGGTGTCGAACTGGGGCCTGGCAAGCACGACGAGCCCGATACGGGGGGTGAGCACGGTCATGGCTGGAGGGCGACCCCGTAATTCTTCGGGAAGTGTGGGCCGGCCCCATACAGCGAGGTCTCGGCGACAAAGGCCGGATGATTCCGCCAGGGGGTTGCCAAGTCGTCGGTCAGGCGGTTGATGTCGCACATGTAGGAAATGGCGTCCGCCTTCAGGGCCTGATCCATCGACCCCAGGTCGGGGTACATCTGGGCGGCCGCCCACCAGATGGCGCGGCCCGCCAGATAGCCGTTGGCCCCGGCCCGGTAGGCATAGGTCAGGATGTGCCGGAAGGCCTTCATGTCGGCGCCGGCGCTCAGCATCACCCAGGGGCGCGTGGTCGCCCGGCCCAACGCGTCGAACCATTGTTGGCAGGCTCGGGCCTCGGCGGAATTGGGGTCCGGGACATGGGGAGCGGCAATCGGGCTTTCGAGCTTGAAGATGTCGACGCCGAACCGCGGATCGGTGAATGTGCGAAGCGATTCGACGACCAGTTCGGGCCGCTTGGCGGAATGTTCGATGTAATCCTTCGTCTGGCCGTGTTCACCGGGCAGGGGATAGACCAGCAGTTCGAGAAGGAAACAGATGTCCTGCTCGACGCAAGCCTTGCCGACCCGCTCGACCAGATCCTGCTGTCGCCGGCAGACATCGCGATCGGCGTCGGGCCGATACCAGGCCAGGAGCTTGACGCCATCGGCGCCGATCCGCTTGATCTTTTCGACGCTCCAGTCGGCGATCTCGCGGGAAATGCGTCCTCCCGGGGTTTCCGCGAACGCATGGTCCTCGAGCGTCAGCAGCAGGCCCTGCCCGGGGCGCACATGGGCGATCGAGCGGGAATAGGCCCAGATGGGATCCAACAGGATGGCCGAGCAGTCGGCGGCCAGGTTGCGGGTCAGGATTTCCTTGACGGCCGCCACGTCCTCATAGCTGGCATCGGCGACCTTCTTGCGTTGCTTGATCAGGTCCATGATCGGGGGACGCTGGTCGACGGCCACCATCTTGAAGCGGCCGTTGGTGTCGGCGAGCCGTCGCAAGGACCACAACTTTCCCGCAGAGAGGTGCATGCCGTCGCTCCTGACCTCTACGTTCGGGCGGAATTGAAATCATCCCGTACCCGCTACCCACCGAATAATTGTGGTTTTTCGGTAGGGATCACGCGACAAATTGTACGAATTCCAACATTAATGTACAATGAATATTTCAAATATGGACATTCACGCGATGTGGCGAGAGCAATGGGACGATTCCCGAACCGGATCGCAACGCAAGGACGCCCGCGTCACTCCGCGGTCACAGCCGTTGAGCCGGGCAAAGAACGATCTCGATTCCGCTTTGCTCGAGCAGGCCGGCGACCGGTGCCGGCGGCGCGTTGTCGGTGAACAGCACCGAAACGTCCGTCAGGCTTCCCTGGGCGACGGTGGCTGTGCGCGAGAACTTTGTATGGTCGGCCACCAGCAGGACCTGGCGCCCGTTGCGCATCATGGCCTGGGCGACGCTGACCTCGTCGGGGTAGAAATCGAGAAGCGTGCCGTCCGTCTCGACGGCACCGATGCCGATGATCGCATAGTCGGCGCGGTGCTGCTCGACGAACTGCGTCGCCTGGGGGCCGACGATGCCGCCGTTGTGGGGGCGAATCGTGCCGCCCGCCACCGACACGTCGAATTCGGCCTCGGCGTGCAGGATTTCGGCGGCGTGCAGGTTGTTGGTGATGATCTTGAGGCGGTGCCGCTTGAGCAGGGCGCGGGCCACCATTTCAGTGGTGGTGCCGATGCTCAGGAACAGCGATACGTTGTCGGGCAGGTAGCTGGCGACGGCCTCGGCGATGGCCTCTTTCTCGGCCAGGCAGGCCACTCGCTTGGCGGCATAATCGATTTTGACGATGCTCGACGGCAGGCCGGCACCACCGTGGTGGCGGACCAGCAGGTTGGCGTCGCACAGCTGCTGGATATCGCGCCGGATGGTCTGCGTCGAAACGTTGAAATGCTCGGCCAGCACTTCGACCACGACGAAGCCGCGGCGCCGGACGATCTCGAATATGGCGTCTCGGCGTTGACGACCCTTCATCCGTCGAACCATGGAGCGGGGACAAGCGGAACGGGCATTTTGGGATTTCCGAGGCTCCCTGAAAAGGCTTGGGCAAAACCTACTCTCAAGTTCGGCAAACGTCAAAACGCCGATCGCCGGCATCGATGGCGGCGGCAGGCTGGGTCGGAGGCATCATGAACCCGCTGGGATGTCATGCCTTGGTATGGGCTGGCGGCTGGAATGCCGATCAGGCAAGGAGGTCCGTCGCCGGCGTTGCCGAGGCCGGATTCGACTTCATCGAGATCCCTCTGCGCCGTCCCGCCGGCATCGACGTCCCGGCCACGGCGCGCCTGCTCGAAGATTTTGCTCTCAAGGCGGCCGGTGGCCTCGCGCTCGGCTTCGACACCAACATCGCCGACGACGACGCCGAAACGGCCGGGCGCGGCGAGGCCCTGTTGAACGAGGCCATCTCGGTGGCGCGCGACCTTGGCGCCTTCCAGATCGCCGGTGTCCTCCACTCGGCGCTGGGAAAGTACGAACGCCCCGTTTCCGCCACCGCCAGTGCCCGTGCCGTCGAGGTCCTGGCCCGGGTCGCCGAAAGGGCGCGGGAAGCCGGGCTCGTTCTCGCCCTGGAGGCGGTCAACCGCTACGAAAACGCCCTGATCAACACCGCCGGGCAGGCCCTCGCCCTGGTTTCGGCCATCGGTGCGGCAAATGTCGGCGTCCACCTCGACACCTTCCACATGAACATCGAGGAAAACAACCCCGCAGCCGCCATCCGCTCCTGCGGCCGGCGGCTGTTCCACCTTCACGTCGGCGAGAGCCACCGCGGCTACCTCGGAACCGGTACGGTCGATTTCGGCGCCGTCTTCCGGGCCCTGGTGGAGATCGGCTACGATGGCCCCATCGCGCTCGAGAGCTTCTCCTCGGCGGTCATCGATCCGGGCCTTTCCCACCGGCTGGCCGTGTGGCGCGACCTGTGGACCGATAGCGCCGATGTGGCCGGTCACGCTAGGCGGTTCGTCGCGGCCGGCCTTGAACGGGCGCACCAGGCGGCAGGTGCCGGTATCGACGGCGGGAGGAGGGAATAGCGGGATGGTTTCGGTCATCTGTCTGGGCATCGCGGTTTTGGACGAGATCTTCGCGGTCCGCGAGATCCCGACCCGCCCGGGAAAATACTTCGCCAGCGACTATCGCTCCATCGGTGGCGGACCGGCCTCGACGGCGGCGGTGGCGGCGGTGGCGATGGGCGCCCGGACGGCGTTGTGGGCGCGTGTCGGCGAGGATAGGACGGGCGAGCAGATCGTCGCGGAACTGGCCGGGTTCGGCGTCGATGTTGGGCACATCCGACGGCTCCCCGGGGGGCGCTCCGGGCTGTCGGCGGTTGTGGTGGATGCGTCCGGCGACCGGCTGACCATCAATTTCGCCGATCCCGCCCTTGATGCCGACCCCGCATGGCTGCCCCTGGCAGGCGTGAAGGAGGCGGATGCCGTGCTCTGCGATTGCCGGTGGCCGGCCGGGGCCGAGGTCGTTCTCCGGCAAGCGCGGCAGGACGGGCGGATCGCATTGCTTGACGGCGACACCACGCCCGATACGGCGGTGAAGGTGTTGGCGCCCCTGGCCAGCCATGTCGCCTTTTCACAGGGCGGCTTGCAGCAGTTCAGCGGCGCGACGGAGCCGGAAGCGGGACTGCGGATGGCGCGGGAACGGATCTCCGGGTGGCTGTGCGTCACGCTTGGTCCCGATGGTTGCATGGTGCTGGAGGACGGCGTGATCCGCCACATCCCCGCCTTTCCGGTGGAAGCGGTCGACACTACAGGTGCCGGAGATGTTTTCCACGGGGCCCTGGCGGTTGCTCTGGCGGAAGGGCGGGATGCGATGGCCGCCGTGCAGTTCGCCAGCGCGGCGGCGGCCTTGAAATGTATGCGGTTCGGTGGCCGCGCCGGGATTCCGGGCCGCATGGAGGTCGATGGCTTTCTGGCGCGCCGGCTCTCCGCCCGGTAACCGGAAGAAGCGATCCGTGGCTCCTACTGGCTGCACCCGCGGGCCTGCACGCGCAGGATGCCGGAGACCTTTCCGCCGCGTATCGCGTACACCCGGTCGACCAGGTTACTGACGACGCAGGCGTGATTGGGAATGACGCGGATCTTGTCGCCGACGCTTGGCTGCCCGGTGCCATTCCCGAGATCGACGAATCCGTGCTCCTCGCTCAAGGCATGGATGGACGCTTCCGGCAACTCGGGGATGAATCCGTGGCCGTCCAGGCCAAGAAGGTCGCTGGTCAACGCCTTCGACCCCGCGTCGATGATGGCGCGCCCGGCGGTCGGTCGGCTCACCACCGTCGCCAGGACGTTGAGCGCGCAATCCGCGACCGTGCACACCTTGCGGGCGATCAGAGAGCGGTCGTTGTAGATGTAGGTGCCTACCCGGTATTCGGTCACCGTATCCAGGTCTCCGGCCCCCCACATATCGGGCGTACCGCCGCTGCTGACGACGGGGCAGGGAAGGCCGTCTTCCTCGCACAGGGCCTTGGCCTTGGCCAGCCAGTCAGCCGCCGCGCGGGCGGCGCCGGCTTTCGGATAGGTCATCAGGCCCTTGAAGCGCAGAGGGGACATCGCCGCGATGCGTCTGGCCAGATCGCGCGCCGCCTCCGGGCTTTGCACACCGCATCGTCCGGCCCCGGTATCGCATTCGACGAGGACGTCGAGCGGCCGTTCGGCCCCGGCCATGGCCTCGGCCAGGCCCGCAACGACGGTTTCGCTGTCGGCCGTCACCGTCAGGGCGCATCGCCCGGCCAAGCGCCGCAAGCGGGCCAGCTTGGCGGCGCCCAGGATGTTGAAGGTGATCAGGATGTCGGACATGCCGGCGTCGACCATCACCTCGGCTTCGCCGATCTTCTGGCAGTTGATGCCGACGGCGCCGGCCTTCATCTGCAAGGCCGCGAATTCCGGGATCTTGTGCGTCTTGATGTGGGGTCGCAGGCGAAGCCCATGCTCGTCGCAGTAGGCCTGGAACCGTCGCACGTTGGCTTCGACCACGTCGAGGTCGACGATGACGGCGGGGGTGTCGACGGCGTTGAACGGTCGGCCGATGAGATCCAGGGAATTGTCGTCAAACGGGCGGGGGGATGTTGGCATGCGCTCTCTCATGGCTCGAAATACCTGTCCGCGATCTTTTAGCACGCGTGAGCGGTGGGTTGACAGACGGTCGAACTCTATGCAGAGAATGCACCTGTGTCCACTATAACGAATTGATATCCGTTATTCCGGACACATCCCGGGGAACATCCAGTAGGAGATGACGAACCATGATGAGAGGCATTCCCAAACTGGTGGGGCTGTTGAGCGCCGTCGCCGTGCTGACGACCGGCGTCGCCAACGCCCAAACGAAGAGCAAGCTCGACGAGGTTCTGGCTCGCGGCAAGCTTATCGTCGGTACCGGCAGCACCAACGCCCCTTGGCATTTCATCGATCAGGGTGGCAAGCTATCGGGATTCGACGTCGACGTGGCCAAGATCGTGGCCAAGGCACTGTTCGACGATCCTGAAAAGATCGAGTTCGTCAATCAGTCGTCGGACTCGCGGATTCCGAACTTGACCACCAACAAGGTGGACATGACCTGCCAATTCATGACCGTGACCGGCGGCCGCGCCCAGCAGGTCGAGTTCACCATTCCCTATTATCGCGAAGGCGTCGGCCTGCTTCTGCTGGCCAACGGCAAGTACAAATCCTACCAGGACCTGAAAGCGGCCGGCAGCAAGGTCGTCGTTTCCGTCCTTCAGAACGTTTACGCCGAGGAGATGGTCCGTCAGGCGTTGCCCGAGGCCAAGGTCGACCAGTACGACAGTGTCGATCTGATCTATCAAGCCCTGAATTCCAACCGTGCCGACGCCACGGCGACCGACCAGTCGGCCCTGCGCTGGTTCATGAGCCAGAACCCCAACCGCTATCTCGATGCCGGATACGGCTGGAACCCCCAGACCTACGCCTGTGCGCTCAAGCGGGGTGATCAGACGTGGCTCAACTTCGTCAATACGGCGCTGCACGAGGCAATGACCGGCGTCGAGTTCGCTGCCTACGCGGCCTCGTTCAAGAAATGGTTCGGCGTAGAGCTTCCGCCGCCAGCCATCGGCTTCCCGGTCGAGTTCAAGTAGATCCACGACGAAATCTAGGCGGAGGCCGCGCCATGGACTACCGGTTCAATTTCGACGCGGTGTGGCGGAGTTTCGATCTCCTGTTGGCGGGATTGGGGCTCGGCCTGGGGCTGGCGGTGATTTCCATCTTTCTCGGCAGCCTGATCGGCTTAGTCGCGGCCTTCGCCATGATTTCCAGGAACTCACTATTGCGTGGAATTGCTGTCGTCTACGTCACGGCGATCCGCAACACGCCGATCCTGGTCCTCATTTTCTTTACCTTCTTCGCCTTGCCGCAGATGGGTGTCCGCCTGGGCAAGGTCGAATCCTTCGTCGTCACCCTGACCATCTATGCCGGGGCCTATCTCACCGAGGTTTTCCGCGGCGGGCTGATGGCCCTGCCGCGCGGTCTGCGCGAGGCCGGCCTGGCGATCGGCATGACCGAATGGCGGACCAATTTTTGGGTGATCATCCCGGTGATGATCCGCAACGTGCTGCCGGCGCTCAGCAACAATTTCATTTCGCTTTTCAAGGATACCTCGCTGGCGGCGGCGATCGCCGTTCCCGAGCTGACGTTCTATGCCCGGCAGATCAACGTGAACAGTTTCCGGGTCATCGAAACCTGGATGGTGGCGAGCCTGATGTACGTCGCGGCCTGCTATGTGATCGCGGCGGGCCTCAGGCGCATCGAACGCAAGCTCGCGATCCCGCGGTAAGGGGCGACGCCATGGAATTCACCCAATTTCTCAATGAGCTGTGGATCGCTCGCGGCGCGTTGTGGCAAGGCCTTCAGCTGACGATCGCCGTATCGGTGCTGGCCATCGTCTTGGGTACGGTGCTCGGGCTCTTCGTCGGCATGGTGCTGGTCTATGCGTGGCGGCCGTTCAAGCTGCTGGTCCGCCTGTACGTCGACTTCATCCGCGGCACCCCGGTCTTCGTGCTGGTGCTGGCCTCATTCTATATCCTGTCGGTGATCGGCATTCAGCTCACAGCTTTCCAGGCGGGGGTGCTGGCCATAACGGTCTTCTGCAGTTCGCATGTCGGCGAGATGGTGCGCGGCGCGCTGCAGGCCATCCACCGGGGGCAGACCGAAGCGGCGATGGCCATCGGCCTGACCTTCCGCCAGACCTTCCAGTACGTCCTGATGCCCCAGGCCCTGCGTCAGATCCTGCCGACCTGGGTCAACGCCGCGACCGAGATGGTCAAGGCCTCGACCCTGCTCTCGGTGATCGGGGTGGCCGAGTTGCTGCTTTCCACGCAGCAGGTCATCTCGCGCAATTTCCTGAGCCTGGAATTCTACTTCTTCGCCGGACTCATCTATTTTGTTCTCAATTTTTCCATCGAGCGGTTCGGGCGTCATCTCGAACGCCGGCTCGCCGTTTATTGACCCCGTGAGCAACGGAATGGACCGCCATGGCTGACCCGCTTCTGGTTATCGAGAACCTCCACAAGAAATTCGACCATCTCGAGGTGTTGCGCGGGGTCGACCTTCGGATGAATGGCGGCGACGTGGTGTCGATCATCGGCTCCAGCGGGTCGGGCAAGACGACCCTGTTGCGCTGCGTCAACCTGCTGGAGGACTTCCACGAGGGACGCATCGTCGTCGATGGACAGGAAATCGGCTACGCGGTGAAGGGAGGCCGGCGGGTGCGATTGCCCAACTCCATCGTCGCCAGGCACCGCGCACTCACCGGCATGGCGTTCCAGACCTTCAACCTGTTTCCCCATCTCAGCGCGCTCGGGAACGTCACGCTCGGTCTGATCAGGGTGCGCGGCATGAAGAAGGACGAGGCGGTGGCGATCGCCGAGCGCTGGCTCGACCGGGTTGGCCTTCTTGAGCGTCGGAACCACTATCCGGGCCAGCTTTCGGGCGGCCAGCAGCAACGGGTGGCCATTGCGCGGGCCATCGCCATGAACCCCAAGTTGATGCTGTTCGACGAGGTGACGTCGGCGCTCGATCCCGAACTGGTCAACGAGGTGCTGAACGTCATCAAGGATCTCGCCCGTGACGGCATGACCATGCTGATCGTTACCCACGAGATGAAGTTTGCCTATGAGGTGTCGACCCGCATCATTTTCATGAACGAAGGCCGGATCGGCGAGGAAGGCCCGCCATCCGAGGTATTCAACAATCCGAAGACGCCACGGCTGGCCGAATTTCTCAAGAACAGCTCGTTCTGAGGCCGGCCGGCGGAACAAGACGAAGGAGGGACTTATGACAATCAAAAGGTACGGCAGCGGTCAGAAAGGTACCGGCGGCAGCCCGTTGCCCTTTGCCCGGGCGGTCGAGGCGGACGGTTGGCTCTATGTATCGGGACAGGTGGCGATGGTCGACGGCCGGGTCATTGACGGCGGCATCGTCGTCCAGGCCCACCAGGCGATCAAGAACGTCATCGCCATCCTCAAGGAGGCCGGCTATGGGCCCGAGCACGTGGTACGGGCTGGCGTGTGGCTCGACGATGCCCGCGATTTCGCGGCCTTCAACGCGGTTTACGCCGAGTATTTCGCAGACAATCCGCCAGCCCGCGCTTGCGTGCAGTCCTCGATGATGGTCGACTGCAAGGTCGAGATCGACTGCATCGCCTACAAGGCGAAGGGCGGATGACGTCTTCAGGAAGGTAAAGCCAAATGGACAAGCGTGTCGGGGGAGGAGGCAAAGTTCGGATGGAGGCCATCGAGAAACCGGGATCGGATGCCGAGAACGGGCGGCGCGCCCGTGGCATCGATCGGGTCGTCCACATTCTCGACTACCTCTATCGCCAGGGCCGCCCCTTGAGGGTGAACGAAATCGCCAAGGGAATCGGGGCGCCGCGTTCCACCGTTTACGAGATCGCCGACCATCTGCTGCAAGAGCAGATGCTGGAGGTTTTCGACGACGAGGGGCGCGTTTTCCTGGGCCGCCGGCTTTATTTCTACGGGCTGGCCTACACGGAGCGCTTCGACCTGACGCGCGAGGCTGGCAAGCATCTCAAGACCCTGACCGAGAAGACCGGCGAGACCTCGCAGCTCTGCGTGATGCAGGGCAACAAGTACGCCGTCATCATGATGGATCACGGTGTCCGCCACTTTAAAATCAGCAGCAACGTCGGTGAGACCATTGCCTTGCCGTGGACGGCGTCGGGACGGCTTCTGGTTTCCCACCTGACAGACGGGGAAATCCTGAAGCTGATCCCGGAGGAGGATTTCATCCTTCCCGACGGCAGGCCCTTGCCAACGACGAAGTTCCTGGCCGAGGTGCGTGCCGCCGGCGATGTCGGGTTCTTCTCGTGCGACACCATCGTCGACAGCTATACCCATTGTTTCGCCGCCGCCGTCATCAATGAAAAGCGGGAATGCGTCGCCACCCTTTGCCTGGTGGTGCCGCGCGAGGACGCTTACCGGCGATTCGATGCGCTGAAGGCGGCCCTGACCGGCGAGGCGGAGGCGTTGTCCGATGTCCTGAGAGGAGGACACTCGGCCCTGGCGTGAGCCGGCAAGGCCGGTGCGTCCGGAGGAGACGGAAATGACGGCTGAAGAGCTTTTCCGGCGATACGGATTGACGCGTGTCATCAATGCATCGGGAACGATGACCTCGCTTGGTGCCTCGCGGGTGATTCCCGAAGCGATCGAGGCCGGCGCCGCCATCCAGTCCGAATTCGTGCGCATCGATGAACTGCAGGCCCGGGCCAGCCGCGTCATCGCCCGGCTCACCGGGGCCGAGGCAGGCTTCGTCGCCGCATGCAGCGCCGCGGGCATGAGCCAAAGCGTCGCCGCCTGCGTGACGGGGGCGAACCTGGCGCGCATCGAGCGTCTTCCCGACGTCGAGGGGCTGCCCGACGAGGTGCTCGTCCAGGCCGGCCATCTGGTGCATTACGGGGCACCGATCGAGCAGTCGGTCACGATCACCGGGGCCCGGGTGGTGCCATTGGGCACGGCGGCCCGGGTCGAGGCCTTCCACCTTGAGGACCGCATCGGCGAAAAAACCGCCGCCGCCCTGTTCGTGGTGTCCCATCATGTGGTGCAGGAAGGCCAGATGCTGCTGGCCGACTTCGTCGCCATCTGCAAAGGGCGGGGCGTGCCCGTCATCGTTGACATGGCCAGTGAATACGACCTGACCGGCCCCATCGCCCTGGGGGTCGACCTCGTCGTCTACAGCGGCCACAAGTTCCTGGGCGGGCCCACCGCCGGCATCGTCGCCGGCCGCAAGGATCTGGTGCGCGCGGCCTATCTCCAGAACCGCGGAATCGGCCGTCCGATGAAGGTCGGCAAGGAAGGCGTCGTCGGCACCATGGCGGCCCTCGAAGCCTGGGAACGGCGCGACCACGCCGCCGCGCGCGAGCGCGAGCTTGCCAATGTCCGCCATTGGATGGAGGCCCTGGCCGGCGTGCCGGGCCTGCGGCTGGACATCCACCCCGATTGGACGGGCAATCCCATCGATCGGCTGAAAATCACGGTCGTTGCCAAGGAGGCCGGGCTGCACGCCTGGGAACTGGCCGATCGGTTGGCCTCCGGGCGTCCGTCGATCCAGGTGCGCGACGACCTCATCGAGCATGGCTGTTTCTTCCTCGATCCCTGCAACCTGACCGCCGAGGAAGCGGCAATCGTCGGACGGCGGATCGAAGAAGAGGTGGCGTCGGCGCAACGTCGGGGCGATGGCTTGGTCGTCAGCCTTTCCGAGCGGCGGAAAGGCCGGGTCGAAGCCGGTCTCAAATGGCCTGACTGAGCCCGGCGGCGGCTATCCCAACTCCCCAAGTTGACCTTGCCAACCCGGGATGTCCGCGATATCGTTCATGTGTCCGACTTGTTAGATTTATGTCCGAAATATCGGACATATCCGCCCGGCGCATGGAGGTGCGGCGCGGCGTGTCGGCAGAGAGGTTCATCAGGAAAGGGGAAAGACGATGAAATCGTCTGTGCGATCGCTTCTTGTCACTGCCGTGGCCGGCGCGGTGTTCACCGCCGGCTGCGGGACTGTCTGGGCGCAGCAACCGGCCACCAAGGATAGCGTCGTCATCGTGGCCACCGTCGGCGAGCCGCCGACCCTCGATCCGGTCGGCGTGACCGCCGACCTCGTCAGCATCATCACCCAGCACGTGTTCGAGACCCTCTATACCTTCGACAAGGAATGGAAGGTGATGCCGCTTTTGGCTTCCGGCATGCCGGTGCTGTCGGCCGACGGCAAGACGTTTACCATTCCGTTGCGCAGCGATGTGAAATTCCAGGACGGCACGACAATGACGGCGGACGACGTGGTGGCGTCGCTCGACCGCTGGACGAAGGTTTCGCCGCGCGGCAAGACGACCACGTCGGCCATCGAGTCGATCACCGCGAAAGATGCCAATTCCGTCGTCATCGGGCTCAAGACCCCCTTGGCGCCGCTGACCTCGTTGCTGGCCATGAACAACGGCGCCGCGGCGATCATGCCGAAATCGGTCATCGACGGGACCAATGCCGTGAAGTCGCTGGTCGGCACCGGCCCCTACAAGATCCTGGAGCACAAGCCTGATCAGTACATCCGCCTGGTTCGTTTCGACGGCTACGTGTCGCCCGCGGGCGAGGCCAACGGCTACGGCGGCAAGCGGGTCGCCAAGATCAACGAGATCCGCTTCGTTCCGGTGCCCAACGCGACGACGCGCGTCGAAGGCATGGTCGCCGGCCAGTATCATTTCGCCGACTCGCTGCCGGCCGAAATGCTGCCGCGCCTCAAGGATGCCAAAGGCGTGAAGGCGATTGTGGTGAAGCCGTTCGGTTTCCCGCTGATGATCATGAACAGCAAGACGGGCGTCTTTACCAACCAGAGCCTGCGCCAGGCGGTGCTGGCCGCTCTCGGCCCCAAGGACATGCTGCTTGCCGCCTTCGGCGATCCCGGCTTCTTTGCGCTCGAAGGCTCGGTCTATGCGCCGGGCACGGCCTTTTACGACGAGGACAGCGCCAAGACCTACAACCAGAACAATCCCAAGAAGGCGGCGGATCTGTTGAAGGCTGCCGGCTACAAGGCCGAGCCGGTCCGCATCCTGACTTCCACCCAGTACGACTTCCTCTACAAGATGAGCCTGGTCGCCCAGGCCCAGCTTGAACAGGCCGGTTTCAAGGTGGATCTCCAGGTTCTCGACTGGGCGACGCTGATGCAGAAGCGCGGCGACGAAAAGCAGTGGGATGCCTTCTTCACCTACCACACTTTCGTTCCCGAGCCTTCGCTGATCACCTTTGTCAACCCGGCCTACCCGGGCTGGTGGGATACGCCGGAAAAGCGCGAAGCGCTCGCCGCGTTCAACACCGAGATGGACCCGGCCAAGCGCAAGGCCAAGTGGACGGCCTTGCAGGGCCTGTTCTATACGCAGGTTCCGACCATCAAGGTGGGCGAGTTCTACAACCTCGCGGCTTCCAGTGATAAGCTGAAAGGCTACGTGCCGATGCCGTGGCCGTTCTTCTGGAACGCCGAGATCGCCAACTGACGACGCTGGCCGGGGACGGGGCGTCAGGCCTCGTCCCCGGCTTCCGGCCCTATCTGGGACGCACCCATGCTTACCTACATCCTGCGTCGACTGGTCGGCATGTTCATCGTGATGCTGATCGTCGCCGCCGTGGTCTTCATCATCGCCCGGGTCATACCCGGCGACCCGGCCGCCGTCATGCTGGGTTCGGCGGCGACGCCCGAGGATGTGGCGGCGTTGCGGGCGCGGATGGGCCTGGATCAGCCGTTCCTGACCCAGTTCACCCTCTACCTGAAGCAGATCGTTACCTTCGATCTGGGTGATTCCATCTTCCTCAACCGCCCGGTCACCCAGGCGCTGGCCGAGCGTGCCGAGCTCACCACCTTCCTGACGCTGATGTCGGTCGGTATCGCCGTCGCCATCGGCGTGCCGATTGGCATCGTATCGGCGGTCAAGCGCGGCCGGCTCGTCGATCAGGGGACAGTGGCGCTGGCCATGCTGGCGGCCAGCGTGCCGAGTTTCTGGATCGGCCTGACCCTGATCCGCTATCTGGCGGTCGATGTACCCTGGTTTCCGGTTGCCGGCTACGGTCCGCCGGGCGCCTCGCTCGCCGAACGCCTTCACCACCTGGTGTTGCCGGCGATCGCGCTGGGCATCCCCAATTCGGCCCTCATCTTGCGCTTTACGCGCACCAGCATGCTCGACGTCATGAACGAGGACTACGTGCGTACCGCGCGGGCCAAGGGGCTGCCGCCGCTGACCGTGATCCTGAAACACGCGCTGCGCAACGCGCTCATTCCAATCCTGACGATCATCGGCTTGACCATCGCCGTCATGATCGCCGGCGCCATCGTCACCGAAACGGTGTTCGGTCTGCCCGGTGTCGGCAATCTGGTAGTGTCTGCGGTGCTGCGGCGCGATTACCCCGTGATCCAGGGGGCCCTTCTGGTGGTGTCGGGTCTTTACGTGCTGATCAATCTGGCGGTCGACCTTCTTTATGCCGTCGTCGATCCGCGCGTGCGGTACTGAGGGGACTCATGACAAACGAATCCCCCGTCCTTGCCGCCCCGAAACCCCGCAAGTCCGGTTTTTTCGAAAGCCGGTCCCCCACCGCCATGCTGCTGCGCCAATTGGGGAGGCGCCCTCTGACCCTGATCGCGGCTGGTCTGCTGGCCGCCGTCGTCGTCATCGCCCTCTTCTCGCCGTGGCTTACGCCTTACGATCCGATGAAGATGGACATTCTCAACCGCCTCAAGCCCCCGACCACCGCGCATTGGCTGGGCACCGACGAATTCGGCCGCGACGTTCTCGCCCGCATCATGCTGGGGGCGCGCCTCTCCCTGCTGGTCAGCTTCCTGGTGGTGATCTTCGCCACCGTCATGGGAACACTGCTGGGCCTGCTGGGCGGTTACGTGCGGGCGCTCGACGGCGTGCTGATGCGTTTCACCGATGCGCTGATGGCGTTTCCCGACATCCTGCTGGCCATTGCCTTCCTGGCGGCGCTGGGCCCCTCGCTGTTCAATGTCGTTCTGGCGTTGGGTGTCGTCTACACGCCGCGGGTGGCCCGTGTCGTGCGCGCCGCCACGCTGGTGATCCGCGAACTGCCGTTCGTCGAGGCGGCGACCGCGCTTGGCGTATCAACGCCGCGTATCATCCGGGTGCACGTACTGCCAAACCTGATGTCGCCGATCATTGTCCAGGCGACGTTCATCTTCGCCTTCGCCATCCTGACGGAAGCGGCGCTGTCGTTCCTCGGTGTCGGAGTGCCGCCGACGACGCCGACATGGGGCAACATGATCGCCGGCGCCCAACAGTACATCCGCCAGGCCGATTGGCTGATCCTCTTTCCCGGCTTCGCCATCGTGCTGACCGTTCTGGCGCTTCAGATGGTCGGCGACGGCCTGCGCGATGCCTTGGACCCCCGTTTGCAGAAGGTCACATGATGACAGATTCCCCTATTCTCATCCGCCAGGCCCGCATCATCGACGGCACCGGGGCGCCGTGGTGGCGGGGCGACGTGCGGGTGGTCGACGGTCATATTGCCGAAGTCGGCGCCCGGCTCGACGCCGGCGAGGCGGCGGTGATCGAGGCCGACGGGCGTTATCTGGCGCCCGGCTTCATCGATACCCACGCCCACGACGATCTCGTCTACCTTCGCCAGCCTGACCGCCCGGAGAAGGTGAGCCAAGGCGTCACCTCCGTCGTCGTCGGCAACTGTTCGTTCGGGCTCTATCCGCAGGTTCCGGCCAGCGCCGCTCATTTACGCGACCATTTTGGTTCGCTGTTGGGCACCGTGCGCGAGGGCGAAAGCTTCGAGGATTTCGATGCCTATTGCCGGGCCCTCGAAAAGCCGGGTATCGCCATCAATCTGCTGTCCCTGGTCGGCCACGCCGCCCTCAGGCTCGCCGTCCTCGGATGGGAACAGCGCCCGGCCACAGAGGACGAACGTGAAGCCATGGCTGCCTTGCTCGACGCTCAGTTGAGCCAGGGGGCGCACGGCCTGTCCATCGGCCTCGTCTATCCGCCGAGCGCCTGGGCGGATACCGCCGAGCTGGTCCGACTGGCCGAGGTCGTGGCTTCCCACCAAGCCCTGCTGGCCGCTCACGTGCGGTCCTACGAGGGGGGATTGATCTCCTCGGTCGACGAGTTCCTGGCGCTGCTCAAGGCCGGCGGGGCCAACGGGCTGCTTTCCCATCTTCAAGCGGCGGGCCGGCCGTATTGGGGAAGCGTGCCCGCCGCCATCGAGCGCCTGGAGACGGCGCGCCGGGACGGCATCGACGTCAGTTTCGACATGTACCCCTATCCGGCCGGTTCCAGCACCATCCTCCAGCTGTTGCCGCCATCCGCCCAGGCCGGTGGCATCGAAGTCCTGCTTGCACGCCTCGCCGACGATATAGAGTGTGAAAAGCTACGGCGGGCCGTCGAGACGGGCGAGGCGCCGAACGATCCGGGATGGGAATCCAAGGTGCTTCTGATCGGCTGGGAGAACGTCCGCATCGGCGGCGTCGGCAACGACGCGCTCAAGGCCGTCGAGGGACGCTCCCTGACCGACATCGCGGCCAGTCGGGGAACCACACCGTTCGATGCGGTCGTCTGGCTGATCCAGGAAGATCGGGGCCGCACCAACATCGTCATGTTCCAATTGGACGAGAAGGACTTGCGGTCGGCCCTGACCCATCCGCTGCACATGCTGGGCTCCGACAGCCTGCCGCGCGAAGGCGGCAAGCCGCACCCACGGGCTTTCGGCAGCTTTCCGCGCTACATCGGCCACTGCGCCAGGGACCTGGGCTGGCTTTCGATCGAGGAGGCGGTCCGCCACATGACCGCCGTCCCGGCGCAGCGCTTCGGCCTGCTTGACCGTGGCTTGGTGCGACCCGGATTGGTCGCCGATCTCGTCCTGTTCACCGACGCGCTGACCGATTGCGCGACCTTCGAGGAGCCAACCCACTTGCCCAAGGGGATCACGGACGTTCTCGTCGCCGGCACCTTCCTGCTGCGCGACGGGATGCCGACCGGGGCCCGCCCCGGGCGGGTCCTCAAACGCCATTAAACCTGCCGACTTCCGGGAAAGAGAGAACAAAAATCATGACCAAGCGTACGCCGATTTTCGCCAAGGACGGTGCCAAGCCGGCCGGCCAGTACAGTCACGCGATCGTTGCCAACGGCTTCGTCTTCGTCTCGGGCCAGGGGCCGCATGATCCGAAAACCGGTCAGCTTCCGCCGGATTTCGCGGGTGAGGTCAGGCAGGCCATCCGCAACATGGAGACCATCCTCGAAGCCGCCGGCACCGACCTTGCCCACGTGGTTCGGGTCACCGGGTACCTGGCCGATCTCGGCAACTTCAAGGCCTACAACGATGTCTACAAGGAGTTCTTCGCCGCCGAGCCGCCGAGCCGCACCACGATCGGCTGCCAGCTCAACGGCATCCAGGTGGAAATCGACTGCATCGCCATGTTGCCGGACGGCAAGTGAGAGGCGATCGCGGCGCCGCGCAACAGGATGGGGGACAGCCCGGGCATGGATGCCGACGCGATCCTTGAGATCCGAGACCTGAGCACCCACTTCGCGACCGACAGCGGCGTCGCCAAGGCGGTTGACGGCGTTTCCCTTAAGGTGCAGCGCGGCGAAACCCTGGCCATCGTCGGCGAATCAGGCAGCGGCAAATCCGTCGCCAGCCTGTCCATCATGCGGCTGATTCCGACGCCGCCCGGCCGCATCGTCGGCGGCGAGATTCTGTTCCGCGGGCGCTCCGGGGCGGTGTCGGACCTGCGCCGGCTCGACGAACGGGCCATGCGCAAGGTGCGCGGCAACGAGATCAGCATGATCTTCCAGGAGCCGATGACCTCGCTCAATCCCGTCTATACGGTCGGCGATCAGATCGGCGAAGCCTTGCGCTTCCATCGCGGCCTGGGGCGGGCCGAGGCGCGTCGGGAATCGCTCGATGCCCTCCGGCTGGTGGGCATTCCTGCCGCCGAGAGTCGCATCGATGAATACCCCCATCAGATGTCGGGCGGCATGCGCCAGCGCGTGATGATCGCCATGGCGCTGGCCTGCCGGCCGATGATGCTGATCGCCGACGAACCGACCACCGCGCTGGACGTCACCATCCAGGCGCAGATCCTCGACCTCATGCGTCGCCTGCAAAGCGAGACCGGCACCGCCATCCTGTTCATAACCCACAACCTGGGGGTGGTCGCCGAGATCGCCCATCGGGTGGTGGTAATGTACGCCGGGCAGGTGGTCGAGGAGGGCGATGTGCGGACGTTGTTCAAGGCGCCCAGCCATCCCTACACCCGGGGCCTGCTGGCCTGCATGCCGCATCTCGGCAAGGGAAAGGCCGAGGACGAGGCGCGCCTCGAGGCCATTCCGGGAAACCTGCCCAGCCCGATCGACCGCCAGCCGGGCTGCGCCTTCGCCCCACGCTGTTCGTACGCCGAAGCCGCCTGCCGGGCCGCCGATCCCGATCTCGAAGAGGTTGGCGTCGGCCATCTGGCGCGCTGCCGGCGCTGGAGGGACCTGTGATGCCGGCCTCGCTGGAACCGCTGCTTCGGGTTCGCGGCCTCGCCAAGCATTTCCCCGTGCGCGGCGGCCTGCTTCAGCGGCCGGTTGGCTGGGTCAAGGCGGTGGACGACGTGTCGTTCGACGTCAACCGCCACGAGGTCCTCGGTCTGGTCGGTGAATCCGGTTCGGGCAAGACGACGGCGGGCCGCGCCATCCTGCGGCTGATCGAACCGACCGCCGGGTCGGTTCAGTTCGACGGCCAGGAGATCACCGGCTTGCCTCCCCACGAGATGAGGATGCAGCGGCGGCGCATGCAGATCATCTTCCAGGACCCTTATGCCAGCCTCAACCCGCGCCAACGGGTGCGCGAACTGATCGGCGAGGCCTTCATCGTGCATGGCATCGGCACGCCCCACGACCGCCGCGACCGCACGGCCGCGCTGCTCGAAAAGGTCGGGTTGATGGCCGACGCCATGGACCGCTACCCGCACGAATTCTCGGGCGGCCAACGCCAGCGAATTGGCATCGCCCGGGCGCTCGCCGTGGCGCCCGATTTCATCGTTGCCGACGAACCGGTGTCAGCGCTCGACGTCTCGGTCCAGGCCCAGGTCATCAACCTGCTGCGCGACCTGCAGCGGGAGTTGGGGCTTTCGCTGCTGTTCATTGCCCACGATCTGGCGGTGGTGCGTTTCATCAGCGACCGCGTGGCCGTGATGTATTTGGGGCGCATCATGGAGATGGCGTCGAGCACGCGGCTCTATGAACGGCCGCGCCACCCTTACACGCTGGCCCTGATGTCGGCCGCCCCCACCCCCGACCCGGACGCCAAGCGTGACCGCATCCTTCTTGAAGGCGACATCCCGAGCCCGCTGAATCCGCCGACCGGCTGCGTCTTTCGGACACGTTGCCGCTTCGCCACGCCCGCCTGCGCAATGGCGGAGGCCCGGAACCTGCGGGAAGTCGAGCCCGGTCACTTCGTCTCGTGCATCCGCGACGACATCGCCTGAAAAGCTTCAGTCAGACCGCAGTCGGCCAAGCATTGCCGGGTGGGGTGCCGGTGGAACCGCGGGGTTCGGCTGAACAAGGGCGGAAAGCAGGGCTTCGACCATGGCCATCTTCTTGCATCGGCGCAGGGTGACGACGCCCAGTTCCCGATAGAACGACGCGTCCCCGAAGGGAATGAAGCGGATCCGTTCGCGGTCGGGGCCGCGGACGTAAAGTTCAGGGACGACGCCGACTCCAAGCCCGGCGGAAACCATCAAAAGAATGCTCTCGAAGGTATCGAGTTCCATCTCCGGGACGATGCGGAGGCCGCGCTTTTCGATTTCGCGATCGATGCGATGCTCGACCGGAAGGTTGGGCACAAAACGCAAATAGGGACCGGCGGAGAGAAGGTCGGAGGCCGTCGTGCCCGGCGTGTCTCTCGGGGCGATCACGAAGAACCGTTCGATGGCGTAGGGCCGCCAGAACAGGTCGCCGTCGACGTCCGGCGGACCGACGATCAGGGCGGCATCCAGTTGTCCTACCTGCACGTCACCGGTCAGGTCCTTGGACAGTCGACCGCTGTTGATCAGATGCAGGACCAGATGGGGAAAGGTTTGCTTGAGGGACCGCAGGGCCGTCGGAAGAACGCCGGTCAAGGCGCTGCGCACGGCGCCGACGACGAGTGTGCCCCTGATGTCGGTGTGGCAATGGGTTTCGAGAAACGAGCGGTGCAGCGCCAGCATGGCGCGGGCCGTCTCCACGTACGCTTGCCCATGGCGCGTCAGCTTGGGGGGACGGCTGTCGCGGTTGAACAGCGGGATCCCGAGTTGGCCTTCAAGTTCCCGCATTTGTTGGCTGACCGCCGATTGCGTCAGGTTCACCACCTTCGCGGCCTTCGAGAACGAGCCATAGTCGGCGATGGCCACTAGGCTTTCCATTCTTCGCAGATCCATGGTTTGGCCTTCTTTCGTCTATCCGGGAAACGAGCATAATTATAAGGAGCTCTAATGAAAATCGTTAAATAAAATCGATATCATTAATTTATTGAGTGCATGTAGCCTTCTTGCGGATATCGGAGGACTGGCCAGAGGAGTCCGGTTCCCGATCGCGCCAACGAACAGGAAGCGGGGATGAACATGGTCCGTAGAGCTTCCGGGATTGCAGGGGAACGACCATGAACGTGATTGCCCAACACATGAGCGCCGTAAAGCAATCGGCGGCTTCCTCGGTGGCGGCGGTGGCGGCGGAGCTGGTGCGCCAGGGACACGACGTGATCCGCCTGTCGGCCGGCGAGCCCGATTTCGCCACGCCGGACCACGTCCAACTGGCCGGCATTCGCGCCATCATCGAGGGCAAGACGAAGTACCCGCCGATCCCCGGCATCCTTCCGTTGCGCGAGGCCATCTGCCGGAAGCTTGAGCGGGACAACGGCCTCAAGTACGGTCCCGAACAGATCATCGCCGGCGCCGGCTGCAAGCAGGTCATCTACAACGCGTTGGGGGTGACCCTCGATCCCGGTGACGAGGTCGTGATCCCGGCGCCGTATTTCGGCTGCTACGTCGATCAGACGACGCTCAACCGCGGGGTGCCCGTGGTGGTCGAAACCACCCAGGCGAACGGCTTTCGGCTGATGCCGGAGCAGTTGGAAGCGGCCATTACGCCGCGCACCAAATGGCTCATCCTCAATGCGCCCAATAATCCGTCGGGGGCCGTCTACCGGCCCGAGGACCTCAAGGCGGTTGCCGAGGTTCTGCGCCGTCATCCGCAAGTGTGGCTGCTGTCGGACGACATCTATGAACACCTCATCTACGAGGGGGCCGTCTTCCATTCGATCCTTGAGTTCGCTCCGGATCTGGCCGAGCGGACGCTGGTGGTGAACGGCTTTTCCAAGACCTACAGCATGACCGGCTGGCGGCTGGGTTATGGCGCGGGGCCGGTCGGGCTCATCAAGAACATGGTCAAGCTGCAATCGCAGTCGACCAGCGGCGCCTGCTCCATTTCGCAATGGGCGGCGGTCGCGGCGCTCGAGGGGGATCACGGATTCGTCGCCAAAAACCGCGCGGTGTTCCAGCAGCGGCGCGACCTGGTGGTTGCCAAGGTCAACGCCATCGAGGGCTTGTTCTGCCTGTCGCCGGAAGGGGCCTTCTACGTTTTCGTGTCCTGCGCCGGCCTGCTGGGGCGTTCCACGCCGGAGGGAAAGGTGTTGGAGACGGAGGCCGATGTCGTCGAGTTCCTGCTGCACCAAGCCCATGTTGCGGTGATTCACGGGGCCTCGTTCGGCCTGTCGCCGTTCTTCCGGATCTCGTTTGCCGCCAAGACCGAACAGTTGGAAGAAGCCTGCCGGCGCATTGCCGAGGCCTGTTCCCGGCTGACGTAGGGGCGGCCGGGCATCGAAGCAAAGCTGTTAAGCAACGAATCGTTAGGCGGATAAAGAAGATGGACGTTGTGCACCTCATGGACGCTCCCCTTTTCAAGGGGCTGACCACCACCCCGGCGATGAGGGAAATCTTCGACGCCGACGCCTGGCTTCAGGCCTGGCTGGATGTCGAAGCGGCGCTGGCCGAGGCCCAGGCGGAGATCGGCATGGTCCCCGCGGCGGCCGCGAAGGCGATCCGCGAGAAGGCCGACATCCGCCTCATCGACCAGGACAAGGTGCGCGAGCACGGTAAGGAAACCGCCCACACGTTGATGGGAATCCTCAAGGAATACCGCCGGAACCTGGACGAACCCCACCAGACGTGGCTGCATTACGGTGCGACCACCCAGGACATCATCGACAGCGGCACCATGCTGCAGGTGGCACGGGCGCACAAGGTCATCGAGGACCAGCTCGCCGGCCTTATCCGCGATTGCCTGCCCCTGATGAAAAAGCATCGCGACACGCTGATGGTCGCCCGTTCCCATGGCAACCATGCGCTGCCCTTCACCTTCGGGCTGAAGGTCGCCGGCTGGCTGGACGAGATGGACCGCAACCTCGACCGATGGCAGTCGATCAAGGATCGCTGCCTGGTCGGCAGCATGTCGGGAGCCATCGGCACCTACGCGGCCTGGGGGGAGCAGGGGCTGGACGTGCAAAGGCTCACCTGCCAAAAGCTGGGCCTCGGGGTGCCGAGGACCTGGTGGCACAGCCAGCGCGACCGTCTGGCGGAGCTTTGCGGCGTGATGGCGCTGATCGCCGGTACGGCGGCGCGCATCGCACAGGAAGTCTACGTCTCCAGCATGACCGAGATCGGCGAACTGGCCGAGCCCTACAAGAAGGGGATCGTCGGGTCGAGCACGATGCCGCACAAGATCAATCCGATCGTCAGCGAATGGGTCTTTTCGCTGGCCCGGATCGTGCGGGGCAACGCCGACGTCATGGCCGAGCTGATGGCTCCCCAGAACGAGCGCGACGGCTGTTCCTGGCGGGCCGAATGGATCAAGCTTCCCGAAAGCTTCTGCATGACTTCGGCTCTGTTGGCCCATCTGCACAAGGTTCTGACCGGGCTGCAGGTCAATACGGAACGCATGTACGCGAACCTCAACATGTTGAAGGGCGTGCTGTTGTCCGAGCGTGTGATGTTCGTGCTGTCCAAGGCGATGCCGCTTGGACAGGCGCACGAGGTCATCCATGAACTTTCCCTGGCGGCGCTCGCCCAGGACCGCCCGCTGCTGGAGGTGCTGATGGAAGACGAGAGGGTTTCGGCGGTTTGCAGCCGGCCGGAGATCGAAGACGCGCTCAAGCCCGAAAACTACATCGGCATGTCGGGCGCCGTGGTCGACGCCCTGCTTGCCGATCTCGAAAAGCGAACCTGAAGCCAGGCAGGACCAGTCGATGCCCGACACCAACTACTCCTCTTGCTGGCTGTTTCCTCTCGCCCAATGGGGGGCGGGCCTCGATGGCGACGCGCTTGCCGAACCGGTTCGGTCGCGTCTCGGCGACTGCGCCCTCGATTGGTGGGGCGCCATGATTGCCGGAACCCGCCATCGGCTGGCCGAGCCCTATCGGCGAGTTCTTGGCGGGCCGGTGGCTGGCGACTGTTCGGTCGCCGGTTGCCCGGAAGGCCGGCCGCCCTTGCAGGCCGCCGCCGCGAATGCCGCGTTGTCGCACCTCCTCGAAGTCGACGACGGCCACCGGCTGGCCATGATGCATCCGGGAGTGACCGTATTTCCCGTCGTCATGGCCTTGGCGGAACACATGGACCTGAGCGCAGCCGAAATGCGCGCCGCGGTGGTTGTCGGCTACGAAGTGGGCCTGCGCGTCGGCGCACTGCTGGGCAAGGCTCACTATGCCACCTGTCATACGACGGCGACCGCCGGGTGCTTCGGGGCGGCGGCGGCGGCGGCCCGGATTCTCGGGCTGGACGCCGAACGGACCCTTTGGGCGTTGGGCCACGCCGGGACCCAGGCGGCCGGGTTGTGGCAGTTCCTGGACGACGGGGCCGAAGCCGCCAAGGCCTTCCATCCGGCGACGGCGGTGCGCAACGGCCTGACGGCGGCGATGCTGGCGAGCGAAGGCATCCCCGGCGCGGCGCGGGTTCTCGAAGGGCGGCGCGGTCTGCTCGCGGCCTGGGGTTTGGCCGGCGATCCGGCCGTGCTGGCCGACGGGCTTGGCGATCGATTCGAAATTCTCCAGACCACCCTCAAGGGTTGGCCGGCTTGCGGTCAGATGCACAGCAGCCTGGACGCCCTTCGCGATCTGATGCGGCGCGAAAGGTTGCGGTCCGACGACATCGAGCGGATCGTGGTGACGGGGCCGCGTGCCCAGGTCGATATCGCCGACGTTCGCGATCCGCGTTCCTTCGAGGAGGCCAAGTTCTCCACCCGCTTCTGCATCGCCTTCCTGGCCCTGGAAGGGAGCCTTTCGTTTTCCAACTTCACCCCAGACGCCCTGGATCGCGACGCCGTGCGGCGGTTATCAGAAAGGGTTGAGGTCGTCGAGGAGCCATCGTTCACCGCCCGCTTCCCGGCGAAACGGCCCGCCAGGGTTGAGGTGCTTTGCCGCGACGGCTCGGCGTTTTCCGCCGAACGGAGCTTTCGCCGGGGCGATCCCGAGGATCCATGGTCGTGGGCCGACCTCGTCGAGCGGTTCGATGCGATCACGGTTGGGCTGGAATCCGTTTTGCGCGGCGAGTTTGTGGCCTGGTCCGAAGCCTTCGGCACGGCGGCCGGTCCGCAGGGCGGCGCCGTCCGTGCCCTGTTTCGGCGGCTGATTGAAGATGGAGAGATCCGAGATGAAGCGTGACGCCATTATCCTGCGAGAGGTCGACAACGTTGCCACGCTGCTCCGGGATGCCACGAAGGGCGAGAAGATCCGGGCCGGTGTCGGGGACGGCATCGTTGTTGTCACCGCGCGCGACGATATGCCCTTTGGCCACAAGTTTGCGGTGCGCGACATCGCGCGGGGCGAGGACATCCTGAAGTACGGCGAGGTGATCGGCCGGGCGACGGCGGACATTCCGGCGGGGGCGCATGCCCATGTTCAGAACATCGAGAGCCTGCGCGGCCGGGGCGATCTGGCCTGAGCGTCAACGGATGAGAACTGAGAGAAGGACGGGGTTGATGGAGTTTCAGGGATATCGGCGGGCGGACGGCCGGGTGGGGACGCGCAA
>JACZKS010000107.1 GCA_014859895.1 Rhodospirillales bacterium
TGCACTCGGCACTCGATTACCTGTCGCCCGAGGAGTACGAATTAAACGCGCCGAGCTTGCGCCGGGCGGTACCGCCCGGCGCAAGCTCGATCACAGAGACCTGTCCCTGATTTCCGTGTCTCAGGCAAAGGGTGCAGTCCAAAACTATTGTGTCCCCGAAACTATTGCCTAGACCCGGAAACGGTATTCGCGGCCGGCTTGGCGGTCGATGTCGGGCGGGTAGTTCTTGTGCTTGTCGACATAGTAGCGGGCCATGTGATCACCGGCCGAGGCGCGGTTGTAGGTGGCGTAGTAGAGCCGGCGCGTGGCATTCGTCATGTTCGGGTCCGACGCGTGCGGAGCGAAGGAATCGAAGAACACCAGATCGCCCGGTTCGGTCGGGCAGTCGACGAATTCCATGCCCTGCATGTCCGCCTCGGTCAACGGTTCCCATGACCGGAACAGGCCGCGTTTATGCTGGCCCGCCACCACTTTCAGGCAGCCGTTCTCGGGCGTCGCCGCGTCGATGCAGACCAGCACGTTGATGAAATAGTCGGCATAGGCGTCCCAGCCGGCCTGGGCGTCCTGGTGCGGCTTGAAGCCGGCGCCGCCCGGCATCTTGAAGTTGATCTTCTCCTTGAACAGCACCGCCTCCTCGCCCAGAAGCTGCCCAACCGCCCCCTTCAGCACGTCGCTCAGCTCGGCGAAGCCGGCATGGAACGGAGCAATATTCTCGATCCGGGCGATCAACTGGCGGTCCGGTTCTATCAGGCTGGCCTCATGGTAGACCCACTGGCGCCCCGACACCTCGGGCATGGCCTCCACCTCGCGCGCCCAGGCATCGATGTGGCGCATCTCGCCTTGATCGAAGCCGGCGCGAACGACCAGGTAACCGTCCGTCTGGAACCGGGCGATTTCATCTTCGATCAAAATCGGCGTGTGAAGCGTGGCCCCGTCTCGGCCGGCTTGACCCGTCGTGGCAAGGGAGCTACTACGCATGACGGCCTCCTTCAGAAAATCGTAACAATCACTCGATAATGAGTTTAAATCTCATCACTCCCACACTGCAACTTTCGATCGGATGACATGGCAAATTCGTCACGCACGATGACCGCACGGACCCAGCCCGCTTCGACCCCCGAACCCGCCCCCGGCAAGGCGGCCGGCCTGCGCGCCCTGCTGGAATCGCCGCACCTGGAATTCCTGATGGAAGCCCACGACGGCATCTCGGCCAAGATCGTCGAGCGGGCCGGCTTCAAGGGGATATGGGCTTCGGGGCTCTCGATGTCGGCGGCGCTAGGCGTGCGCGACAACAACGAGGCGTCGTGGACGCAGGTCCTCGAGGTCCTGGAGTTCATGGCCGACGCCACCACGATCCCCATTCTGGTCGACGGCGACACCGGCTGGGGCAATTTCAACAACCTGCGCCGGGCGGTCCAGAAACTGTGCCAGCGCGGCATCGCCGGCATCTGCATCGAGGACAAGCTGTTCCCCAAGACCAACTCGTTCATCGGCGACGGCCAGCCCTTGGCCGACATCGACGAGTTCTGCGGCAAGATCAAGGCCGGCAAGGACAGCCAGACCGACCCCGACTTCCAGATCGTGGCGCGCGTCGAGGCGCTGATTGCCGGCTGGGGCATGGACGAGGCCTTAAAACGGGCCGAGGCCTACCACGCGGCGGGAGCCGACGCCATTCTCATCCATTCGCGCCAGTCGACCGCCGACGAGGTGCTGGCCTTCAAGGCTCTTTGGGGCAACCGGGCACCGGTCGTCATCGTGCCGACCATGTACTATGCGACGCCGACCCGCGTCTTCCGCGACGCCGGCTTTTCGGTCTCCATCTGGGCCAACCAGACGCTACGCGCCGCCATCACCGGCATGCAGGAAATCTGCCACCAGATCCAGCGCGACGAAAGCCTGGCCGACGTCGAGGACCGGATCGTCACCGTGCGCGACATCTTCGCGCTGTCCGGCGACAAGGAGCTGGCCGAGGCCGAGGCCCGCTATCTGCCGGCGGTCGGCAAGGGATCGCGCGCCATCGTGCTGGCGGCCTCGCGCGGCGCCAAGCTGGGCAACCTGACGGCGGATCGGCCCAAGTGCATGATCGACGTGCGCGGGCGTCCCCTGCTCCAACGCCAGATCGACACCTTTCATGCGGCCGGCATCCGCGACATCACGGTGGTGCGCGGCTATCGCAAGGAAATGATCAACTTCCCGGCCATCCATACGGTCGACAACGACCTCTACGCCACCACCAGCGAGGCGGCCAGCCTGGCCTGCGCCCGGGAGGCGCTGACCGGCGAGTGCATCCTGGCCTTCGGCGACACGCTGTTTCGCCACCATGTGCTCGACCAGGTCCGCGAAGCCGAGGGCGATATCGTGCTCGGCGTCGATGCCCTGTGGCGGGACCGCCAGACCGCCGACCGTACCCGCGACCTGGTGGGCTGCTCGCGCCCGTTCTCGGCGGACTACCTCGACGACGACCCGGTCATGGTGCGCGAGATCGGCCACGACCTGGCCGACGGCGGCACCCACGGCGAATGGATCGGCTTGGCCAAGCTGAGCGCGCGGGGCGCCGAACGGCTGGCCCGGGTCCTGGCCGACCTTCAGGCCGAGGGCCGCCTGGCCTCGGCCAACATGGTCGACGTCTTCACACGCCTGCTCGCCGAGGGCGAAACCGTCAGCGTGGTCTACGTCACCGGCCACTGGATGGACGTCGACGACGCCTTCGATCTGGTCAAAGCCGGGGAATTCCTGTGATCGCCGCCGATTCGTTCCTGACCCCCGCCCGCCGGCGGGGGATCGACTTCTATACCGGCGTGCCGTGCTCGTTCCTGACGCCGGTCATCAACCGGGTGATCAGCGACACCCGGCTCGACTACGTGGCGGCGGCCAGCGAGGGCGAGGCGGTGGCCATCGCCGCCGGGGCCTGGCTGGCCGGCCGGCGCACCGCGGTGATGTGCCAGAACTCGGGCCTGGGGAACGCCGTCAACCCACTGACCTCGCTCAACCACCCGTTCCGCATCCCGACCCTCATGATCGTCACTTGGCGCGGTGAGCCGGGCCTCAAGGACGAGCCGCAGCACGCCCTGATGGGGCCGATCACGCCGGCCCTGCTGGACACCATCCGGGTTGCCCACCGCCCGTTCCCGGAGGCCGAAGACGAGGTGGAGGCGTGCCTCGCCGAGGCCGAGGAGACCATGGAGGCGACCGGCCTGCCGTTCGCCTTGATCATGAGGAAGGGCAGCGTCGCCGAGGAAGGCCTGGACGCCGCCCCGCCGCCGGTCCGTCAGCCCGGCGTCCTTCACGACCTGAGGGCGGAGGAAGCGCCGCCAACCCGCATGGCGATACTGGAACGGATGCTGGCCACGTTACCCGATTCGGCGGCCGTGATCGCCACCACCGGCAAGGCCGGGCGCGAGCTGTTCACGCTCGCCGACCGGCCGCAGCACCTCTATCAGGTCGGCTCGATGGGCTGCGCCGGTGCCATGGGCCTGGGCACCGCCCTGGCGGTGGGCCGTCCCGTGGTGGTCGTCGACGGCGACGGCGCCGCGCTGATGAAACTGGGTTCGTTCGCCACCATCGGGGCGTATGCGCCGCGCAATCTCGTCCACCTGGTGCTGGACAACGGCACTTACGATTCCACCGGCGGCCAGATGACAGTATCGGCGTCGGTCGACTTCGCCAGGGTCGCCATCGCCTGCGGCTACGCCAACGGCTTTTCCTGCGACGACCTGGACGGCTTCGCCGACGCCCTGCAAAGGGCGCTGGCCGGCCATGGCCCCCATCTCATTCACATGAGGATCGCCCCCGGCTCGATGGAAAAACTCGGCCGGCCGACCATCACGCCACCCGAGGTGGCCCGCCGCTTCCGCGCGTTCCTGGCCGGCACCGGCGCCTAACGCAGGAAGGCCCCCGCCGGCCGGCCGGCCGACGGGGTCCCGATACGAAAGCGCTCCGTCTACTGGGCCAATTCGGCGGCGCGCGCCGCCACCACGTCGTCGGCGATCTTGCCCGATATTTCCTGCAGATGGTCGAACTCGGAGGTGAAGTAGCCGACGCCCAACGTCAGCGACCGCAACTCGTTGATAAGGTCGACCGTCTCCGCCTGCGGGATCTGCGCCACCACCTCGTCCCAGCCCTTCCAGTTGGGCTTGGCGTCGAAGCCGAGCAGCTGGCCTCGCCGGCTGCTGACCAGGCGCTGCACCTTCGACGTGAAGTCTGTGGGCACCGAGATGACCACCTTGAAGATGGGCTCGAGCAGCACCGGGCCACACTTCGGCATGCCCTCGCGCATGCCCAGGCTGGCGGCCGCCCGGAACGCCATATCCGAACTATCGACGGCGTGGAACTGGCCGTCGGTCAGGGTCACCTGCAAATCCACCACCTGGAAGCCGAGCGGGCCGCGCCCCAGATAGTCGCGCACCCCGATCTCGACCGAGGGGATGTACTGCTTGGGCACGACGCCGCCGGTGATCGAATCGGTGAACACAAAGCCCGAGCCGCGCGGCAGCGGCTTGATGTCCAGGTGGACGTCGCCGAACTGGCCGTGGCCGCCGCTCTGTTTCTTGTGGCGGGCGTGTTGCGACACCGGCTTTTTGATGGTTTCCTTGTAGGGAACCTGCGGCCGCTTCGACGTGGCGGTCAGCCCGAAGCGGTTCTTCAGGCGGTCCATCACGATCTGCAGGTGCTGGTCGCCCATGCCCGAGAGGATCAGCTCGCCGGTGTCGGTGCTCACCGCGAAACTGAGCGAGGGGTCCTCGTCGACGATCTTGGTCAGGGCGCCGGGCAGCTTCACCTCATCGGCCCGGTGCTCGGCCCGAACCGCCAGCGCGTAGAGCGGCGGCAGGGGCTTCGGCCAGCCCTCGAACTTGAGCCCGCCCGGGGGCGACAGCATGCTGCCGGTCAAGGCATTCTCCATGCGCGAGAAGGCAACGACATCGCCCGCCGTCGCCTTGGGCTGCTTTTCCTGCTTCTGGCCGGTCAGCTTGATGATGCCGCTGGGCCGTTCGCCGTTGAGCGTCACGCCCTCGGCGATCTCGCCGCGCAGAACGCGGGCCATCGACAGCTTGCCGGTGTGCGAGGCATGCAGGGTCTTGAACACCAGGGCCGCCGGTTCGCCGGCCGTCTCGACGCCCAGCCGGCCCGTCGTCTTCTCGATACCCGGCGCCTCGTGGCGCAGGATCTTGAGAAGTCGGGTGATGCCGTTGTCCTTCTCGGCGGCGCCGAACAGCACCGGGACGACGTGGCCGTCCTGCAACGCGTGGGTGGCATTCTCGAAGATGTCCGCGGGCGGCGGCACGTTTTCTTCGAGCAGGGCTTCCAGCAGCTTGTCGTCGAAGTCGGCCAAGGATTCCAGCAGCCTGGTGCGGGCTTCCTCCAGCCACTCCTTCACCGCCTCCGGAACCGGGATTTCCGTGGAATGGGCACCCGCCACCCACTTGTACGCGCGCTGGCTGACGAGGTCGACCAGACCGGTGACCGCGTCGCCTTCCTGGATGGGGATCTCGCGCAGGATCAGCGGCTTGTCGGAGAGGCTTTGGAGCGTTTCGATGGTGGCCCGGATGTCGCCGGCCTGGGTGTCCATCTTGTTGAGGAAAATGAGGTGCGGAATTTCGCGGTCGTTGATGAACTTCATGAGCGGTGCCAGGGTCAGCACCTTCTCGACGCCGGCCTCGCAAACGACGATCGCGACGTCGGCGACCATCAGGGCGTCATAGGCTTCCTGCGCCAGTTCGACCGATCCGGGGCAATCGATGACCGACCAGGGCTCGCCCAGGTAGTCGAAGCTGGCCACAGACAATTCCGTGCTCATCTGTCGGGCGCGGGCCTCGGGCGACGAGTCGCCGACGGTATTGCCGTCGCGCACGGAACCCTTGCGGCCGATCACACCGGCGGTGGCAAGCAGGCTTTCCAGGACAGACGTCTTGCCACTGAGATACGGGCCGACAAGGGCCGCACAACGAGGTCCGGATGGTGCTTTTTGCGTCACGAAGGCCTCCCTGAAGAACAGCGGATTTTGATTGCGGACTTGAGGGCGGACAGACGCAGCCGCCCGAGTTGTCGAGGTTAATGCCCCCATCCCGCGATGCAAGGAAAAAAGGAAACCGCCGGGGCCGCCCGCCACTTCGTTCCGGCGACGAATCGATGCCACGTCATGAAAAGGCGTTCGTCCCTAAGAGGATCGTCCATTGACAGGGGTCGGACTCTCTTCGAATACTGTGCCACCCGACGCCTCGGGCGGATGGACCGCCGCAGGGTGGCGGACTCCCAGTCCAGCGAAAAGGAATCGCCCCGTGCGCAAGGTCGTCACCCGCATACTGGCCGCCACCGCGGCCGTCATGGTCATGGCGTCCACCGCTTACTCGGCGGAGGAGAAGGTTCTCAACGTCTACAATTGGAGCGACTACATCGCACCCGACACCCTCGAGAGGTTCGAGAAAGAGACCGGCATCAAGGTCAACTACGATGTCTATGACTCCAACGAGATCCTCGAAGCCAAGCTGATGGCGGGCAATTCGGGCTATGACGTGGTGTTCCCCTCGGCCAGTCCCTTCCTGGCCCGCCAGATCCAGGCCGGCATCTATCAGCCGCTCGATCTGGCGAAGCTGCCGAACCGCGCCAACCTGGATGCCGCCTCGATGGCGACGCTGGCCAAGAGCGATCCCGGCAACAAGTACGCGGTCCCCTACATGATCGCCGGTACCGGCATCGGCGTGAACACGGCCAAGGTCAAGGCGCTGGCCCCCGATGCTCCGCTCGACAGTTGGGCGCTTCTCACCAATCCCAAATGGACCGGCCTCATCAAGGCCTGCGGCGTGACGCTGCTTGACGACGCCACCGAGGCGCTGTCGGCCGCCTTCGTCATGCTCGGCCTTGACCCGGCGACCGAAAAGCAGGCCGACATCGACGCCGCCGTCGCTTATCTCTCGAAGGTGCGTCAGGACCTCAAGTACATCCACTCCTCGTCCTACATAAACGATCTCGCCAACGGCGACATCTGCGTCGCCCACGGCTACGGCGGCGACCTGGTGCAGGCCCGCGACCGCGCCAAGGAAGCCGGCAAGGGCGTCGACATCCTGGTCTTCTTCCCCAAGGAAGGCACCCAGGCGGTCATGGATGTGATGGCGGTGCCGGCCGACGCGCGCCACCCCGAGAATGCCCACGCCTTCATCAACTTCATGATGCGCCCCGACATCGTCGCCGCCATCACCGACGAGGTGGGCTATGCCAACGCTGTCGACGGGTCCGAGAAGCTCGTCAGCGCCGATCGGTTGGCCGATCCGGTGATCTATCCGCCGAAGGCGGTGCGCGAGCGTTTCTTCGTGGTGCCCGCCAAGAGCCAGGCCTACGAGCGGGCCCGCACCCGCGCCTGGACCCGCTTCAAGACGGGCATGTGAGCGCCGTCTCGGTGGCCATGCGATCGGCAAGGGGAGACGATCGGCATGCTTAGACCGGCCGAACGCAATGCGCCCAGCAGTCCGCGGTTCGAACCGTGGACGCAGCCGGGCAATACGCCGTTCATCCGCGTGCAGGGGGTGTCGAAGGCGTTCGGCGGCGAGCCGGCGGTGACGGGCGCCAACCTCGACATCTACAAGGGCGAGCTGTTCTCGCTGCTTGGCGGTTCGGGCTGCGGCAAAACCACGCTCTTGCGCCTGATCGCCGGCTTCGAGGTGCCCGACGACGGGCGCATCCTGATCGACGGCATCGACATGACCGGCGTGCCGCCCTACGAGCGGCCGGTCAACATGGTGTTCCAGTCCTACGCGCTGTTCCCCCACATGTCGGTGGAACGTAACATCGCCTTCGGGCTGCGCCAGGAACGTATGCCCCGCAAGGAGATGAACGAGCGGGTCAGCCAGGCGCTCGACCTCCTGCGGCTGACCCCGCTCTCCAGCCGCCGCCCCGACCAGCTGTCGGGCGGCCAGCGCCAGCGCGTCGCCCTGGCCCGGGCACTGGTCAAGCATCCCAAGGTGCTGCTGCTTGACGAACCGCTGGCGGCACTCGACAAGAAGCTGCGCGAGAACACCCAGTTCGAGCTGGTCAACATCCAGGAGCGCGTCGGCATCACCTTCATCCTGGTCACCCATGACCAGGAAGAGGCGATGACCATGTCGACGCGCATCGGCATCATGAACGAGGGCTACATCGAGCAGGTCGGCACGCCGCGCGAGATTTACGAGTTTCCCGGCACCCGCTTCGTCGCCGACTTCATCGGTGCCGCCAACATGTTCGGGGGCGTGATCCTGCGCCTGGACGAGCAGGGCGCGGCCATCCAGGCACCCGACATCGAAACCGAGGTCGAGGTGGCGCACGCCGGGGCCGGTGTCGCCGGCATGCCGGTCACCGTGATGGTGCGCCCCGAGAAGGTGCGCATTTCGAAGACGGCGCCGAAGAACCAGGACACCAACCGGACGGAGGGCACGGTGGTCGAGATCGGCTATCTCGGCGACATGTCGATCTTTCACGTCAGGCTCGACAGCGGCAAGGTGATGCAGGCCTCGCAGCTCAACCTGCACCAGGACGCCGAACAGAAGATCACCTGGGAGGACCGCGTTCACCTGTCGTGGCACCCATCCAACGCAGTGATGCTGACCCTATGAAGACGAACGGTCTCGTCGCCCGCATCCAGGGAAAACCGGACCGCTGGAAGGAACGCTGGGGACAGCGCCTCGTCGCGGCGGTGCCGATGGGCTGGCTTTTGGTGTTCTTCCTGGCGCCCTTTCTGTTCGTGCTGAAGATCGCATTTTCGGAAAGCCGCCTCGGTATCCCGCCCTATCAGCCGCTGCTCGAATGGGTCGACGGGGCGGTGTTGCAGCTTCAGTTCAACCTCGCCAATTTCGGCTTCTTCCTCGAAGACCCGCTCTATGCCGCCGCCTACCTCAGCTCGCTCAAGATGGCGGCGGTATCCACCCTGATCTGCCTGATGATCGGCTATCCGATGGCCTACAGCATCACCAAGGTGCGCCAGCCGTGGCGCAACGTCCTTCTGATGCTGGTCATCCTGCCGTTTTGGACGTCGTTCCTGATCCGGGTCTACGCCTGGATCGGCATCCTCAAGAACGAGGGGCTGCTCAACAACTTCCTCATGTGGGTAGGCGTCATCGACCAGCCGCTGCCGCTGCTGCATTCCCCCTTCGCCGTCTACGTCGGCATCGTCTATTCCTACCTGCCGTTCATGATCCTGCCGCTCTACGCGACACTCGAGCGCATGGACCTGACGCTGCGCGAGGCGGCCCAGGACCTGGGCTGCCGGCCCTGGGAGGTGATGCTCAAGATCACCTTGCCGTTGTCGCTGCCCGGGATCATCGCCGGTTCCATGCTGGTGTTCATTCCGGCGGCCGGCGAGTTCGTCATCCCCGACCTGCTGGGCGGCTCCAACGTGCTGATGATCGGCAAGGTCCTGTGGAACGAGTTCTTCCTCAACCGCGACTGGCCGCTGGCCTCGGCTGTCGCCGTGGTGATGCTGGTCCTGCTGTTGGTTCCCTTCATGCTGTTCCAGCACTATCAGGCCCGCCAGGACGAGGCGGAGGCCCGATGAAGCTGCCCCGCTCGCTCCGGCTTTTCACCGTGCTCGCCTTCGGCTACGCCTTCCTTTACGGGCCGATCTTCCTGCTGGTCATCTATTCGTTCAACGAATCGAAGCTGGTGACCGTGTGGTCGGGCTTTTCGGTGAAGTGGTACGGCGAGCTGCTGCATAACGAGAAGCTGCTGGAGGCGGCGTGGCTCAGCCTGAAGATCGCCTTCGTCTCGGCGACGCTGGCCACCATCTTCGGCACCATGGCCGCCCTGGTGCTCGACCGCTTCGGGCGGTTTCGCGGCCGCACGCTGCTGAGCGGCATGATCGCCGCGCCCCTGGTGATGCCGGAAGTCATCACCGGGCTGGCCATGCTGCTTTTGTTCGTAGCCCTGGAAACGATGATCGGCTGGCCGGCCGGGCGCGGGCAGACCACCATCACCATCGCCCACGTGACCTTCTCGATGGCCTTCGTCGCCATCGTCGTGCAGTCGCGGCTCCGCCACATGGACCGCTCGCTCGAAGAGGCCGCCCAGGACCTGGGCGCGCGGCCGCTCAAGGTGTTCTTCGTCATCACGCTGCCGATCATCGCGCCCTCGCTGGTGGCCGGCTGGCTGTTGGGATTCACGCTGTCTCTCGACGACCTGGTGATCGCCAGCTTCGTCTCCGGGCCGGGCTCGACCACGCTGCCGATGGTGGTGTTCTCCAGCGTCCGCCTGGGCGTCAGCCCGCAGATCAACGCGCTGGCCACCGTCATCATCGTCACCGTGGCGGTCTGTATCACGTTGGCCGGCAAGCTGATGACGCTCAAGGACGACGGACGCAAGCCCAAGCGGTCGTGAAGGTCGTTACTGTTCCGAATCGAAAGGGGACGGCCCGTCGGCCGTCCCCTCGTCGATTCAGAATGTATCGGACGATCTTATCTCAGCGCCCCGCAGGCCCGCTGGATGCGCTGGCAGGCCTGCTCCAGCACGTCGGTGGCGGTGGCGTACGAGATGCGGAAGTAGGGCTCCAGCCCGAACGCCGCGCCCTGCACGGCGGCGACGCCTTCGGCCTCCAGCAGGTAGGTCACGAAGTCCTCGTCGTTTTTGATGACCTTGCCGTCCGGCGTCGTCTTGCCGATGGCCCCCTCGCACGACGGGTAGACATAGAAGGCCCCCTCGGGGTTCGGGCAGAACAGGCCCTTGGCCTGGTTCAGCATGGAAACGACCAGGTCGCGGCGCTGCTTGAACACCGCGTTGTTCTTGGCGATGAAATCGTGCGGGCCGTTGAGCGCCGCCACCGCCGCCGCCTGCGAGACGGAGCTGGTGTGGGTCGTGCTCTGCGACTGCACCTTGTCCATCGCCTTGATGAGGGCGACCGAGCCGGCCGCCCAGCCGACCCGCCAGCCGGTCATGCAATAGGCCTTCGAGGCGCCGTTGAGCGTCAGCGTGCGCTCGTAGAGCTTGGGCTCGATCTGGGCGATGGTGCTGAACTTGAAGTCGTCGTAGACGATGTGCTCGTACATGTCGTCGGTCATGATCCAGACGTGCGGATGCTTGAGCAGCACGTCGGCCAATGCCCGCAGCTCCTTCGCCGTATAGCCGGCGCCGGTCGGGTTCGACGGCGAGTTGAGGACCAGCCACTTGGTCTTCGGCGTGATCGCCCGATCCAGTGCCTCGGGCATGAGCTTGTAGTTCTGTTCCTTCGGGCAGGCGATGAAGACCGGCGTGCCCTCGCACATCAGCGCGATGTCGGGGTACGACACCCAGTAGGGGGCGGGAATGATCACCTCGTCGCCGGCATCGAGCGTGGCGATGAAAGCGTTGAAGATGGTCTGCTTGCCGCCGCAACCGACGGTGATCTGCTCGGGCGTGTAGTCGAGCCCGTTGTTGCGCTTGAAGGCCGCGCTGATCGCCTTGCGCAATTCCGGTGTGCCGCTCACCGCGGTGTATTTGGTTTCGCCGCGATCGATCGCCGCCTTGGCGGCCGCCTTGATGTGATCGGGGGTATCGAAATCGGGTTCGCCGGCTCCCAGGCCGATGACGTCGCGCCCGGCGGCTTTGAGCTCGCGCGCCTTCGTCGCGACCGCAATGGTCGGAGAGGGCTTAATACGGGACAGACGGCTGGCGATAAAAGACATGATCTGATCCATCATTTCCAAGGGTGATCGCGAACCCGAACACTACGATGGGGCCTATTTCGAAGCAACCAGGAAACGCCGCGACTTAGAGCCGGATTTCGCCCGCCGCCGGGGCGGGCTGGCAGTTGACAGGGCGCCGTCCAGGGTCCACATGGTGGGCGCGGAAGGAGCCGAACCGTGCGCGCCAGCCCCGACGATTTCCCCCTGTTCAATCCCCCCCGCCGCCCGCCGGCGACGGGCGGACGGCCGTTCAAGCTGGTCAGCGATTTCGAGCCGGCCGGCGACCAGCCGCAGGCCATCGAGGCGCTGCTCGAAGGCGTCGCGGCCGGCGAAGCCAACCAGGTGCTGCTGGGCGTCACCGGCTCGGGCAAGACCTTCACCATCGCCCACGTCATCGCCCGCACCCAGCGCCCGGCCCTGGTGCTGGCCCCCAACAAAACACTGGCCGCCCAGCTTTACGGCGAGATGAAGGCCTTCTTCCCGGAGAACGCGGTCGAGTACTTCGTCTCCTACTACGACTATTACCAGCCGGAAGCCTACGTGCCGCGTACCGACACCTACATCGAGAAGGACGCGGCCATCAACGAGCAGATCGACCGCATGCGCCACGCGGCGACGCGATCGCTGCTGGAGCGCACCGACGTCATCATCGTCGCCTCGGTGTCCTGCATCTACGGCATCGGCTCGGTTGAAACCTATTCGCAGATGGTTGTCGAGCTGACGACCGGCACCGCGCTCGACGTGCGCGACCTGATGAAGCGCCTCATCGAGCTGCAATACCGGCGCAACGACACCGATTTCCATCGCGGCGCCTTCAGGGTGCGCGGCGACGTGGTGGAGATCTTCCCGTCGCACTACGAGGATCGCGCCTGGCGGCTTTCCTTCTTCGGCGACGAACTGGAAAGCATTTGGGAGATCGACCCCCTGACCGGCGAGCGGACCGGCACGCTGGAATCGATCGTCGTCTATCCCAACAGCCACTACGTGACGCCACGCCCGACGCTTCTGCAGGCCATCCCGGGCATCCGCAGGGAGCTCAAAGCCCAGGTCGACACCTTCGTCGCCGAGGGCAAGCTGCTGGAGGCGCAGCGCATCCAGGAACGCACGACCTTCGACCTCGAGATGCTGGAGACCCAAGGCTTCTGCTCCGGCATCGAGAACTATTCCCGCTACCTGACGGGGCGCAATCCCGGCGAGCCGCCGCCGACGCTCTTCGAATACCTGCCGGAGAACGCGCTGTTGATGGTCGACGAAAGCCACGTCACCGTGCCGCAGCTGGGCGGCATGTTCCGCGGCGACTTCAACCGCAAATCGACGCTGGCCGACTTCGGCTTCCGGCTGCCGTCCTGCATCGACAACCGGCCGCTGCGCTTCGAGGAATGGAACCGCATGCGGCCGCAAACCGTCTTCGTCTCGGCCACCCCCGGCCCGTGGGAGCTGGCGCAGACCGGCGGCGTCTTCGTCGACCAGGTGGTGCGCCCGACCGGGCTGATCGACCCCCTGTGCGAGATCCGCCCCGTCGAAAGCCAGGTCGACGATCTGTTGGCCGAGGCCAAGGTCTGCGCGGCCAAGGGCCAGCGCGTCCTGGTCACGACGCTGACCAAGCGCATGGCCGAGGACCTGACCGAGTACCTGCACGACCACGGGGTCAGGGTGCGCTACATGCATTCCGACATCGACACCCTGGAGCGCATCGAGATCATCCGCGACTTGAGACTCGGGGCGTTTGACGTGCTGGTCGGCATCAACCTGCTGCGCGAGGGCCTGGACATCCCGGAGTGCGCGCTGGTCTGCATCCTGGACGCCGACAAGGAAGGGTTCCTTCGCTCCAAGACCAGCCTGGTGCAGACCATCGGGCGGGCCTCGCGCAATCTCGACGGCCGGGTCATCCTCTATGCCGACCACATGACGGAATCCCTCAAGTACGCGCTGGACGAAACCAACCGGCGGCGGGAACGCCAGAAGGCCTACAACATCGAGCACAACATCACCCCGGCCTCGGTGCGCCACGGCATCTCGGACGTGCTGGATTCGGTCTACGAGCACGACCACTTCACCGTCGACACCGGAGTTTCCGGCGACAAGCACCTGATCGGCCACAACCTGCGCAGCCACATGGCCGAGCTGGAGAAGCGCATGAAGGCCGCCGCCGCCGAGCTGGAGTTCGAGGAGGCGGCCCGGCTGCGCGACGAGATCCGCCGCCTGGAGGCCATCGACCTCGGCCTCGACAAGGCCGGCACCGCGCCACGCGCCGCCGCCGCGGCCGGCTGGAAGCCGGGCAAGGGCGCCGGC
>JACZKS010000108.1 GCA_014859895.1 Rhodospirillales bacterium
GGCCGCCGCGGCCCAGGCGCCGACCGAGCTGCCGTGGCGGGTGGCCGGGGTGCAGATCCTGCCCGAGCCGATCTCGCACGGCGATCCCTGCGTGATCAAGGCGGTGGCCTCGGCGGCGGGCGGGCGGCACTATTTCGGCCCGCTCGATGCCGCCTATGCCGGCATCGACGTCGAGGCGGCCCACGGCCGGACCTTCTGCAGCGTCGACGAGGCGCGGGACGCCGGCTGGCGCCACGGCCGCTGACGGATCGCCCTCGGAACCCCCCATGCCACGCAACAGAGTCGTCCCCCGGCTGGTGCCCGAGATGCCGCTCCCCGCGCCCCGCGCCGACGGGCGCGAGGCCGGCCGCGACCGGCGCCCCTTCCTCGCCTTCGATCTGCGCCCGGTGCTGTTCACCATCGGCCTGCTGCTGGTCATCCTGGCCTTCGGGATGTGCGTGCCGGCCGTTTTCGACGCCGTCGAGGGCAACGACGACTGGAAGGCCTTCCTGGCCTCGGCGGCCATCACCGCCTCGGCCGGCGGCGGCCTGGTGCTGGCCAACCGCTGCCCGGCCGGCATCTTCTCGATCCGCCAGGCCTTCATCCTGACCGCCCTGATCTGGACCGTGCTGACCTTCTTCGCGGCCATCCCGTTCCTGCTCTCCCCCCTCGGGCTCAGCCTGACCGACGCCTATTTCGAGGCCATGTCGGGGATCACCACCACCGGCTCGACCGTGCTCACCGGGCTCGACGCCATGCCGTCGGGCATCCTTCTGTGGCGGGCCGTGCTGCAATGGCTGGGCGGGCTCGGCATCGTGGTGATGACGATCTCGATCCTGCCGATGATGCGCATCGGCGGCATGCAGATGTTCCGCGCCGAGGCGTTCGAGACCGAGGGCAAGATCCTGCCCCGCGCCGCCCAGCTTTCGGCCGGCATCACGCTGATCCTGCTGGCCTTCACGGCGATCCTGGTTTCCGCCCTGATGCTGGCCGGCATGACCCTGGTCGAGGCCGTCGTCCATGCCATGACCACCATCGCCACCGGCGGCTATTCGACCTCGGATTCCTCGATCGGCCATTTCGACAGCGCCGCCATCGACGTCATCGTCACGATGGGCATGGTGGCGGGCGGCATCCCGTTCATGCTCTACCTGCGCATCGTCCACGGCGACTGGCGCCCGATCTTCCGCGACACCCAGGTGCGCGCCTTCGCCTACGTGCTTGCCGCCTCCATCGCCGCCATCGCCGGCTGGCTCATCTTCGCCCGCGGGTTCGCCCCGCTGGCGGCGTTGCGGCTCAGCGCCTTCAACGTCACCTCGATCATGACCGGCACCGGCTACGCCTCGGCCGACTATACGCAGTGGGGCTCGTTTCCCATCGGCTTCATGTTCTTTTTGATGTTCGTCGGCGGCTGCTACGGCTCGACCGCCTGCGGCATCAAGCTGTTCCGCTTCCAGATCATGTTCGAGGCGGCGCGCCTGCAATTGAAGCGGCTGATCCAGCCGCACGGCGTCTACATGCCGACCTTCAACCGCCGGCCGCTCAAGGACGAGGTCATCGGCTCGGTGGTCAGCTATTTCTGCTTCTTCATCCTGTTCTTCGCGGCGCTGTCGGCGGCGCTGACCTTCGACGGGCTGGACCTGGTGACGGCGCTCTCGGGGGCCGGCACCGCCATGTGCAACGTCGGCCCCGGCCTGGGCGACATCATCGGCCCGGCCGGCAACTTCCAGAGCCTGTCGGATTCCGCCAAGTGGATGCTGGTCGCCGGCATGCTGGTCGGCCGCCTCGAGGTGTTCTCCATCTTCGTCATCTTCATCCCGTCGTTCTGGCGCGGCTGATTGCGGTGGTGGTCCGGCCGGGCCGCCGGTAGAATACCCGGGCCGGCGACCCGCGAGGGTCATGGCCGCCGGCGGGGAGAAGCCGCGTGGACATCGCAACCAACCGGACCGGGAAACGACACCATTGCGGGCGCCTGCTCGCCCTGGCGGGGGTGCTGTGCGCGCTCGCCCCGGCCCTGGCGGAGGCGGCGGAACGCACCGCGACCATCCGCCTCGGCGACCGCGAGATCAAGGGCGCCCGGGTGCCGATGAAGGACGTGGCGGGGTGGAAGGTCACCGACCTGGGAAGCCACCGCCCCACCCAGCTGCCGGTGGCCGACATCGCCCGCATCCAGGCGCTCCGCATGAGCGGCTCGTGCCAGATCACCTTTGGCCGGGTCGAGCTTGCCGGCGGCGAGACCGTCGAGATCCGGGCCAACCTGCGCGACATCTTCGACATCCCGTCCCACGCCATCACGGTGACGGTCCCCGACCCGCGCAGCGGCCTGCCGGTCGAGGAAAGCTTCCCCTGCGACCGCTGGAGCCAGATGGACTTCGACCCCCCCGGCCCCGGCGCCGCCCGCTAGGGACACCCCTCATCCCGGGTCCGTCGAAGCAACCATGTTTTCAGGCGGTGTGGGGGGGACGGTTTGAATCGCCGCCGTTTTGTGCTATCCTCATGGCCATGAGCATACCGCCCGCCCATCTTCGGATTTTCCCCGGTCCCGGCCAACTTCTGGTTGGACAGGGACCCCGGGTCGGTCGGTAGCCGCGTCTTAAGCCGGCGCCCCGGCCCGGGGATCAACCGGGCGGGCCTCATCCGCCGTTTTCACCTGATATTCGCGCCCTTTTGCGGCCGGCTGGCCGGAGGGCGCCATCATCGCGGTTGCCGCGCCCCCGCGCGCCGCGCCAGATATAAGGATTCGAGCCATGTCCCCCACGCTTCCCCCGATCGTCATGACGGCCCCCGAGCATGCCCGCCTGTCGGACCTGGCCGATATCGTCGGCGCCAGGCATCCGCAGTTCAGCGACGACCTGACGCGGGAACTCGCACGCGCCCACCTGGTCGAGCCCGAGGAGATCGGGCCGGCCACGGTGACGATGGGCGCCAAGGTCGAGTTCGCCTACCGCCATTCCGGCACCCGCCAGACCGTCACCCTGGTCTTCCCGCCCGAGGCCGACATTTCCAGGGGCAGGGTTTCCGTGCTGACCCCGGTCGGCACCGCGCTGATCGGCCTTTCCGTCGGCCAGTCGATCACCTTCGACACGCGGCGCGGCGAGCAGAGGACGATCACGGTCCTTGCCGTCGAGCCCCCGGCTCCGGCCCGATGAGGCGACGCGCTAGTAATTTCGGGGACACCATACTTAATTCATAGGAGGCTTCGCGCGGCCTGGAGAGAAGACGAGCGAATTAAGTATGGCGTCCCCGAAATTACCCCGGTCGGCTATCGGTTCGACAGGATGGACGCAATCGCCTCACGGAGTTGCACATACGAATAGGGTTTTCGCAACAGCGCGAAACCGCCATCCGCGAGATTTGCGTTCGCCAACGCCGCTTCGTGGTATCCCGAGGTCAAGAGGACTCGGGAGTTTCCATGACGCCGCCTGGCCTCCCCGGCCAGATCGATCCCGCTCATGCCGCCGGGCATGACGACGTCGGTAAAAATGAGATCGATCCCCGCCTCTTGATCCAGGACAGCCAGGGCGGACTCGCCGGTTTCGGCCTCGCGGATGTCATATCCCATGGAACCGAGAAGCGCGACGACACCCCGCCGGACATCGCGGTCATCCTCGACGACGAGAACGGTGCCGGAACCGCTCTCGGCCGGATTTGCGCCGCCGGCCGACAGATCGTCCGCGGGCCTTCCGCGGGCCGCCGGAAAGATCAGGCGGACGGTTGTCCCGGCGCCGACCTCGCTCGCCAGAGTGACGTGCCCGTCCGATTGAAGGGCGAACCCGTATACCATGCTGAGTCCGAGGCCGCTTCCGGTGCCGACCTCCTTGGTCGTGAAGAAGGGTTCGAACGCCCGCGCCCGGACCTCCGGCGGCATCCCGCAGCCGGTGTCGGAGACGGCGATTTCTATATAGTTTCCGGGTAAAAGCGACACCTCGGCGGTCGCCACCTCCTCTTCCAGGCGCGTGGCGCGGCTTCGAATGGTCAGTTTGCCGCCTCCCGGCATCGCGGCCCGCGCATTGAGCGCAATGTTGAGGATGGCGTTCTCAAGCCCGCCGGGGTCGACGGTGATCGAAGCGATTCCTTCCTCCAGACAGGTATCGAGCTCGATCTGTTCGCCCAGGATGCTCCTCAGCAGGGCGGCCGTCGCCTCCAGCAGCCGGTTCGGATCGACCGTATTGGGATGGAGGACCTGCCGGCGCGAGAACGACAGCAACTGCTGGCTCAACTCGGCCCCGCGGCGGACGGCGGCCCTGACGTTTTCCTGGTACGCCACGACCCGGGCGTCGCCGTGGGCCCGCAGGCCGATCAGTTCGATATTGGCCTGGATGACCTGGAGCAGATTGTTGAAGTCGTGGGCCGCCCCTCCCGCCAGCTGGCCGACCACTTCCATCCGGTGGGCATGGGCCAGCCGGCGTTCCATCGCCTTGCGCTCGGTGATGTTCACCACGGCAACCAGAACCGCCGGCTCGCCCTCCCAATCGACAAGGGTGCTCCGGTTTTCCAGCCAGATCGGCGTGCCGTCCTTGCGCAGCCCTTCGAACTCATAGGCCACGGGGACGTTCCCGCCACGCAGGCGTTGCCGGCGGTAGGCTTTGAGGCGCCCGCGCTCGTGCGGCGCGAACAGAACGTCGCTCGACGGCAGGTCGAGGACCTCCTGCGGGCTGGCGTAGCCGAAGATCGCGGCATAGCTGGGATTTGCGAACAGCACTTTGCCTTCCCGGTCGACGGCGATTCCCTGAATGGAGCCGTCGATCAGGTTGCGCAGCTTGCGTTCACTTTCCCGCAGGGCCGCCTCGGCACGGTTGCGCCACCCCGCCTCGGCGTCGAGGGCGGCGTTCTGCGCGGCCATTTTGCGAACCAGGACGAACAGGCGGGCGACGGACAGTCCGCATGCCACCACGATGGCGCCCAGGATGACGGCCAGCGGCAGCCGGACCCGCGAGTCGAAGCCGCCGCCGCCCCGCGCGCCGAACGAGATGTGCCCGACCGCGGCCCCCGCCCCGCCAAGGGCAACGCAGCCCAAGGCCTCCTTGGGGCACGGCCCGGCATCCAGCCGGACCTCGGCCACATGGAAGACGCTCGTCAAGCGGCGAACGAACCGCTGGTCGATCTTTCGTCCCAGCACCAGGGTCGAATGACCCGGATGGGCGCCGCGCCATCGGGCGGCATCGGCCGGGCCGACGGATTGGGAAAGCAATTGGAAGGCGGCGACGGCATAGAACGTGCCGTCGAAGGAGATCACCGAGCGCGGCACCTCCCCGGCCAGCGGCGCGGCCCGGCGGGCCAGGGCAAGCAGGTCGGCAAGGGCGGACCAGTTGAACCCGCCCTCCGCATCGGCGGCCTTTCCCTCGAGATACAGGAGCCTCGGCACGTTTTCGCGGTCGATGACGGCGGCCACGTCGGCGCTCTGCACCGCGTGCAGCTGCTCGCCGATGTTGTCGTCGGCCCACGCGCGGTCCAGGGACCTCGACAGGTGGTTGAGCGCGTCGTCCCAATAGGCATAGTCCAGGACCAGCCGCGCCACCGCGTCCATGTGGGTTTCGACCAGGCCGGCAACGGTGTCGGTATCGGCCTCGATGGCGACGCGCCGCTGTTCGTCCGTCGCCAGGGCGATGAGATGAAAGAGCACGCTCACGCTCACCGCGACGAGAACGGCAACGATGGCCAGTTCCGCCCCGAGGCGTTTCCATATCCGCGTAGCCGTATGGACCTTCTTCTCTTCCAACGAGACGCTCCCGTTCCGCCGACAAGCGAGTATCGCCCCGCCGTGTTTCGCCGCCGTGACAGAAAGCCGGGCATTCTGTTTCAAAGTGTTTCGCGGCGGTAACAAGTTGGACGCGCTCGAAACTTCCGGCAGCGGACGGCACGTTCTGCGGGGGCGGCAGCACCGCCGGCTCCCCGTCGAAAACCGGGCTGAGCGATTCATTTATCTGCCGTGCCAGTACCAGCGGCTGGGATATGTCGAGCCCCTGCCAGAAGAAGCCCGATTGTATCGCGACAACTCGAACGCTTTCTTTCAGGTCAAATT
>JACZKS010000109.1 GCA_014859895.1 Rhodospirillales bacterium
CGCTGAAGGCCATTCTCGCCGTCGAGCAGGCGTCCCTCGACGCCCGCGTCAACGCCGAGGCCGCCGCCGATCTGGCCGGCCGGCCGCGACGCCAGGCCGACGGCGCGGCCGAGGCCGACGTCGGAGCCACCGCCGACATCGAGGTCGAGGCCGAATAGGGGTGAGCACTCTCTTTCTTCGTCACCCCGCGAAGGCGGGGGTCCAGGGCCCGGCTCCGCCTGGATTCCCGCTTTCGCGGGAATGACGAGGAAATTAAGGCGTCACCCCCGCGTGCGCGAAGCGGACCGGTACGATCAATGCGGGACTGACGGGAAAGAGGCGTTTTGTTTGTCATCAGGAGGGGAGAAGCCGATGGTTTTGAGTTCCAGGATGCCGTGCGTCGTGAGCCTGCTGAGCCTCATCGTCGCCGGTTGCGGCTCGGTGTCGGTATCGGGGATTTCGCTGGGCGACAACGCCGTCCCCGACGAGCCGGGGATCTACGCCACCGCCGCCGAGGGCGAATTCATGCGCCTCGACGGCGACCGCGAATGGGAGGTCGACACCTGGGCCGCGCGCTCCACGCTCAAGGGCGACACCCAGTTCGTCATCACCGATCCGGCGCTGAGTGGCCTTACCGGCTCGCTGGACGAGGCGGTCCGGCTTTACCGGGTGGCCTGGGTGCGCAGCCGCATCGCCCGGAACGGCGACATCACGCCGATTTCCGGCAGCCGCTGGAGCACGCCCGAGAGCGAGCCCTTCCGCGTCGCCGCCGACGTCTACCGGGTGGCCGGGCGCGAGGACGCCGTGCGGATGGTGCCGGAAACGGCGCTCGGCGACGGCCTTTACTCGATCCGCCAGGATGCCGGGGGAACGCCCACATACGCCCGCCTGGGGGTCAACTGGGCGGCGGTGGATCACGACCGCTACGCGTCCGGCAACTGCGTCGACCAGTACCTGGACGAGACCGGTGTCCAGTTGGGCTTCCGTCTGTGCGAGGAACAGCCGCTGCTCGGCACCGGGGGGCTGCACGTCTATCTGGTGCCGCCGCGCGTCGAGACGGTCGACACCATCGAGCGCCTCATCGTCCAGGGCATCGTGGTCAACACCTCGGAGCGCGACACCAAGATCCCGCCCCTGACCGCCTCGATCCACGGCGCCGACGGGGCCGTCATCAAGGAATGGACCTTCAAGGCCAACGCCGCCGACTTGAAGCCGCACGACAGCGCGGCCTTCGAGATCGGCCTCAACGACCCGCCGCCGGCCACCAAGACCGTGCGCGTGGAATTCTCGACCCCGGAGACGGCGGCGTTGCGGTAGGTTGTGGACTAGTCTTCGCGGGGGTGACGGGAAAAGAGGGCGGGGTGGCCGAGCGGCCGTCACTTTCTCTCGATCAACCCCTTGAGCGCGTCCAGCGGGTTGGGCTTGGGCGCTTCCTCTGCCGGCGCCTGAGCGCCCGGGATCAGGCCGCGCAGCAGCTCCTCGGACTTGGCTCCCGAGCGCAGGTTCTTGAGCGCCTCCACGGCCTTGGCGGGGTCCTTGATCTGTTCCTTGATGGCGCCTTCGAGGTCGGGGCGGTAGGAGAGCGCGTGCCACGGCCCGGAGACGATTACCGGCACTGTCAGCCCGGCCACGTCGGCGGTGCCGCCCTGGCCCTGGGTGGTGGCGGCCAGCTTGGGCGTGATGCGGTAGTTGACCGTGCGCTTGGGCAGGTCGGCGGTGCCGGCGCCACCGACGCGCAGCAGCGGCGACTTCATCTCGAGGTCGTCGTTCTTGAGGATGCCGTTGACGATGACGAAGGTGCCGCCCAGTTCAGAAAAATCGGTCTGGCGGGTCTCGCCGGCCGAGGGATCGAGGAAGGCGTTGGCGGCGTTGCGGATCATCGCCGCCACGTTGATGCCGGAAATCGCACCGTTCTCGAAGGCCAGCGCGCCCTTGCCGTTGAGAGTCTCGACCATGGCCTTCTGGCTGGCTCCCTTGGCGGTCAGCTCGAAGTCGGCCTTGGCGGTGCCGCTCAGGCGCTCGAAGTCGGCGGCGTCTTTGAGGAACGGCTGGGCCTGCACGCCCGCAAGCACGAAGGTCTTGCGCATGGTGGGCACGGCGCCAGAGGCATCGAGCACGACGGTGCCTTTGCCCGACCCCTCATAGAGGGCCATTTCCTTCAAGTCGGCGGTCAGCCGGCCGCCCTTGATGGCGAGGCCGAGCACGCTCTGGCCGACCCGCACCTTGCGGGCCAGGATGCTTTTCACGGAAAGGTCGAAGTCGACATCGGCGGCCTTGAGCCCGCTCATGTCCATCGGCGCCTCGCTCCAGGTCCCAGGCTGGCCGCCGGCCGCCGGGCCGCCGGGCTGGCCCGGCGCCGCCTTGGCGTCGGCGGTTTCCGGCGGCAGGTAGGGGTTGAGGTCGAGATCGCCGACGTCGAGCGTGCCCTTGATGACCGGCTTGGCGCCGCCCATCGCCGCGCTCAGCGCGCCCTTGGCGGTGATGGCGTCGAGCTTGATGTCGGCGTCCTTGACCGCATAGGTCTGCCCGTCGACGGCGACGGTGCCCTTGATCGAAAGCGGCCCGAGGGTGTTTTCCGGGGCCTCGATCGGCGTCCCGGCCCAGGCGGCCAGCGCCCGCACCGAGGGGACGTCAAGCGCCAGCGCGCCGTCGACCTTGAGCTTGGCGGCATTGGCCAGCGTGCCCGCGAAGGTCAGCTTCAGGGGGTCGCCCTGCACCGAGACGGTGGCCGGGCTGGCGCCGCCGGCGATCAGCGCGCCGGGCTTCTCGGCGGAAATATCGAGGTCGATCTTCTTGTCGTGCCACACCAGGCCGCCGTTGGCCTTGAGCGGCTTATCCAGGCTCGGCAGCGCCACCGTCATGTTGACGTCGCCGACCTCTTCGGCGACCCCGCTGCGGGCGTCGGCATAGAGGATGCGCCCGCCCGACACCCGCACGTCGTCGAGCTTAAGCCCGCTGACGGCGGGGCCGCCGGGCTTGCCGGGTTCGGCCGGGGTGGCGGGCGCGGCGGCCTTGCCCTGATCGAAGGCCCAATTGGCGCGGCCCTGCTTGTCGATCTCAAGGCGGATCACCGGTTCGACCAGCACGAAGCTTTCGACTTCGACGTTACCCGACAGCAGCGGCATGACCTTGAGCCTGACCTCGAGGCTTTTCAGCGTTGCCATGTTCGCTTCCGCCGCCCCCGGCGCGTTGGCGAAGGCGACGTTCTCGGCCGTCACCCCGACGCTGGGGAATAGCGAGAAGCGGATGTCCCCGCCTAGCGTCAGCGTGCGGCCGGTCGCCGACTTCACGGCCTCGGAAATCTTGGCCGCGTAGACCCCCGTCGGCACGAAGAACGGCGCGGCGACGGCGACGCCGATAAGAACCACCAGCACCGCGGCGACGATTCCGATCACTTTCTTCATGGAAAACCTCCTGGGCGCCACCAGGGGCGGCGCTGCCGATGAGCGGGACATTTTGGAAGAAGGCCTCAAGGATACCCGAACCGCCAGCCCCGGAAAACCCTCAACCCCGGCGGGGCGGAATGGGTTCCATAGTTTCGGGGACGCCATATTTAATTCAACTAAACTCCCTCACCCTTTGGAGGGCGGGGCCAGGGCCGCTTCGAGGTCGCGCAGCAGGGCGTAGTCTTCCCGCCGGAGGTCGGCCAGCAGGTCCTCGGTCGCGGGATCGGCGACGCCAAGGGCCGAGAGCAGGGCGCTTCCCATCGACAGGCTGGCCTCGATGACCTCGGGCACGGCGCCCCGCACGCCCGCCGCCAGCAGCGCGTGGCGGCTGCCCAGGTCGCGGGCGCGGGCATGGATGGCGACACCCGGAAAGGCGGCGCGGGCGGCGTCGATCAGCCGGCGCGCCTCGCCGGGTTCGGCCAGTGTGACGACCAGCGCGGCGGCCTCGCCCAGGCGCACGGCGCGCAGGAGGTCGAAATTGCGCATGTCGCCCCAATGGACGTGGTGGCCGCGGGCCCGGCCCTGGCGGACCAGGGCGGCGTCGAGGTCGTAGGCCAGATAGGGCAGCCCGGCCTTGTCCAGCATGTGGCAGATGACGCGCCCGACCCGGCCGTAGCCGGCGACCACCACCGGGCGCTCCATCGCCGCTTCCGGCAAGATTTCTCCCGGTCCCGCCGCCGCCGGGGCGAAGCGCGCCGCCAACACATCCCCCAGCCGGACCATCAGCGGCGTCGCCACCATCGAGATGGAAATCACGGAAATGACGGCGACGAACAGCGCCTGGCCAAGGATGCCCGCAACCAGCGCGGCGCTGAACAGCACGAAGCCGAACTCGCCGCACTGCGAAAGAAGCAGCGCCGTGCGTATCGCGGTGGCGCGCCCGACCCGGAAGACGAGGCAGAGAAGGAAGAGCGCCGCCGCCTTCACCGTCATGATCACGGCGACGTGGCCGGCGATCTCCGACAGGTTGTCCGTCAGCGGGCCGATGTCGACGGACATGCCGACGGCGATGAAGAAAAGGCCGAGCAGCAGGCCCTTGAAGGGCAGGATGATGGCCTCGACCTGGTGGCGGAACTCGCAGGCCGAGAGCAGCATGCCGACCAGGAAGGCGCCCAAGGCCATCGACACCTCCGCCGCCTCCATCGCCCAGGCGGCGCCGAAGACGGCCAGCGCCGCCACCATGGCGAAGGCTTCCATGTTGCGCCGGCGGGCCATCCATCCCAGCAGGAAAGGCACGACGTAACGCCCGAAGAGGATAACTCCGGCGATGGCGCCGGCCACCGCCAGGGCGTTGGTCCACAGCGCGCTTCCGGTGGCCTCCGCGCGGCCGGCCAGGATCGGCACCAGGGCCAGCAGCGGAACGATGGCGATGTCCTGCAACAGCAGGATGGCGAACGCCGTGCGGCCGTGCGGCGTCGCCATGTCGCCGCGCTCGCCCAGCAGCTGCAGCACGAAGGCGGTGGACGACAGGGCGAGACCCAGCCCCAGCAGGACGGCCACTTCCGTCGAGGCGCCGAGAAACAGGAAATAGCCGGCGAGCAAGGCGCCGGTCGCCAGAACCTGGGCGGTACCCAGCCCGAAAACCGACATCCGCATCGACCACAGCTTGCGGGGCTGCATCTCGATGCCGATGAGAAACAGCAGCAGGACCACCCCCAGTTCGGTGAACTCCCGGAGCTGGCCCACCTCGGTCGTCAGCGCCAGCCCCGAAGGCCCGGCGATGACGCCGGCCGCCAGGAAACCCAACACCGAGCCCAGCCCCAGCCTCTTGAACACCGAGACCAACACGACGGACACCGCGAGAAGGATGGCGGCGGCCGGGATCAACTGGTCGAGATGCACCGCGGAATCTCCTCCTTGCGATGGCCTGAGTAGTTTCGGGGACAGCATACTTAATAAGCTTAATTAAGTATGCTGTCCCCGAAACTAGGCTCACACCGCGTATTTGCGGTCGCGCGCCAGGTAGTCCGCCGTTCCGACCACCCCTTCGCGGTCCTTGAACGAGACCATGCGCTCGCGCAGCGCGCCGCTGTGGCCGTCGCGGCGGATCATCGCCAGCGTCTCGCGCATGGCCCGGATCGCGGCGCGTTGCAGGTCGCTGGGGATGATGACGATGGCGTAGCCGAGTTCGCGCAGGCGGGCCTCGGAGACCAGCGGCGTCTTGCCGCCCTCGAACATGTTGATCAGCTTGGGGGTGGGCAGCCGCCTGGCGATCTCGACGATCTGCTCCTCGCTCTCGGGGGCCTCGACGAACAGCACGTCGGCCCCGGCCTCGCGATAGGCCTCGGCGCGCGCAATCGCCGCCTCGAATCCCTCCACCGCCAGGGCGTCGGTGCGCGCGATGATCACCAGGTCGGGGTCGTGGGCGGCGTCCCTGGCGGCGCGGATCTTCAGGGCCATCTCGGCGGCGGGCACCAGGGCCTTGTCGTCGTAGTGTCCGCAGCGCTTGGGGAAGCTCTGGTCCTCGATGTGGAAGCCGGCGACGCCGGCCCGCTCGAAGGCGCGCACCGTGCGCTGGACGTTGAGCGCGTTGCCGTAGCCGGTGTCGGCGTCGGCGATCACCGGAATGGCGACGGCCTCGACCATCGTCTCCAGCCGCTCGACCACCTCGGACATGCCGAGCAGTCCCAGGTCGGGCATGCCGGCGGCCCGCGAGATGGCGCCGCCGCTGGCGTAAACGGCCTTAAATCCGGCCTGTTCGACCAGGCGGGCCGACAGCCCGTCATAGGCGCCCGGCGCGACCAGGGTGTCGCCCCTGGCGATGAACGCACGCAATGCCGTCGACGGTTTCATTTTTCTCTCTTTTTCGTCAGGAGGGGGTGGGTCGCTTCCGGGCTCACGCCGTCGGGCGCCAGAAGCCTCTGGCTGGCCTCGAAGCTCAGGCGGGCCGCCGCGACGTGCCGGCGCATCAGGATCTCGGCCAGCTCGGCGTCGCCGTCCTTGATGGCGTCGAGGATGCGCACGTGTTCCTCCCACGCCCGCCGGCCGCGCCCGGCGATCCAGTTGTGGCGCCGGCGGAACAGCCGGATCAAAAGGTAGAACTCCTCGCACAGGATCTTCTCGACCAGGAAGCTGCGGCTGCCCCGGGCGATGCGGTAGTGAAAATCGAGGTCGTGCGAATCCTGGTAATAGGCGCCGTCGGTCCGCTCGGCCAGCGCGCGGCGGTGGTCCTCCAGCACGCCCCGCAGGCCGTCGATCTCGGCCGCCGACATGCGCTGGGCGGCCAGCCGGCTGGCCATGCCCTCGAGCGCCTCCCGGGCGTGGTAGACGTCCATGACCTCGGCCAGCGAAAACGACACCACCCGGGAGCCGACGTTCCGGGCGCTGGTGATCAGCTTGCGCTCCTCCAGCCGGCGCAGGGCCTCGCGCAGCGGGGTGCGGCTGACCCCGAAGCGGCGGGCCAGCGCCGGTTCGCTGATCTTGGCCCCGGGCGGCAGGGTGCCGGCGACGATCTCTTCGCCGATCCGCTCGAACAGGCGCTCGGCCAGCGAAATGTCGGTTTTGTTGTCGGAATCGGCGGCCGGTTTTTGCATGGGAAGGCCCCCATGGGTTTATTATGTGTCGACAATAATCTGCCGACCGAGAGAAAAAAGCAAGACCCAGCACATTGGTCGGGAACCGCAGTAAAGCTGGGGTTGTCTCAATTTATCTCATAAACACCAGAGGATTGCACTCATAATTCAACGCATTTCCGGCTTTGATTTGACATTCGTTTCAGGCAATGACACAATTTAATTGTCGACAATTTCCACGGCCTTGTCGCTTCGGCTTTGCCTTACTCGACCCTATCGGACCGGCGCGTCAGGTCACCCAGGGAGGCAGAAGATGAAGAAGACCCATTCGATTTGTCGTCGCATCGTTTCCGTTTTCTCCATTTTCGCCCTCTCGCTGTTCTGGGAGCCGGTGAAAAAGCGGGTGGTCGCCATGGCTTCCAGGGCGTGAGCGGCCCCTCTTTGCCGTCGCCCCTGGATTCCCGCCTTCGCGGGAATGACGAAAAAAAAGATAAGGTCCACCACAGAGAACACGGAGAACACAGAGAAAGGCACAGAGGAGGAAGGGGGGAAGGCGTCGCCCGCCCCCTCCCGTCACCCCCGCGAAGGCGGGGGTCCAGAGCCCGACTCCGCCTGGATTGACGCTGCGCGTCACCTTCGGACACCCGCCTTCGCGGGAATGACGAAGAAATAATGGCGTCGCCCCGCCCCCCTCACGCCATCAGC
>JACZKS010000110.1 GCA_014859895.1 Rhodospirillales bacterium
GAGTGCAGCTGGGGCTATGGGTGCGAGTGGCGCGTTGACTGGCTTCCAGCAGGCCTCTCTCGCGCTCGGCGCCGCCGGGCTCGTCAGCGGCATCTCGGGAGCCGCCGCCAACGCCCAGGCCCAGAAGCAGGCGCTGGCCTTCCAGGCCGAGCAGCGGCGGGTCCAGCAGTTGACCGACAAGCTCAACATCACCCAGCAGGAGGCGGCGGTGCAGAAGAACCTGCGCCGCGTCCTGGCCGCCCAGACGGTGCTTTACAACGCCCAGGGCATCGACCCCTCGGCCGGCTCGCCCTTCGCGATGCAGGAGGGCGCCTACCAGGAGGCCCAGGACGACCTCGACGTGCTGGCCACGCGGCGCCGCATCGCCGACATCGGGGATTCGTGGAACGCGGCAGCGCTGTCCAGCCAGCGGCGCGCCGTCAACACCGGTCTCGGCCGCTCCATCACCGGCAGCCTGCTCAATTTCGGCAAGGGCGCCATCAGCGTGGTGCGCGAGAGCTGACGCCCCGGACAATTCGCGACCTTAGGGAGATCACACGATGGCCGCCCGTTTCGGTTCCGCCCGCACCTCGGTGCCCGCCTACACCCGGCAGTTCCAAACCCTGGGGCCGACCGCCGACCTGCTGAGACTCGACGTCAAGCCGAAGTTCGAGCCGGACGACGGCGGTCTGGTGCCGACCATCTTCGGCGCGCTGAACGACCTGGTGCGCACCGCCGTCGCGCCGATGCCCAAGAAGGCGGACAAGGCCGTCGCCACGCCGCCGGCGCCGACGACGGTCCTGTTTCCCGAGCCCGAGCCGGATGAGCCATCGATCATCCAGCCGACCGATCCCCCCCAATATCCCGGCGGCAAAATTCCCCGGCCGTCCGGCCGCCGGCCTGTACCGGGGGCCACGCCCCTGCCTTATTATCCGCCATCCCGCCGCCGGCCGGACCAGACTTGGCCCGATGCCCGGCCGCTTCCCTGGCGGCCCGACGATTCGGAAGCGCGACCCGTGCTGTTCGCAGAGGAGAGCGATCCCGCGCTCGCCCTCAACCGTGCCCTTGAGACGGCCTATTTCGCTGGCAAGGATGTCGAGATCGGCAAGCTGGGCGAGCGGATCTACGCCGACAACGCCGCCGACCTCGACGGCTTCAACGAGGGCTGGGCCAATGTCGAGACCGCGCTGCTGGGATCGTTGGCCGAGCCCTGGCGGCCGATCGCCAAGGCCGAACTCGACCGCAAGCGGGACCTCTACATCCGGCGGATCGGCACCAATATCCGCACCGAGGTCGAGGACGAAACCAACACCACGCTGCGTACCGCCGCCGACACCTATTTCCAGCGGGCGGCGGCGGCCCTTCACGACGGCGACGCCGCGGAGAGCGCCGAGAACGCCCGCAAGTTCAGGGCCGCGCTCGATGCGCGCACCGACCTCGCGGCCGACGAGAAGGACGAGATCCGCCTCGATTTCGAAACGATGGCGGCCACCCGGACGGTGATGGGCGAGGCCGACCGCGCCAGGAAGGACGGGGGCCTCGACGCCGCCGCGCGGGTCATCGAGGATTTCGCCGAGGGCGGCGGGCCCACCGTCGCCGACGGGCAGCGCCAGCCGATCCTCAAGATCCTCAAGGCCCACCATGCCGACGCCCAGGCGGCCGAGCGGGCGGCCCAAGCCGAGGCGGCGACGAAGGCGAAAGTGGAAAGCGCGAAGCGCCTCACCGCCGTCGAGAAGAGCATCGGCGAAAACAAGTACGGCATGGCCGACCTGGAGCGCGACACCCAGGCCGGGATGTTCGCCGAGGCTCCCGACGCCTCCGCGCGCCTGTCGGCGGCCATCGAGACGGCGCGCAAGGACAGGCACGCCAAGACC
>JACZKS010000111.1 GCA_014859895.1 Rhodospirillales bacterium
TTCTCCCCCGCCAGCATCCGCCGTAGCGCCGCCAGCTTGAACTCCCGGCTAAACCGCCTGGGACTTTCCTCTGCCATCAGTTCCCCCTCTACAAGGAGAACTGTCCCCTATTCCTCTGTCCCAGGCTAGGGGGGCACTCCATAAGTATGGTGTCCCCGAAATCGTCGGGTGCCTTAATCGCCGGAGTAAGGGTTCTTTCCGCGCCGCGTTTTGACCCGCAGGGGAACGCCCGGCAGGTCGAAGGTTTCGCGCAGCCCGTTGGTCAGATAGCGGACATAGGAGTCCGGCAGTTCCTCGGGGACATTGGCGAAGATGACGAAGGTCGGCGGCCTAGCCTTTACCTGCGTCATGTAGCGCAAGCGCAGCCGCCGCCCGCGCACCATCGGCGGCGGGTGCTGCTCCGTGGCCTCGGCCAGCCAGCGGTTCAAGTGGCCGGTGGGAATGCGCTTGTTCCATACGTCGTAGGTGCGCAGCACGGTCGGCAGCAGCCGGGGCACGCCGTTTCCGGTCAGCGCCGAGATCGGCACCACGGCAAGCCCCTTAACCTGGGGCAACGACGTTTCCATGCGGTCGCGAACGGCGCGCAACACGGCGTCGCGGTCTTGCGGGATGTCCCACTTGTTGACCGCCAGGATGAGGGCGCGTCCTTCCTCCACCACCATGCCGGCGATGGCCAGATCCTGTTTTTCCATGGGGGCCGAGGCATCGATCAGAAGCACCACGCAGTGGGCGAAGCGGATGGCCCTCAGCGTGTCGCTGACCGACAGCGATTCCAGCTTCTCGCTGACCCTGGCCTTGCGGCGCAGCCCGGCGGTGTCGATGAGGCGGATCGGCCGGCCCTGGAACGACCAGGCGATCGAGATGGAATCCCGGGTCATCCCGGCCTCGGGGCCGGTCAGCATGCGGTCCTCGCCCAGCAGCTGGTTGACCAGGGTCGACTTGCCCACATTGGGGCGGCCGACGATGGCCAGTTGCAGGGTCGGGTCTTCCGACCGGTCGTCGGTGGGATCGAGGAGGCCCATATCCTCGTCGGCCTGCTCTTCCTCTTCCGCCGCCTGGGCGAAGGGCAGCAGGGCATCGAAAAGCTCGACCATGCCTTCGCCGTGCTCGGCTGATATGGCGATGGGTTCGCCCAGCCCCAGGGCAAAGGCTTCGTACAAAGCGTCGGCGCCGGCCCGTCCTTCGCACTTGTTGGCGAGCAGGATGGCCGGCTTGCCCCGGCCGCGCAGCCACTTGGCGAAATGCGAATCCAGCGGCGTCAGGCCGCTCCGGGCATCGATCAGAAGAAGCACGACGTCGGCCTCCTCGACGGCCCGGTTGGTCTGGGTCCGCATGCGGGCTTCCATGCTGTCGTCGAAGGCTTCCTCGAGGCCGGCGGTGTCGATCACGGTGAACTTGAGGCCAACCAGCGAAGCCGCCCCTTCGCGGCGATCCCGCGTCACCCCAGGGGTGTCGTCGACCAGGGCCAACCGCTTGCCGATCAGGCGGTTGAACAGCGTCGACTTGCCGACGTTGGGCCGGCCGATGATGGCAACCTTGAAGCTCATGACCTTGCGCCGCCGGGCGCTATTTGAGGGCGACGAGACTGGCGTCGTTAGTCAGCACGTACACCGTTTCGTTGGCGACGATGGGAGCGACCGACACGCCGTCCGGCAACTCCTGGCGGCCGAGGACGCGTCCGTCATAGGGCGATACCGCCAGGGCCTCGCCGTGAGAGCCGGCGACAATCAACCGGTCGCCGGCCAGGATCGGACCGGTCCAGATGATCGGGCCTTTCTTGTCTTCCTCGTCCTCGAAGTGGGGCAGGGGGCGTACCCAGAAAACGCGTCCGCTTGTGCGTGCCAGGCAGATCAGTTCCCAGTCGTTGGTGAGCACGAACAGGTAGTCGCCGGCTACCCACGGGCTTTCCAGGCCGCCGATCGGCTTGTCCCAGATCCGCTGGCCGGTGCGCAGGTCGATGGCGGCCATGGTGTCGCCATGGCTGATCGCGAACACCCGGCCGCGATCGATGATCGGCCGCCCGCGGATCTGCGACAGCGTCGAAACCGCGTCGGTGCGCCGGGCCGAGACCAGGGAATCCGTCCACAGCACGCGGCCGGTCTCGACGCGTAGCGCGACCAGATCTCCCGATGAGAACGGGGCGACGACGATGTCCTCGTCGACGGCGGGGCTGGCGCCGCCCAGCAGGGTGGCGATCTCGGCCGTGCCGGCGTAATTCCACAGGGTTTCACCGGTCGCCGCGTTCAGCGCGTAGAGCTTGTTTTCGAGCGTGATGGCGAACACCCGGCCGCCGCGCGCGGTCGGAGCCACGCGCATCGGGCCGTCGAGGCTGCGCCGCCAGATTTCCTTGCCGGTCTTGGCGTCCAGCGCGACGACCTGGGCGAAGCCGGTGGTCACGAACACCCGTCCCGCCTCGAAGGCGAGGCCGCCGTTGATATGACCATCGTCTTCGTCATCGGGCGTCAGGTCCACCGACCAGACGCGGGCGCCGGTGTCGGCCCTGTAGGCGGAAACCTGGGTTTCCGCATCCATGGCATAGACCATGCCGTCGGCCATGATCGGTGGGGCGACGATGCGTTGCTCGTCGTTGGCGGCGGCGCCGATGTCGACGCTCCAGGCCTTCTTCAAGACGTCGCCGACGGCGATATGATGCATGGCGTGGTTGGCATAGCCGCCCGTCTGCGGCCAATCGGGATTGGCCGATGGCGGGGGCAGAAGGATTGCGGTTTCGGCCAGATCGGGGTCGGGCTCGACGGTCTGTGCATGGGAGAGGACGGACAGCCGTTCACCGGGAAGCGGAGGCGGCTCCTTGTCGCCGAACCACGAACCGCAGCCCCCGGCGAGCATGGCCAGCCCGGCGACGAGGGTGATCTTCCACCAATGTCCCTCCATGTCCCCTCCCGTGGCGGTTCTGTGTTCCGGTTAGCCCAAAATGGCCAGCATTTCCGAGGCCCGGCTTCTGATCCCCTGCGGCGTCTGGGCGTCCCCGGAAAGCTGGGTGAATATCTCGCGCGCCTTCTCGACGTTGCTGGCGCGCACCGCCAGCAGCGCGGTGATCTCGAGCGCGGTGAACCGCCAGGGATTGCCGGCGGCGGTGAGCGGCGCGAGGCGATCGGTCAACTGGGCGGGATCGGCGGTGTCCAGTTCGAGCAGGGCGCCCAGGACGATGGCCATCTGGCGGAAGGATTCCGGCACCGAGCCGTCCCTCGACAGGGTTCCATAGGCGGCGATCGCACCCTCGCGGTCCCCCAGGCTTTCGAGCACTGCGGCTTCCTGGAAACGGGCCAGCGTGGCGTAGCCCTTGCCAGCGTCGCCGGCCAGATCCGCAAGGGCCTTGCGCGCCGCCTCGAGATCGCCGTCGGCCCTGAGGTCGAGGGCGGCAAGGAAGCGGTCGCTCTGCTCGGTGCGGGTCTTCAGGTCCCAGCTTCGCCAACCCTGGTAGCCGGCGACGCCGACGACCAGGAGCACGGCGAAGGCAATGACGTAATTGCCATACTTCTTCCAGAGCTTCGCGTATTTTTCGTGACGCAGCTCGTCATCGATCTCGCGCAGCAGGCTGTCATGAACTTGGTCGGCCACGATCAACTCCAGGGCGACGCCGGGCGCTCGCCAGCCCGGCGGTTTCGGGCGCCACCATATCCGGCGTCCGGCCGGAAGGCAAATCCCTATGCAAATTTCGGAGACAGTGCACTAAATTCCCGTGCCCTTGGTTCCAAGTTGGAAATTCCGGATCGGGAATTTAGTGCACTGTCACCGAAATAGGCCCGATCACGCGCGCCATTTGATCGAGCATCCCATGCTGGCGTGCTGTTCGGAGGGGCCGCGGCCGGTTTTCGCCACCTGATGCATCGCTTCGAACAACTCGCGGCGGGCATCGGGGGCGGCGGGTTGGCGCCCCGATTCGTCGAGACGGCCCCGGTATTGAAGCCCGAGACCGGCGTCGAAGCCGAAGAAATCGGGGGTGCAGACGGCATCGTAGGCCCGCGCCACCTCCTGGGTCTCATCGATCAGGTAGGGAAAGGGGAAGCCGTGTTGGGCGGCGAAGTCGCGCATCTTGTCCGGCGCGTCGTCCGGATACGCGATGTAGTCGTTGGCCATGATGGCGGCGGCACCGATGCCGAGCGGCTGAAGCTCGCCGACATCGCGCACCAGCCGGTCGATGACGGCCCGCACGTAAGGGCAGTGGTTGCAGATGAACATCACCAATGTGCCGCGCCGGCCGCGGATGTCGGCGAGGCGGTGTGTCCGGCCGTCGATTCCCGGGAGGCTGAAGTCGGGAGCCTTCCAGCCGAAATTGCAGAGCGGGGTGGGGGTGGTTGCCATGCCAGGGACCTTTCCGCTTTTAACGTGTCCTTAACTCCGGTGGACGAATGATCATGTAGATAGATGTCCCCGAACGCCAAGGGGGCCGAATGGAGAAATCCGTCATGCGAATCATCGCGGCGGCCATCGCGTGCCTTTTCGTCGCCTCCTGCAGCGCGGCGGGGCCCTACGCCATAGTCGACGGCGCGGTCGTCGTCACCACCGAGAAGACGATGGCCGACCACGTCATCTCGCTGGCCTCGGGCAAGGACTGCTCGCTGGTGCGCCTGGAGCAGGGCACGACCTATTGCGCGGAAGACGAAGTCGTGCCCCATCCTACCCTCTTTTGCTACCGGGAACTTGCCGGCGTAACCTGCTATGATCGGCCGGATCTGAGGCGTGGCGAAAGCGGACGGGTCGGCGAGAACGACCACAATTATATCAAGAAATACTGACGATTTCGATGACTGGTCGATGGAAGCGGCGCTGGATTGGACTCTCCGGTGGGGTGGCCGCCCTTGCCTTGGCGGCGATCCTGCTGTCCGGGAACGAGGGAGGGCGACAGCAGGCGCTTGTCGATGCCGAGGCGAAGGCCGCCTACGAATCCTCCCTGACGAAAGCGATTGCCGGGGATCCCCAGGCCCAATTCCTTGTCGCCGAACACCTTCGCCAGGGGGTGGGCGTCGCGCGTAGTCCCAAGAAGGCCGCGGAATGGTATGAGAAGGCGGCGGCCAGGAGCCACGTCGAGGCGCTGTACGCCCTGGGCATCCTCTATGAAAACGGGGAAGGCGTAAGGCGCGATGCCGGCCGCGCGGTCGACTGGTACCGCCTGGCGGTCAGCATCAGCCGCCATGGCGGGGCCGAGTTCGCGCTGGCTCAGTCCTATTACTATGGCCGCGGCGTGCCCGCCGATGCCGGTGAGGCCCTGTCGTGGTACCGGAAGGCGGCCGACGACGGTCACCCGGCCGCTCAGCACATCCTCGGCACCATTTACGAAGGCGGCTGGAACGTCGAGCCCGACCCGGTCGAGGCCTACAAGTGGTTCACGCTGGCCATTCCCAACCGTGATCAGGCGATGGCCATCGACCGCGGCTTCGACCCCGCAGCGGCCCGCGAGGACTTGGCCAAGAAGATGACCCGTTCCCAGGTCACGCGCGGCGAAAAGGCGGCTGCCCGGTGGCGGCCGGCGAAGACGCCGCGGGCCATGGGCCGAGACGGCTTCCCGCTGGTGCGCACGCTTCCCGCGGCCGTGCCGGCGGAAGCCCCGAAGGTCCCCCGTGTGGCGGTCCGGCTGTTCTCCTTCGAGGCGCCGGCCGGCCCCGCCGGCGCGACGCATACCGCGCTCAGCCTGTTTGCCGAATTCGACGAGCCGTCTGCCCGGGCTTCGGCGTGTGGCCAGGCGCCCCGCCTTCGCGAGGCGGTCTTCCAGGATCTGTGGGCCCGTCCCCTGCCCGAGCGGGCCGGGCCGCCGGCGTTGCGCGCGGTCGCGGATCGGCTGGTGCCGGTCGTCAACCGGGTACTCGGCCGCAATGCTGTCCGCCGCGCCTTTCTCCATCCGGACGACCGCCCGCTTGCCGCCAATGACATTCTGCAATCGCCGTTCGACGCCATCGAGGAATGCGTCCAGACCGACGCCGGTAGCTGAAGCCCCCCGGGCCGCTATTCTCCGTCGATGTTGCGGAACCACGCGAAGGGATTGCTTCCCTCCGGCAGGTCGAACAGCTTGGCGGCGACCCACAAGGCAAGCCACAGGGTAACGGTGACGACCGGAACGGCCATCACCACACGGGCCGCCCTTCGGCCCACGAGGTCCTCCAGGGATTGACGGCTGAACGGCTGCTTGGCGCCGTGCCCGAACATCCCGTGGAAAAAATTGGCGGCTTCGGCGATGAATCTGAAAATGCGCGACATGGCCGATTCTGTCCTTCGCGATGCGGCCGGATCAAGATGCCGCCGGGGCGGCATCGCCCGTCCCGTCGTGGGACGCCGCCGCCCGATGACCGGGATGCGCCGGCATGTCGAAGGCGCGGAGCGTGAAGCGGATCGTGGTGCCCCGCTGGTCATGGGCGGCTACCGACAGCCGGCCGCCGTGGCGCTCGACGATCGATCGGCAGACGGAAAGCCCGATCCCGGCATGCCGTGATGGGCCGGCGGCAAGCGGGGCCGACAGCCGCTCGCGGCCGTCTTGCGGCCTGGCGGGGGCGGTGTCGAGAAGGCTGACCTCGACCTCGCCGGTCGCCAAGTGGCCGGTGCCAAGGGTCAGCATGCGGGGGCCGTCACGGTCGCATGCCATCGCCTCGATGGCGGCCCTGGCCAGCGCGACCACAGTTTGCTGCAGTTGGATGGTGTCGCCCCTGACCCATGGCAGGGGCTCGGCCAACATGGTTTTCACGACGATCCCGGCGTGGCGGACTTCGTCTTTCACCAGGCCAAGCGCGTCCCCGATCACGGAATTGATGTCGATGGGCGTCAACTCCGGCTCGTCGCGGCGGATGAACCACCGGATCCGCCGGATGATCTCGCTGGCCCGTTCGGCCTGCCGGGCCGTCGCTTCCATGGCTTCGCAGATTTCCCTGGAGGGTGCCGATCCGGCCTGCAGCCGGCGTACGCAGCCGCGCGCGTAGCTGTAAATGGCGGTCAGTGGCTGATTGATTTCGTGGGCAAAGCCTGCCGCCATTTCGCCCATGGTGCCAAGCCGCGCCAGGTGGGCCAGTTCGTTTTCCAGGCGCCGCGCGTCGCGTTCCGCCAGCCGGCGCGGCGTGATGTCGCGGGCGTTGATGACGACGCCCAGCACCGCCGGGTCCTGCAACTGGTTCCTGGCGATGGCTTCCAGCCACCGCCACGTGCCGTCGGCATGGTGGACCCGGAAGGGCATCGACACGATGATGCCCGGCGTCTGGATGCCCTTGACGAAGGCGTCCTGCACGCGCGCCACGTCCTCGCGGTGGACGAACTCGAAGCAACTGACCCCGATCATCGCCGCTGGCTTCAGGCCGAGCATCGTTTCGACGGCGGGGCTCTGGAAGCGGATGTTGCCGGCCCCGTCCACCACGGTGATGGATTCCATCGCGTTCTCGATGAGGGCGGCGAACCTCTGTTCGCCTTCCCGCGCCGCGTCCTCGGCCCGTACCCGCTCGGCGCATTCGGCCTGCAAATCCCGGTCGGCCTGGGCGATGCGCCGCTCCAGGTCGTGACGGGCCGCCTCGGCGGCCTTCAATCGATGATTGATCGCACGCCAGCGCCGGAGCCCCAGGACAAGCAGCGTCAGCGCCAGGCCAAAAGCCCCCATCAACAGGGTGAGGAGAGTCCCGGAAGCCGGGGGCGATGCCATGTCGTACCAGCCTTGGCTCCATCCGAAGGCCAATGCGGTCGCCGGCAACACGATCGCCAGCACCGCCAGTTCGCCTCGGTTCAACGGGCCTTTCATCACGCTTCCCTGGTCATCCCGTCCACGCCAAAAGCCCGTCCGCGCCACGGGCCGGCCGCACACTACCATAACGATTTATTCCGGGGCAGCCCTGCCGGGCCGTTTTCCTCCGCGGGGTGCCCCGCTTGACGCTCGGACGGGCCTCCGGCAGAGTCGACGCGCAATTGCGGAGATCGCCATGCTGGCCGAACAAAGACGGGGCCTGATCCTCAGTATCGTGGCCGAGACGGGGGCGGTCACGATTGCCGATCTCCACCGCCGGCTGCGGGTTTCGCGTGAAACGATCCGCCGCGACATCATCCGGCTGGATCGGGAAAACCGGCTCTTGAAGACGCACGGCGGGGCGCTGTCGCGCGACACCGTCGAGCCGGCCTTCGTCGAGCGGTTGTCGGTCAACGCCGGGGGCAAGCGGGCGATCGGGCGGGCCGCCGCCGCCCTGGTTCCCGACGGCGCCTCGGTCATTCTCGATTCCGGAACCACCATCCAGGGCTTGGTCGAGGCGCTGATGGACAAGCGCCGCCTCACCGTCATCACCAGCGACATCCAGGCCGCCACGCGGCTGGCCGGGCGCAACGACAACCGCGTGCTGATGCTGGGGGGCGAAGTGATCGCCGGGGAGGGCGCCATCATGGGCCGTGACGCCACGGCGATGCTCGCCACCTATTTCGCCGACTTCTGCTTTGTCGGCGCCGGGGCGATTTCCACGCATCCCTGGCTGATGGACTTTTCGCGCGAAGCCGCCGAGATCCGCGGCCAGATGCTGGCCATGGCCCGCTGGCCGGTGGTGCTGGCCGATCACACCAAGTTCGGGCGCACCGCCCCGGTGAAGGTCCAGAACCTGGAAAAGGCCCGTCATATCGTCGTCGACAGGGCCCCCGAGGGCGTCTTCGCCGAGGCTCTGAAACGGCTCGATGTCGAGGTGCTGGTGGCCAAGGGCGCGTAGACCGGCCACCTTCCCTTCACAACATCTCCGGCCTGAACAGCTTCCGGCGGTCGATGATTTTGCCGGCCACCATGAAGACGCCGTCGCCCGTGTAGTGCAGAGTTTCCGGGTGCTGAGGCGAGGGGGCGACGTGCGCCTTCACGACCTCGAAGATGAAGAAGTTGTACCTGTCGATCAGCGCGTCATCGTGGAGTCTGCATTCGAAATGGGCGTGGCATTCGGCAATCAGCGGAGCCCCGACCTTCTCGGCCTCCTCGGCCGTCAGGCCGAAATGGGCGAATTTGTCGATCTCGGCGCCCGTGGTGTTGCCGATGCCGACGACGGTGTCGGTCAAGGCCGTCGTCGGCAGGTTGATGACGCATTCGCCGCTGCCGCGGATCATGGAAAAGCTGTGATTGGCGCTGGAGATGACGCAACCGACGAGCGCGGGCGTGAACTCCATAACTGTGTGCCAGCCCATGGTCATGATGTTCGCCCTGCCTCGCCATCGCGACGACACCAGCACGATGGGGCCGGGCTCCAGATACCGGCGGACCTGGCTTACCGGGAAATCGGCCTTCGCGGGGCTCGCGGTCATCGATTGTTCCTCCGGCGGTTGACCCGATGCGGACAGAATAGCGCGGCTTTGCGAAGAATTCCGCGTCGAGGAGCGGCTCGAACTCAGCCGGCGAGGTTGCTGAGAATCCCCAACGGGTGACGGGCCAGGGCGACCGAAATGATGAAGCCATAGACGGTCAGCGAGGCCGCGAAGAACCCAATCCGCGCCGTCATCGTCCGGCCCTGGCGGAAGGCCATGGTGCCCAATCCGATGTAAAGCACGAGCAACAGCACCTTGACGGTCAGCCAGCCGTCGACGAACGGGTATTGACCCACCAGCGTCATCAGCATCAGCGCCGCGGTCAGCAGCGTGGTGTCGATGGTGTAGGCCAGGAGGCGCACCGGCATCGCCTTGGGCCATCCGGCTCCGGCGAAGAGGGCGAGGCCGCGCAGGGCGAACAGCGTGCCGCTCATCGACACCGCCCAGATGTGGACGAGCCGGATCTCGGGGTAGAACTCGATCATCGGCGGAGGTTCAGCTCCCGGCTACGGCCGCTGGCGCGGGCTTTTGGCTTCCGCCCCGCCCGGCGCCCCGCGCTGGATCGCCTCGGCCTCCCGCCGTTCGCCTTCGCGGCGCGGGAACACCCACAGCCCGACCACGAAGAGGGCGAGCGCCAGGCCGCCGATCGAGAAGATGGTGTCGCCGGGAACCCGCATCCACACCAGGAGGTCGACCCACGGCTGCTGCATGAACTCGGCCGAGCGGGCGTACCAGTAGCCGTGCTCGAGCGCGGCGAACAGCTGCAGCGTGCCCAGCGGCAGCAGGGTGAGGACGGCCATCAGCGCCAGCCCGATGTTGAGGCACCAGAAGCTGGTCTTCAAGATGCCCTCGTGCCAGGCCAGCTCCGGCTTCATGCCGCGCAGGCAGAACAGAGCCAGGCCGATGCCCAGCATGCCGTAGACGCCAAACAGCGCGGTGTGGCCGTGCAGCGGGGTCAGGTTGAGGCCCTGCATGTAATAGAGCGACAAGGGCGGGTTGATGAGGAAGCCGAACAGGCCGGCCCCCACCAGGTTCCAGAAGGCCACCGCGATGAAGAACATCACCGGCCAGCGGTAGCGGCGCATCCACGGCGTGGCGCCGCCCAGGCGGTAGTTGTGGTAGGCCTCGAACCCGATGTAGGCCAGCGGCACCACTTCCAGCGCCGAGAAGCTGGCCCCCAGGGCCAGCACGGCCATCGGCGTGCCGGCGAAGTAAAGATGGTGGAGCGTCCCCAGCACGCCGCCGGCCATGAAGACGATGGTGGCGAACAGCACGGCGACGGTGGCGGTCTTCACCGCCAGCAGCCCCAGGCGGGTGAACAGGAAGGCGATGACCGCCGTGGCGAACACCTCGAAGAAGCCCTCGACCCACAGGTGGACCAGCCACCAGCGCCAGTATTCGACCATCGAGAGGTGCGTGCGCTCCCCCCACATCAGGGCGGCCCCGAAGAAGAGCCCGATGGCGACGGTGGAAAGGAACAAAAGCCCGATGATCGAGCGGCCCTCGGACGGCACGCGCAGCGTCGGCCACAGGGCGCGGCCGACCAGGAAAAGCCACAGCATCAGGCCGATGAACAGGAAGATCTGCCAGAAGCGGCCCATGTCGGCGTATTCCCAGCCCTGATGGCCGAACCAGAAGTTGTATTCGAGCCCCAGGGTCTGCATCACCGCCAGCCACTGGCCGGTGAAGGAACCGACCACGATGACGATCAGGCAGACCCACAGCACGTTGACGCCAAGCCGCTGATAGGGCGGCTCGTAGCCCGAAACCGCCGGGCCGATGTAAAGCCCTGTCGCCAGCCAGGCGACCGCGATCCACAGCACGGCCAGCTGGGTGTGCCAGGTGCGGGTGATCGAATAGGGCAGCACCTCGGCCATCTCGTAGCCATAGACCAGTTGGCCTTCGACCTGGTAATGCGCGGTGATGGCGCCGAACAGGATCTGCACCAGGAAGAGCGCCAGCAGCACCCAGAAGTACTTGGCGGTGGCCAGCATCGAGGGGGTGACGCGGATGTTGCGCATGGGGTCGAAGACGGGGAAGCGGTGCGGCTCCTCGCGGTCGTGGCTGGCGGCGTAGTGCCAGCCCAAGAGGCCGATGCCGGCCAGAAGGAACGTCACGCTGAAGGCCGACCACAGGAAGGTGCTGGGCGGCGGCCGGTTGTTGACCAAGGGCTCGCTCGGCCAGTTGTTGGTGTAGGTGACGGCGCTATCGGGCCGCTCGGTGACGGCGGCCCAGGCGGTCCACCAGAAGAAGGCCGACAGCACGCGGCGGTGCTCGGCGTCGGGCACCGTGCCGTTCTTCATGGCATAGGCCTCGCGCAGCGCCGCGGTGGCGGGGTCGTTGCCGAACAGGCTCTCGTAATGGCGCGACACCTCGGCGATGGCGGCGGCCCGCTCGGGCGGCAGCGTGATGGTGGCGGAGCCCGCATCGTAGGTGTTGCGGCGCATGGCGGCGGCCAGCCGGCCTTGCAGCGCCGCCTTGCGCTCGGCGTTCAGCCCCGCGTAGCCGGGGGCGCCGAAGTCGCGCCGCGCCCAGCCGTCCAGCACGGCGACGGCCTCGCGATGCAGCCAGTCGGCGCTCCAATCCGGCGCCACATAGCCGCCGTGGCCCCAGATGGAGCCCAGCTGCATGCCGCCCATCGATTGCCACACCTGGCGGCCGGTCTCGATCTCGGCCTGGGTATAGATGACGCGGCCGTCGGCGGCGACGACCCGCTCGGGCATCGGCGGCGCCTTCTGGTAGATCTGGTTGCCGCTCCACAGCAGCACGGCGAACGAAAGGACGAGGAGCACGCCAAGCAGGCTCCACAGTTTACGGGTGCTGGTCATGGAATCGATCCTCCGGCTGAAGGGCGGGATCCCGCCGGGCGCGGCAAGGGCCAAGGCCTGGGACGGTTGAACGCGCCGCCCGCGCCCGTCTCCCTAGGTGGGGCCGAGCCTCCACCAAGGCAACGAGATTATCAG
>JACZKS010000112.1 GCA_014859895.1 Rhodospirillales bacterium
TCTCCGGCCTTCCCGACGCCGCCCGGGTCGCCGCCATCGCCGCCGGCCGCAGCCAGGCCGGCCGGCCGGCTCTGCCGCCCGAGCCGCTCTACCTCAGGGCTCCCGACGTCACCCTGTCGGCCAACAGCCGCGGCCTGAGGGCGTGAGCGCCATGGCGCCGTCGTCGCGTGAGGGAACGGACGGCCTTGCCGTCGTCGAGACCGGCCCGGCGCATGCCGCCCTTATCGCCGCGCTACGGGCTGAATGTTTCGACGACGGCGGCTGGAGCGCCGAATCCGTTGCCGCCCTGCTCGGTACGCCCGGCACGTTCGCCCTGATCGCCGAGGTTGCAGGCAAGCCGGCCGGCTTCATCCTCGGACGGGTGGCCGCCGACGAGGCCGAGATCCTGAGCATCGGGGTGCCCCCGGCGCTTCGGCGCGGCGGCATCGCCGGCCGCCTGCTCGATGCCGCGTTGACTCGTCTCGGCGCTGCCGGTATCGGCCGGGTTTTCCTCGAAGTCGGCGTCAATAACGGCGCGGCGCGGGCCCTTTACGCCTCGCGGCGCTTCAAGTCGGCCGGCCGGCGGCCAGCCTACTACGCCAAGCCGGCAGGGCCGGCCGAGGACGCCCTCGTGCTGAGCCTCGGCCTGGCCGACGCGGCCAGCGCCTAGGCGCCCTTGGGCCCCTTTTCCTTGCGCAGCACCAGCAGATGGATGTCGCTTTCGCCGCCGCCCGGGGTCTCGGGAGCCAGCGAAAGGACGGTATGTCCCAGTTCGCCGACCGAACGCGGGACGTTCTTCAAGGGTTCCGCCCCCTTGAGGCGCACCGCCAGGACTTGACCGGGCGCCATGCGTTCGATCATCAGCTTGGTGCGCACGAACGTCAGCGGACAAACTTGGCCGGTGATGTCCAGGTGAAAGTCAACGTCGTCTTTTTTCATGATAAGTGCTGTATTTCGTGTCTGATTGTGTTGCCCGGAGAAGAGATAGTATTTATATACGCGGTGTATTCGTCACCAGCGGAAGAATTTCGAATGTCGGAAAAACCTTCATTGAACGAGTTGCTTGAACTGACCACCGAGATTGTTGTTGCTCATGTCGGCAACAATACACTCCCAGTCGGCGACCTGGCGGCCCTGATCGGCGATGTCTACAGGACCCTGAGCAACCTGGGCGAGACCCCGGAAGTGCCAGAAGCCGCCAAACCTGCGGTGCCGATCAAGCGCTCCGTCTTCCCGGATTACATCGTTTGCCTGGAAAACGGCAAGAAGCTGAAGATGCTCAAGCGGCACCTCAAGACCGCCTACAACATGACGCCCGAGGAATACCGCGAGAAATGGGGCCTGCCGGCCGATTATCCGATGGTCGCGCCCAATTACGCCAAGCATCGCAGCGCGCTGGCCAAGGAAATCGGCCTCGGCACCAAGGCCAGGAAGGGCCAGGGCGGCAAGGGGTGAAAAGGCCGGGGCCGTTTTGCCGACGGTCCGGGCTGGCACTCCGCGGCATGATGTAATAATGTCTCGCAACTGGTTTTCCTCGACGAGGTGAATGGAAATGGCAGCGCCATCGCGAATCGAACAACTGTGCATTGAAAAAGGCATGAAGATGACCGGCCAACGCCGGGTCATCGCCAGCGTGCTCTCGGACGCCGACGATCATCCCGACGTCGAGGAAGTCTATCGCCGGGCGACCCAGGCGGACCCGCGCATCAGCATCGCCACGGTCTATCGCACCGTCCGCCTGTTCGAGGAAGCCAACATTCTGGAGCGGCACGATTTCGGCGACGGGCGCTCGCGCTACGAGGAAATCACCGATTCGCACCACGATCACCTGATCGACATCCAGAGCGGTCGCGTCATCGAGTTCCAGAACGACGAGATTGAGGCGCTGAAGGAAAAGATCGCCGCCGAGCACGGCTTCCGGCTGGTCGGCCATCGGTTGGAGCTGTACGGGGTGCCGACCGACTCCAAGAAGTCGTGACCGGCCGGCGCGCATTCATCTCGGCCGACGGTTCCACCCTCGGCCGGATGTTCTATCGAGGGAACGCATGACGGAGGGAATGACCGGCGGGGGCGCTGCCAGCGCCCCGGGACATGTTTGAATTCCTTGTCGAAAAAGCTGCACATCAAGACCTACGGCTGCCAGATGAACGTCTACGATTCCGCCCGCATGGCGGACGTTCTGGCGCCCCTCGGCTTCGTCATGACGGACACGCCGGACGACGCCGACATGATCATCCTCAACACCTGCCACATCCGCGAGAGGGCGGCCGAAAAGGTCTATTCCGAGCTGGGCCGGCTGCGCCGCCTGAAGGCGGAACGGCCGGCCGCGCGCGGTCGCATGATCCTGGCCGTCGCCGGCTGCGTCGCCCAGGCCGAGGGGGCCGAGATCCTGGCCCGCGCGCCCTACGTCGACATGGTGTTCGGCCCCCAGGCCTATCACCACCTGCCCGAGATGGTGGCGCGCGCCAGCCGGGCCGGGGGCGCCCAGCTCGACACCGCCTTCCCGTCCGAGCCCAAGTTCGACCGTCTGCCGGAAAACGCCCGGGTGGATGGCGCCGCCGCCTTCCTGACCATCCAGGAAGGCTGCGACAAGTTCTGTACCTTCTGCGTCGTTCCCTATACGCGCGGCGCCGAATACTCGCGCCCGGCGGCGGCGGTACTGGCCGAGGCCAGGCGCCTGGTGGCGGCAGGCGCGCGGGAGATCACGCTCCTGGGCCAGAACGTCAACAGCTACCACGGCCTAGCGCCCGACGGCGGCGACTGGGGCCTGGGCCGGCTGATCCGCGCGGCGGCCGAAATCGACGGGCTGGATCGCATCCGCTACACCACCTCCTATCCGGCCGACGTCACCGACGAGCTGATCGCGGCCCATGCCGAGGTGCCGCAGCTGATGCCCTTCCTCCATCTGCCGGTGCAGTCCGGCTCGGACCGCATCCTGGCGGCGATGAACCGCCGCCATGACGCCGATGCCTTCCGCCGCCTGGTCGAGCGGCTGCGTGCCGCCCGTCCCGACCTCGGGCTGTCGTCGGACTTCATCGTCGGTTTCCCGGGCGAGACCGAGGCCGACTTCGAGGAGACCCTGGCACTGGTTCGCGACATCGGCTTCGTGCAGGCCTATTCCTTCATGTACAGCCCGCGGCCGGGCACTCCCGCCGCGGCACTCAAGGATCAGGTTCCGGAAGCCGTCAAGGAGGAGCGCCTGGCGGCCCTGCAGGATCTGCTCAACGCCCAGCAACTCGATTTCAACCGCGGCTGCGTCGGGCGCGTGTTGCCCGTACTCTTCGATCGTCCTGGCAAGCATGCGGGCCAGCTTCTGGGGCGCAGCCCCTACATGCAGCCGGTCCACGCCGAGGTGCCAAGCGCCTTCTCGGGCGCCATCGTGGAGTTGCGCATCGAGGCCGGCTACGCCAACAGCCTGGCCGGGGTGCCGGTCGGTGCGGGAGCCGCCGCGTGAACCCGCGCGCCCGCCATCCGGCGCCGGTCGCCGAGGATGTCCGGACCGAACACCTGGAGTTCGACGACAACGCCCTGGTCATCCAGCTATTCGGCTATCACAACACCCATCTGGCGCGCATCGAGCAGCGCCTCGACGTCGCCATCCACACACGCGGCAACGAAGCGACCATCGTCGGCGCGCCCGAGGCGGTGGCCACCGCCAAGGCCGGCCTGACCGGCCTTTACGACCGCTTGCGGCGCGGCCTGCCGGTCGGCCGCGAGGAAGTGGACGCGGCGGTCCGCCTGGCTGTCGGCAACGGCGGCGCGACGCGTCCCGAGGACGACCTCGTCATCCATACCCGCAAGCGCATGATCTCACCGCGCTCGCCCACCCAGGCCGACTACCTCAAGGCCATCGACGCCTGCGAGCTGGTGTTCGGGTTGGGCCCGGCCGGCACCGGCAAGACCTATCTGGCGGTGGCCAAGGCGGTCGAGCGCCTGATCAAGGGCGAGGTCGACCGCATCATCCTGTCGCGCCCGGCCCTGGAAGCCGGCGAACAGCTGGGGTTCCTGCCCGGCGACCTGCGCGAGAAGGTGGACCCCTACCTGCGGCCCCTTTACGACGCGCTGCATGACATGATGCCGTCGAGCCAGGTCGCCAAGCGCCTGGAGAACGGCGAGATCGAGGTGGCGCCGCTGGCCTTCATGCGGGGCCGCACGCTGGCCAATTCCTTCGTCATCTTGGACGAGGCCCAGAACACCACCGCCGTGCAGATGAAGATGATATTGACCCGCCTGGGCGAGAACTCGCGCATGGTGGTGACCGGCGATCTCACCCAGGTCGACCTGCCGCGCGGCACCCGCTCGGGCCTGCGCGACGCGCTCGAGGTGCTGGAGGGGATCGAGGGGATCGCCTTCGTGCGCTTCGGCGCCGCCGACGTGGTGCGCCATACGCTGGTGGCGCGCATGGTCCAGGCCTACGAGGCGGTGGAGGCCAGACGGCGCACCGCCGCCCGTTATGAAAAGAAGAACGGGAACAATGGCGTTGCCGACGACTGACGACCCCGAGATCGACGTCACGGCCCCCTGTCCATCCTGGCTGGAGGCGTTGCCCGACGCCGAAGCGCGGGGCCGCGCCGCGGCGCTGGCAAAGGCGGCC
>JACZKS010000113.1 GCA_014859895.1 Rhodospirillales bacterium
GCAAGAGCCTTATCGGCAAACTGGCGTCGTTCCCCGTACCGGCACCCGTCCTGCCACAACTTGGCCGTTTATAGATACCTCACCCCTGGCACCATGGCTGTGAAAACGGTCACATTCCAGAAATTTTCACCGGCGCGCCGATCTTCAAACCGAAAAGCTCGCTTGCACGACCTCGGTTGATGGCGATCTCGATCAGCCCATTGGCGTTCTCAAAGCAGAAGGCTGTTCCCGGCGGCACGTCGGAAAATGTCCGCGCCCTCGCGAGTAGTACACCACCGACATCAAGGCCACGGCCATCGGGCACCTGGTCTGCCCGCAACCCGGTCATGGCGTTGCCGAATCCATCGACGTAGATCACTTCCGCCAAGTCATCCGGCCAATTGGGCCGCCGTATTTCCGCAAGCGGCCTATCACGGCCGTCCGGCATGGCGCCGCATGCCAGCAAGGCGGCCGCCGGAGCGAAGACGTCCCGGCCGTGAAAAGTGGCCGAGATAGCATCGGCGGAAACATCAAGCTCGCGCCAGCGAGGCATCTCCCGCGCCCTCCGGGCGACGATTTCAAAGAGCCCGTTGTCGGGGCCGACGAACCAGCGGCCGTCGGCCAGGAGACATCCGGCATTGCGTTGCCCGCCGACGCCGGGATCGACGACGCCAAGAAAGACGGTGCCGACAGAAAATTCCTCGACGTAGGCGGCCAGCAGGTAGGCAGCCGCCTTGGGATTGCAGGCGGGAGCGTCCGAGAACAGATCGATGACCGGAATCCCCGGTGCCTGCCGGGCAAGAATGGCCTTAACCTGGCCGACGTAGGGGCCGGTAACCCCGAAATCGGTGAACAGGACGATCATTGGCCGAGAGTGGCACCGCCTTGCCGTCCGCGCAAGACGATGCCTCCGATCACCCCTCGATGAGGTCGCCCTGCGCCTTCAATAGCGGGCGCAGCTTGTACTCTGGCACCAGGTAGACCCAATTGCCGACCTTGGCGTTGATGGCCTGGGCCTCTTTTTCGACCTCGCCCTGGCCGGAGTTGGCCGCCGCTTCGAAGTGGGCGAAAATTCCCTTCTCCGACTCCTCCATGACGACCTTGATCACCAAGCCGTCGAAGGTTTCCACCTCGGCCCTGGCCCCGGCTTCGGCGGCCAGCGGCTTCTGGTTGGCCGGCATGACGTCGAGAAGCTTGAGATCGCTCAGCACCGCGCCGAATGCGTTCATCTCGTCCTGCTTGGCGGTCTTGCCTTCCGGGATGCCTTCCAACACGAACGTGCGGTCGTCGGCCGAATTGCGAACCACAACGGCGGGCTCGCCGGCGGCGGGCGTCGTGGAAATGCGCCGGATGCGCTTCTCGTCAATATCGACGACGTCCTTGACCAGCCAATCGGCGGCCCTTTCCCGGAGGTCGAGGGCGCCCCGAGCCAACCACGCCTGCGCGTCGCCCGGCATGCGCAGGTAGGTGCCGCCGGCGCCACCGGCCAAAGTTGTCTTGGCCTTGCCGACAATGACATCGGCCAGCACCCCGCCAGCTTCGTCCTTGACCGTCAGTTGGGCCGATTTTGCGTCCTTGACGGTGGGATCTTCGACCTCGATGCGCGGATAGCGTTCCGGCATCCGGGTCTTGGCCTCCGCCAGCCGCAATTGGGACAACTGGAAAAGAGCCGTGCGCGCCCTCTCCGCGTCGACCGCATACCCTTTCTTTTCCACCAGGCTCCAGTCCGCCCCGTCGCGCTGTATGGTGAATTCCTCCTCCGCCGTCTTCACGGTGAACCGGCCGACGGAATTGAGGCGTTCCTCCAACTCCTTAAAAACGGGGCTCTCGTCGTGCAAGACCGGCGTTCCGGCATAACGGCTGGCAACCGAGGTTACCGCCGCGATGGCCACCACCACGGTGACGGCCCCCAAACCCAAAAGACTTCTCGGCGTCATGGCTGAAACAATGCTCCCGGCTTCGGATGGCTATGCTAAGGGGTTCCTCAACCGTCGACGGACCGCAACCGGTGCTTCCGGCGCTTGGCCCATGCCATGGCTACGGCGATGAGACAGATGATCGCCGGGACCGCCCAGATGTTGATGACCTTCAACCCGGTGTCGAGCGCCTCGATATCCTTGCGCAGATTGTGCTGAACCTCGCGCAATTGCTGGCGGATGTCGATTAGGTCGGCCCGGAACTTGGCCATGGTCTCGCGCTGGGAATCGGTCAGGATGGCCTCGCCGCTGCCCTCCGCAGTCCCCAGCTTGCCCATCTGCTCGTTGGTCACCCTGAGCTTCTCGCGCAGTTCCTGCTCGGTCTTGCTGTAGCGCTGCTCGGCATCCCTCTTCAGGGCCTCGATACGATGGAACGGACGGATGGACAGCCCACGGCTGCGCAGGTTGATCAGGGCGTTGCTGCCCAGCAGATTGTCCACCGCGTTGATGACGAAGGCCGCGTTGTTGGCGGTCGGGACCGCAACCTGGCGGCCGAAAAAGTTCTGGAACTGCAGCCACGAGCGGTCGGCCAGCATGTCGGTGTCGGCGACGACGATCAGGTTCACCTGCCCGACCGACTGCGCCAGATGCTCTGCCTTCGGTGTGGTGTCCGACGCCTCGACAGCGGCCTCTTCCTTGGGCGCCCCTTCCGGGAACGCCGTGTTCAGCCTGCCCTGGATGCGTGCCGCCAGGGTAAACGGGTGAGCCGCGGACTTGAAGTCCCTCAAAAGCTGAGCCGGATCCGGCTGCATGCGCACTTTCGAGGCCTCGATCGCCATAGACCGTTCGCCGGTTTGGATCAGGGGCGTGAACTCGATGTCCGCCCCTTCCTTTTTCGAGAGCGAGCCGGCGGCGGCCATGAAGACGCGGGCGATCTCGCTTGTCGTCACGTCGTCGGCATTGAAGTTCTGCCGCCCGAGGCCGATCCAGGACACGTAGTCGGTGACCACCGGACGCCCGCCGGCGCCCGGCACTTGCACGCGGGTCGCCGCCTCGCGATCGCCGATGAAAGTCTGGGGCGAGTACTCGATGCCCCACGCAGCGAACAGCTTGCCGAGGTCGGACCCGGTGTCGGCCGGCGGCCGGCGCATGGCCGCGCTCATTTCGGCCTCGGCCTCGGAATGGGGATCGACGAAGATCATGGCCCGGCCGCCGCGCAGGATGAACTGATCGATCGCGTAAAGGGTAGCGTCCTCGACGCCGGTGGGATGGACGATCATCAGAAGATCGATGTCTTCGGGGATATGCTTGACGCTGCGGCCGATGGCGCGGACGGTGACGAACTGCTCCAGCTGCTCGACCACCGCCCAGGGCTTGTACTCCTTGAGCGGATCGGTATCGATCGGCAGGAAGGCCATCAGGCCGACCACCTTCTTCTTGGGGTGGGCCAGATTGAACAGCATCCGCGTCAAGTCGTATTCCAGATAGCGCTCGCGCTGGGTGTCGAAGAACGGAATCACTTCCTGGTCGTCGGTGCTGTTGGTGGCGGCCAGGCCGAAATAAACGGTCTCGCCGCCTTGATCGAGCTGCACGCCCTGCAAGCCATAGGCGACCGCCTCGTCCTCCTGCACGGAATAGGGTTCGGGGTTGTAGACCTGCAGACGGACCATGCCGCCGGACAGGTCGGCATACTGCTGAAGCAACTCGCGTACGCGCCCGATGAAATCGCCATAGGCGGGCGCCCCTTCGGCCAGGGAGCGCGACGCGTAGAGACGCAGCGTGATCGGCTCGTCGATAGCCGCAAGAACCTCGCGGGTTCCCTGCGACAGCGTGAACAGCTTGTTCTCGGTTAGATCAAGCCTGACCGAGCGCAGAGTGGCTTCCGACAAGACGTTGATGCAAACGAACAGGATCACCGCCATCACTCCGGCAATGACGGCGATTTTCGACTGGCCCAGGGACTTGATCCGTTCCATGTTTGGCCCTCACGCTCCCTTTCGCGTGTCGACGAGAAGCACGTTGATGAACAGGCAAACCGCCATCAACGACCCGAAGAAGATCACGTCGCGAAGGTCGATGACCCCGGCGGTGATCGAAGTGAAATGGGTGAGGAAGCTCATCCCGGCGACCACGTCGACGACGACGTCCGGCGCCCATCCCCGGAAAAACGCGATGACAATCTCCAGCCCACTGGTCAGGAACAGGAACCCGATGACTGCGGCAAGGATGAATGCAATGACCTGGTTCTTGGTCACGGCCGACACGCAGGCACCGATCGCCAGGAACGAACCGGCCATGATCAGACTGGCCAAATAGCCGGCGATGATGACGCCGTTGTCGGGATCGCCCAAATAGTTGACGGTGATCCAGATGGGGAAGGTCAGGGCCAGCGCGATGCCGACAAACGCCCAGGCCGCCAGGAACTTGCCGATCACCACCTGCGGCGTCGAAACCGGCAGCGTCATCAGAAGCTCGATGGTTCCGCCCTTCCGCTCCTCGGCCCAAAGGCGCATGGACACGGCCGGAACGAAAATCAGGTAGAGCCAGGGATGGAACGCGAAAAAGGCCTGAAGGTCGGCCTGCCCGCGTTCGAAGAAATATCCCATGTAGAAGGTGAAGGCGCCGCTGAGCGCCAGAAAGATCACGATGAAGACATAGGCCAGCGGCGTCGAGAAATAGGCCCCGAATTCGCGCCGGAAAATGGTCAGGACGTTGCTCATGGCGGCCCCCCCCTCAGGCGGCGATGGTGAGCTGGCGAAAGACCTCGGCAAGGTCGCCGCGCTCGGTATGCATCTCCTCGATGGCCAGTCCGCTGGCCCGGATGCACTCGCTCAGGTCATGGATGATCGGCCGGCCATCGTGCGGCACCACCAGAAGGGTCGCCAGCCCGCCTTCTTCGATTGCGGCATCGACCGCCGCCACACCCGGCAACGCAGCGATCTCGCCTGCCAGGGCCGCCGACGATTGAGCGTCAAGCCGGATTTCCACGGCGTTGTGCCGCCGCGAACGACGCTGGAGATCACGCGGCGACCCGTCGAAAACGATCCGCCCGCCGGCGATCACCACCGAGCGCGTGCACACCGCTTCCACCTCTTCCAGGATGTGGGTCGAGATGACGATGGCCTTGTCCCGGGCCATGCTGCGGATCAACGCGCGGACCTGATGTTTCTGGTTTGGGTCCAGCCCGTCGGTCGGTTCGTCGAGGATGAGCACGTCCGGATCGTGGAGAATGGCCTGGGCCAATCCCACCCGCCGCTTGTAGCCCTTCGAGAGCGTGTCGATCGGCCGATGCAGCACGTCGCCCAACTGGAGGGTTTCCACCGTCCAGTCCATCCGTTGTTTCTTCGCGGCGCCGCCGAAGCCCCGCATCCCCGAGATGAAGTCGAGGAACGCCGCCGGCGTCATGTCGCCGTACAGCGGTGCCCCCTCCGGCAGGTAGCCGATCAGCCGGCGCACGGCAATGGGCGTCTTGGTCACGTCGAAGCCACCCACCGCCGCGGTCCCGCTGGTCGGCGGGAGGAAACCGGTGATCATGCGCATGGTGGTGGTTTTTCCCGCGCCATTCGGGCCCAGGAACCCCAGAACTTCACCACGCTGAACCGAAAGTGAGAGGCCGTCCACGGCAAGGATGGGACCGAATTTTTTCGTTAGCCGCTCAAGCGTAATCATACCGCGCGTTTTCCCTGTCCTAGGATCACGGATTGTTGGCGTTTCTTTTCGAAGGCACCCGCCGGTCTCGAAGCCGCCCGTGCGACAACTTATTGCCTGCCCCAACGAAGTCAAGCCATCCCTCCTCCTCCGGGAGGAATGGCGAGCTTCCAGACGGTCAGGGCCGACTTGTCGCCCATGGCCTGTGGGAACGGAGGGGGGGAGACTACGCGGCGAGCGCCGAAGCGTCGGCCCCGGCATTCTCGCGAACCAGACCCTGGACCTTCTCGAAGGCGCGTGCCTCGAGCTGACGGACCCGCTCCCGGCTGATGCCGTACTGCTGGCCGAGTTCCTCCAGCGTGACCGGATCTTCCTTCAGCCGCCGTTCGACAAAGATGTGACGCTCGCGATCGTTCAGCGTCTTGAGTGCGTCAACCAGCATGCGCCGGCGGCGGGAAGCCTCATCGCCACGAATGGCCAGCGCTTCCGGCGACGGCGAATCGTCGACGAGGGTATCCTGGAACTCCATCCCCTCTTCTTCGCCGAGCGGCGTGTTGAGGGATGCGTCGCGCGACGAAATCCGCCGGTTCATGTCGACGATCTCTTCTTCCGAGACGTTGAGCCGTTTGGCGAGAGCCCGCGCGTCGTCGAAGCTGATATCCCCGTTGTCGAGGATTTCCAGGCGGCTCTTCAGCCGCCGAAGGTTAAAGAACATCTTCTTTTGGGCCGCCATGGTGCCCATGCGAACCAGCGACCACGAGCGCAGGACGTATTCCGTCATCGCCGCCTTGATCCACCAGATCGCATAGGTGGCCAACCGGAAACCACGCTCGGGCTCGAATTTCTTCACGGCCTTCATCAGGCCGATGTTTCCTTCCGACAGCAGATCGGCCACAGGCAGCCCATAGCCGCGATACTTCATCGCGATCTTGGCCACCAAGCGAAGATGGCTGGTCACCAGCTTGTGCGCTGCATCGACGTCGCCATGCTCGCGCCAACGCAACGCCAGCATATATTCCTCGTCGGCGGTCAATACCGGAAACCGCCAGATGTCGCGCAGGTAGCGCGCCACACCGTTTTCGGACGGGACGACAGGCAGAGAAATAGCAGTCATGGATCTTGATCTCCCTTTACTTGGCGGCGCGGTCCGTGCGCCCGGATTCTCAATCACTGCCGGCAAATTTGCGTCCATCCCGCAAAGACTTGCCGAAACAGCCAATGCCCCCTCGCGAGACCCGCGCAGGCGGCAACCACCTCGAACCTTCAGTTGGGAGACAGATTTCGGTCAGACATCGGCAATATCCTCCTTGTGAAGCAATACGCCCTCTTGGCCCACCACATGGTCAAGCCAAAACACCCCACCGGACCCGTACGGGCTCCGGTAACCTCAAAGTGCCATAATACCTAACAAGTGTCAAGGGTTATTGGCCGCCGCTCGCCCCCGAGACGGGCGGGATCGCCGCCAAAAGACAGCGCAGCCCAACCGATGGGCGGCGCTTGTTCCCGATAACGATTGCGTTACCGCAGACCGGCTATTTCCGCTCCAGCGACACCTGTTCGGCAGGCGTCCCGTCCGGCATTTGGCCCAGATCCGGGATCGGTGGCAGGTCAACTTCGGTGCCGTTGCTGATCTCCGCCTTCCGCTTCTGGCGGTACATACTACGAATCGCCGCGTAATAGTCGACCGACGTCTTTTTGATCTGTTCAAGATCGTCCATTACGCCGCCGTACTCGTCGACACCGCCGACCGACATGCGGGCGTAGCGCGCCTCATCCTCGTTGGTATTCTCGAGATACATGCCAAGCGGATCGAAATAATTGTCGACGAAAAGCTTGCCGACGGCGTCCCGCGGGTTCGAGGGGCCGTAGAAAGGCAGAACCAGGTAGAGCCCTTCTCCCACGCCCCAGACCGCCAGGGTCTGGCCGAAATCCTCGCTGTGCCGGGTGAGCCCAAATTTCGTGGCGGGGTCCATGATGCCGCCGACACCCAGCGTCGTGTTGACCACGAATCGCTGGGTGGTGACCCAGGCGCGGTCGCCCTCGCCCTGCAACAGATCATTGGCCAGGATGACCGGCGCTTTCAGGTTGTCGATCATGTGGCCGATGGCTTCGCGTACCGCCGGCGGTATCAGATGCTGATACATGCCGGTCGCCGGCCGCAGGATGACCATCTGGAAGATCTCGTTGAATTCGAACAGGAAGCGGTTGACCGGTTCCAGCGGATCGCCGCTGTCATCCGATTCATCCGCCACCACCTGAGCCGTCTGGGGCGCTTCTGCCCAAGCCGGTGAACCAACTCCCAGCGCCACGGCGAACGCTGCGGCGACGCCGGTGACTGCGATCATTCTTGAAAAGAGCTTAAACACGGTGTCCATCCACAATTGTCGCCTGCCACCCCTAGCGCGAGACGCCAATGTTCCCCAACGGGGTTAGTATTAAGTGAACTTTTTCGGAACCGCAACGATCATATCTTGCCGACACCCCCATCAAACCTCTTGACTCCCCAGCCTCGAACCGGCGCCGAGGAAGCTATTGTCATTCGGAGGCGTCGGCCCTAGGGTTCGTCGAAATGGCGGGTCGAAAGAACCAGCCCCAATGACGGAACGTGCCGGAGAGAGCCATGCGGATCGGGACACAGCTTCGTAGTCTACTGATTTTATGCGTCTTCCTTGTTGCCCCCCTGACGGCGTCGGCCCAGCAGGGTGATCCCGTTTCTGTGGTCCAACGTTTTCAGGATCATTTGCTGGAAGTCATGAAGGAAGCGAAATCCTTGACCGTCCGGCAACGCTACGAGCGCCTGCTGCCCGGCATCGAGGACGCGTTTTCCATCCCCGTCATGATCGGCACGGCGACGGGAGCGTACTGGAAGCAGGCCACCGTCGAGGAAAAAGAGCGACTCGCAACCGCCTTCAAGCGCAACAACATCAGCACCGTCGCCACGCTGTTCGATGGCTATTCCGGTCAGGCTTTTAAGATCGAAGGCGAAACGCCGGCACCCCAGAACACCCGTTTGATCAAGACCAAAATTATTGATCCGGACGGTTCTTCGGTGTCCCTGGATTATCGTGTCCTCGAAATGGCCGGGCGCTGGCGGATCATCGACGTCATCGTCGATGAAGGCATCAGCGAGATGACCGTACGCCGCTCCGAATACGGCAATACCCTCAAGAATCAGGGAATCAACGGACTGATCGCCACATTGACGGCGAAGGCCGACGAACTACTTTCTAAGTAGTTCGTCCCCATCCCCTGGATTCCGGAGCCGCATTCATGATGCGAGTGTGTCGTATCGTCCCCCTCGTGATGGCCGTGATGCTGTCATGGCCGCTGATGGCGGCGTCCCAGGCCGCTTCGGGTCCGGCAACCATCGTCGGCGAATTCCACGACCAGCTTCTGGCCGTCATGAAGCGGGCTGAGACGGAAGACGTGCAACAGCGTTTCGACACCCTTTCGCCGGCCATCGACAAGGCCTTCGATCTCGAACGGATGATTCGGGTAGCCGGCGGGTCCCAGTGGGAATCGGCCGATCCGGCGCAGCGGGCCACGTTGCTCAAGGCGTTTCGCCGCCTCAGCATCGCCACCTATGCCTCGCAGTTCAACGGCTACTCCGGCGAACGATTCGAGATGGTGGGCGACCGGCCCGGGCCGCAGGATACCGTGCTGGTGCAAACCCGCATCGTCGGCGCCGAGGACACGGACGCCGGACTGACCTATGTCATGAAGGAAACGGACTCCCGCTGGCTGATCGCCGACATCCTGCTCGACAACAGCGTCAGCCAGCTGGCCGTGCGCCGTTCCGAATACCGGCGAATTCTCGCCGATTCGGGCATCGATGGCCTGGTCGCAACCCTCAACCGCAAGGCGGACGAGCTGCTCGCGAAATAGTCAGGCCCGCCCCCGCCGCCATGAGGCGCTCGACAACGCCATCAGGGCCGGCAGCAGAACCAGCGTGCACACCAGGGTCAACGAAATGGCGACCGTCAGCAGCACGCCCATGCTGGCCGTTCCCGGATGGCTGGAAAGCGCGATGGAGCCGAAAGAGCCCACCGTAGTCAGCGCGCTGAACACCACCGCCCTCGGCGTACTGGTGGCGAAGACCTCTTGGCGGCCGGCTTCGTCGCGACCGCGCAAGACCACGTGGATGCCATTGGCCACGCCCAACCCGAACAGCAACGGCAGCACGATGACGTTGGCGAAGTTGAAGGGAAGCGTCAGCAGAACCGATGCCGCGACCGTCAGAAGGGTGGCCAGAACGAGGGGGGCAAAAACAAACAGTACGTCCCGAACGTTCCTCAACACCACGAACAGAAGGATCGCGATGCAGGAAACGGCGATGATTCCCGCCTCCCGGAACGCCGACACCACCGCATCTCCGGCTTCGAGAATGATGATCGGCCCGCCGGTGGCGTTGGGCGCCACCGCGCGGACCGCCTCGACGAATTGACGCAGTGCCTCGCGGTCGGTAAGATTCTCGCGCGGATAGACCTCGAGCCGGGTGCGCCCGTCGGCGGCGATCTCGCGCTCGCGCAGATCGCCCGGCAGCGAATCGAGAGCGACGGGGCCGGCCATCAGCGCCTGGCGCAAATTTTCCAGACGAACGGGCAGCCCCGACAGCAACCGTTCCTGCATTTCCACAATCGTAGCGTCCGTGGCCGCGGGGCCGCCCAGGGCCTCGATGGCCCGGATCAGCCGCCCGGCGTCGTCCTTCAGGTCCGCGTCCGCCGCCCGCGCCACCAGCGTCTGCAGACTCTCAAGCACCTCGGCCAGGGCTTTCCGATTGTCCGTCGGCGATGGCGGTGCCTTCTGATTGCCGGGGCTCAAGGCGGGCGCCAGGAACAAGGCCATGGTCTGGATGATGTCGAGCTTGGCGTCCTGGTCGGCGGGAACGTAGTCGGCGATCGATCGCGTCTCCCTCACTTCCGGCAGCCGGCCCAGCTTGTCGCCCAGCGTCCGGGCCTCGATCACGTCCTTCGCCAACACCGTCACCGAATACGGGCCGTCGGCATCGTCCTTGATGAGGTCGAGGTAGGTGGCCACCGATTCGGTCTCGGGGTCCCTAAGGTTGAGAGGATCGAAATCGAAGCGGGCGCGCGGCAGCAGCAGGGCCGCCAACATCGCCAGCAGCAAAGCTCCGGACAGCACCGCCCGGGGGTGGGCGCCGAGCCAGCCGGTGGCGGGATTGGCCGAATCGCGACCGCCGGCATCGGAGCCATCCGGGCGAATGTTCATCAGGGCCAGCAGCGCCGGAAGAACCGTCAGGTTGGAAAACAGCGCGATGAACATCCCGGCGCCGGCAATCACCCCCAATTCGGCCAAGCCCAGATACGCGGTGGGGAGGAAGGAGAAAAAGCCGATCGCCGCAGCCACCGCACACAGCGTGAGCGCACCGCCGACACTTTCCGCCGCTTCCCGCAAGGCGGCGCCCGATCCTGCCGCTGCGCGGATGGCTTCCCTGTAGCGGAGGCCGAAGTGAATTCCAAAATCGACGCTGAGGCCGATGAACAGCACGGCGAACGCTACCGAAATCAGGTTCAGCCGGCCGATCGCCAGCGTGGCGAAGGCAGCCGTCCACACCAAGCCCATGATCAGGGTAAGCAGCGTCGCCAAGGCCATGCGGACGGAACGGAAGCTCCAAAACAGCAGGCCGACCACCAGTACCAGCGACACCACGGCGGCGAGGCCCATGCCCTCCTCGACGCTTCTCAATTCGTCCTCGGCCATGGCAGCCGAGCCGGTCAGGCGCACGCGAACACCCCAATCCGGCGTCAGGCCGATCTCATCGGCCAGGTGACGCACGGTATCGATGGCCGCAGTGGCCGGTTGAAGCGATCCGTAATCGAGGACCGGCTGCACGAGGATGAACCGCCGATAGGGCCCCTTGTCGTCGCCGTCGTCCATCATCAATTGCTGCCAGGAAAGCCGTGAAAACCGTCCCTCCTTCTGGGCATCGAGCGTTTCGGCCATAACCGTCAGCACCCGACCGATTTCGATAGGCGGCGCGGTATTCCCACTTTCCAGAACGGCGTCTACGGCCAGCCGGAGCATGTCGAACAGCCCGCGTAGGCTGGGATCGCGCCACAAGGCGCCAAGGAAAGGCTGGGCTTCGGCCAGTCTGTCGCTCAGCGCGTAAAGCTCGTCGGTGCTCAGATAAAGCAGGCCGTTCCGGCGAAAGAAGGGGTCCGCCGCCGGATCGAAGACACTGCGAAAAACGGCCGGAAGTTCCCGCATCCTGCCGGCGAGCGCGATGGCCGCGTCGTCGGCCAGGTCAGGAGTCTGGCCGTCGATCACCACCACGATCATGTCCGACAACTGAGGGAAGGCCTCGTCCTCTTCCCGCGAGTATTTCTGGAACGGCAGGTCCGGGGAGAGCATGTCCTCGGTATCGGTGTTGATGGCGACGTTACGGGCGACAAAAAAGCTGGCGCCGACCGTCGCCGCCAGGGCGACGACGACCACCCAGGGCGCCCATCGCCGCACGCCATCGACCCACAGGGTGGCGAAGCGCCGACCGGATTGTGCGATCAAAGAAGCCATCACCGACCCCTGATCCCGGGCTTAGCCCCGACGTGCCTTGGAGCCGCCATCGCGGTCGGTCGCGGCGGCTGCTACCTGCGGATAGATGATCTGCTGGGCCCGGATCAGGTCACCCGGAAAATCGATCTCGATCCACGGCACCCCGGTAATATCTTCGAACCCGAAGGTCCCCGGGGGGGAGTCCATCATCACATCTCGCATGGCCGGTTCGTAGGCGAGCTTGACCTTTCCGGCCTGCACGTACCTGGCCGTCGCATCGGCGATCCGGCCGGCGATTGCCGGCGACATTTTCATGAAGCCCGGCCATTCGCCGATGACGTCGAAGTCGCCTTCGATCATCTTGCCGAAATCGACGATGCGGTCGTCGCGGATGCAGATCCGCACCGGGTCCTCGCCGGCGTCGATGCCGCGATCGAACAGCAGGCAGGTCGGATCGGAGGCAGCGATCAGGCGTTCGAGAAGCAGCGGCGGATAGAGCACGTCGGCATCCATGAACAGAACGTCGCTGCCGCTCTTCAGCACGTCCCTCGCCGTCCACAGCGACACCACCGGGCCGTCGTGAAAATCCGGATTGAAATAGGTGCGGACGAAATCCCCGGCGCCGACGGCCCTCAATTCCGCCTCGATCTCGTCATGGCGGTAGCCGAGCACCATGACCAGTTCCTCGATCCCCAACGCGCGGAGGATTTCGACATGGCGCTCCAGAAGCGTCTTGTTCTCGAAGCGAAGCAGGACCTTGGGCGGCTGGTCTTCCCCGTTTCCATACAACCGGGTGCCCAGTCCCGCCGCCAGCATTACGGCTTTCATCGATGAAGGCGCCTTATCCCATTGAACGGCCCTCGTCTAAACCATTCGCGACCGAACCGCAATGAACGGCTGGCCGTCAGCCGAGGTAGCCGTTCTCGCGGAACCACCGGATGGCGTCGGATAGCGCCTTGACGGCCGGGCGCGGCGCGTACCCCAGGTGCCGAACGGCCTTGTCGGACGTGAAGAACATCTTCTTGCGGGCCATGCGCACGCCGTCCACTGTGGCGAATGGCTCCTCGCCGCCAGTCCAGCGGGTCCAGGTCTCGGCCACGAAGGCGACGGGAAGGATCAGGCTGTGGGGCACCCGGAAAAGCGGCGCCCTGCCCCCCGTCATCGCCGCAATGGCAACCAGGATTTGGCGCAGGGTCAGATTCTCGCCGCCGAGGATATAGCGTTCCCCGGTCACTCCCCGCTCGAAGGCCGCCAAGTGCCCGGCGGCAACGTCATCGACATGCACAACGTTGAGACCGGTATCGACATAGGCCGGCATACGTCCCGTCGCCGCCTCGACGATCATCCGCCCGGTCGGGGTCGGTTTGATATCGTAAGGCCCGATCGGCGCCGACGGATTGACGATCACCACCGGAGCCCCCTCCGTGGCGATCATTCCCAGAACGGTCTCCTCGGCCAGGAACTTGGAGCGCTTGTAAGGTCCGATCATGTCCGCAAGCGTGGCCGGGGTCCGCTCGTCGGCCGACTGGCCGCCCGGCCGAATGCCCAAGGTGGCGACGCTGCTGGTATAGACGACGCGCGAAACACCGGCGTCCATGGCGGCACGCAGGATGTTGCGGGTACCATCGACATTGGCGGCCATCATCGCCTGTGGGTCGCGGGTCCATAGCCGATAGTCAGCTGCCACGTGGAAAAGCGCGTCACATCCGGCGCAGGCGGACCGCAACGACGCCCCATCGGTGAGATCGCCGACCACGGCGTCAACGGCCAGGCCGTCGAGATTGCGCCGATCGCTGGTCGGTCTCACCAGGACGCGTACCGTATGCCCAGCCCCGAGCAGGGCCCGGGCCACGGCCGAGCCGACGAAGCCTGTTGCCCCAGTGACAAGCGCTTTCATGCGAACCATTTCCCGTGCCGGTTTTCGAAGGTCGCGGAGTATACCAGTGGGAAGCGCACTGTCGCGAAATTCGTCGGGCCGCCCCATTTGGCCGCGACCGGCGGCAATTTTCCTTCAACTTCCGGCGAATCATCCCTATGTTCCAGGGCGACGGCCGCCGCGGAACGGCAGGGCCGTACGACTTTCAACCTGTCGAGGCATCGTGAAAAACGAGAACGAGAGAGTTCTGCGGGTTCTGCTGGCTCAGCCGCGCGGATTTTGTGCCGGCGTCGAACGCGCCATCGAGATCGTCCAGCGTGCGCTCGACCTGTTCGGCCCACCTGTCTACGTGCGTCACGAAATCGTCCACAACAAGCACGTCGTGGAGTCGCTGCGCGCCAAGGGGGCGGTATTCGTCGAGAACCTGAGCGACATCCCGGAAGGCGCGGTGACGATCTTCAGCGCGCACGGGGTGCCGGAAGCGGTGCAAGCGGAAGCCGAAAGGCGCAACCTGCCGACCATCGACGCCACCTGTCCCCTCGTTTCGAAGGTCCACAAGGAGGGGCAGAATCATGCCCTGAAGGGCCGCGAGGTGATCCTCATCGGCCACGATGGCCATCCCGAGGTAGAGGGAACCCGTGGACGGATCCCCGGCGGCGTCCATCTGGTCAGTTCCGCCGTCGACGTCGGGGCCATCCAGGTCAGGAATCCCGAGCAGGTCGCCTATGTCACCCAAACCACCCTTTCGGTCGACGAGACGCGTGACATCATCGCGGCGTTGAAGAAGCGGTTTCCGAAAATCGTCGGTCCCGACGTCAAGGACATCTGCTACGCCACCCAGAACCGGCAGACGGCGGTTCGCAAGCTGGTGGGAGTGGCCGACATCCTTCTGGTCGTCGGCGCCCGCAACAGCTCGAACTCGAACCGGCTGCGGGAAATCGGCACCGAGATGAACATTCCCAGCTATCTGATCGACGATGCCAGCGCGCTCGATCCACGCTGGCTCGACGGCGTTACCACGGTGGGAATCACGGCCGGGGCGTCGGCCCCGGAAGAATTAGTGCTTGATCTCATCCACCGGTTGGGTGATTTCGGGAAGGTCGAGGTGTCGGAAATTGGCGGCATCGAAGAAAACATGCACTTCAAGTTGCCGAGCAACCTCAACGACATGGCTGCCCACCTGAAGGCGCAAGAAAGCTCGGAGGCCTGATCCCGTGTCGGTTCCCTTGATTCAGCAAGTGCGCGTCGGCGCCTATATTCTGCGCCAGAAGCTGCGCGGCAACGCGCGCTATCCGCTGGTCCTCATGCTGGAACCGCTGTTCCGCTGCAACCTGGCGTGCGCCGGATGCGGCAAGATCGACTACCCCGATCCCATCCTGAACCGGCGCATGAGCGTTCAGGAGTGTCTCGACGCAGCCGAGGAATGCGGCGCGCCGATCGTTTCGATCCCCGGCGGCGAGCCGCTTCTCCACAAACAAATCGTCGAGATCGTCAACGGCCTCGTCGCCCGCAAGAAGTTCGTCTATCTCTGCACCAACGCGCTTCTCATGGAAAAGCGGCTGGACCGCTTCTCGCCCAGCCCGTACCTGACGTTTTCGGTACATCTCGATGGCGACCGCGAGCATCACGACCGCGCCGTCTCCCAGGAAGGGGTTTTCGACCGGGCGGTTTCGGCCATCCGGGCGGCGCGTCAGCGCGGCTTCCGCGTCACAATCAACTGCACGCTGTTCGATTACGCCGACCCCAAGAACGTCGCCGAATTCCTGTCGTTCGCCTGTGACGAGTTGGATGTCGAAGGCGTCACGGTGGCACCCGGCTACGCCTACGAGCGGGCGCCGGTCCAGGAACACTTCATGACCCGGACGCGCACCAAGGAGTTCTTCCGCGCACTGTTCCGCCTGGGAACCGGGCGCAAGTGGCGGTTCAACCAGTCCTCGCTCTATCTGGATTTCCTGGCCGGCAACCAACAGTACCGGTGCACGCCGTGGGGCAATCCGACCCGCAACATCTTCGGCTGGCAGCGTCCGTGCTATCTGATCAGCGAAGGGTACGCCCCCACCTTCAAGGCACTGATGGAGGAAACCGACTGGGAAAGCTACGGCACCGGCAACTACGAGAAATGCGCCAACTGCATGGTGCATTGCGGCTACGAGCCGACGGCGGTCATCGATACCGTCGCCCACCCGCTGAAGGCCTTGAAGGTAGCCCTTCGCGGGGTTGATACCGAAAAGCCGATGGTCGCCGACATCCCGCTCGAAAACCAGCGGCCGGCCCAGTTCGTGTTCGAAGCCCTGTCGGCGCAGCTAAAGGAAGCCGAGTCCGGGTCCCAGAAGCGCAGCGACGCTGCGTAACGAAGTCAGCGCCCGGCGATTGGCGCCCGCCAGTCGCGCAATATCCGCCAGATCCCCCGGCCGTTTCAGCAGGCCGGCGCAGAATGCCCCGGGTTTGACGGCTCCCGCCTCGTCGATCACCCCGGAAAGCCAAGCGGGAACGCGTCGGTCTGCCGTATCGGCGATGACCCGAACGGCAAGGAAGGGCAGATTGAACTGCCGGGCCGTGGAGGCAACCGCCGGGCTCTCCATGTCGACGGCGATGGCTCCCGTCTTTTCGTGCAGGCGTTGTTTTTCCTCGGGTGTTCCGACCGTCACGTCCGCCCCGGCCAGCAGGCCGACCGTCAATCCCGCTTCTCCCCGCAGCAAAGCGTGCGCCCGGGCGTGCCACGCCCCCTCCGCTTGAAAGATGGCATCGTCCCCGACCACACGATCAGCAAGAATCACGTCACCCGAATGCAGCGCGGAGTCAAGCCCGCCGGCCAACCCGAAGCTCGCCAGCGCCACGCAGCCCGCCTCCGCAAGGCCTCGGGCCAGGGCCTGGGCTCGTCGAGCGTCGGCACCGGCACAGCGGATGGCCAGCAGCCCCACCCGACCAATTGCTCTCAGGCAATCGGTTTCGCTGACAAGTCCGGTAACGATGCCGAGTTGGTTCACCTACAAACCGTATTGGGTCGACCGCACGTTGGCTTGGCGCAGATAGCGATACCGGGCCAGGGTCCACAGCGGGAAATACGCGCTGTAGCCATGGTAGCGCAGATAGAACACCCGCGGGAAGCCGACCGCGTTGAAGTATTCTTCGTGCCACTTTCCGTTAATGCGGGGCGCCGCCACAAGATATTCGAGCCCCCGGCGGACCGCATCGCTGTCCACCTCACCGGCCGCCATGAGGCCGAGCAGCGCCCACGACGTTTGCGACGGCGTGCTGACCTTGACCTCGTCCCGGCGATTCTGCCAATAGCTGGCGCAATCCTCGCCCCATCCGCCGTCGGCCCGTTGACGGGCCTTCAGCCATTCGACAGCCCGCCGGATGTAGGGCGCATCCGGATCTTCGCCCGCAGCGTTGAAGGCGCACAGCGCCGACCACGTGCCGTACACATAGTTGTTGCCCCAGCGGCCGAACCACGACCCGTCCTCCTCCTGCTCGTTCTTAAGGTAACGGAGGCCCCGCGCCATGGCGGGATGGGTACGGTCATATCCCATCTGCGCCAGCAGGCAGATGCAGCGGGCGCTGACGTCGGCCGAGGGCGGATCCAACAGGGCGCCGTGGTCGGCGAACGGAATGTGTTGGAGAAAATAGTAGGTGTTGTCGGCGTTAAACGCTCCCCATCCACCGTTACGACTCTGCATGCCGATCACCCATTCGGCGGCACGCTCTATCGCCGTGCGGTAACGTTCCGGATCCGCCCGGTGCAGCGCCATGGCGACCACAGCGGTGTCGTCGACGTCGGGATAGTAGTCGTTGCGATACTGGAAGGCCCATCCACCTGGGCGCAGGTGCGGTCGGTCGGTGATCCAGTCGCCCTCGACGTCGAGAATCTGACGTTCAACCAGCCAGTCGTTGGCCTTCTCGATCACCGGATGATCGTCTTGCAGTCCGGATTCCAGAAGCGCGTGCGCCGCCAACCCGGTGTCCCACACGGGCGACAGGCAGGGCTGGCAGTACCCCATGCCATTCTTAAAGACCAGCAGGCCGTCGACGGCCTTGCGCGCCACCACGTAATCCGGATGATCCTTCGGGTAGCCAAGCGCATCGAACGCCATCAAGGTGTTGGCGATGGCGGGGAAAATGCCGCCCAACCCGTCCTCGCCGTTCAGGCGTTCCTGGACAAAGGACATCGCCTTCCGGATCGCCCGCCGCTGAAGGACTTTCGGGGACAACGGCTGGATAAGCCGGCCCACGCGGTCGAACGCCAGCATGATCTCGCCGAGCCAGTGCCCGGTAGGGTTGGAGAGGTAGCGCCTTTCCTCGTCGGGCGGCGTCACGAAGAGTTCGGCGATGGAAACGCCGCGCGGGTTCTTCGCGCGCGGCTTGAGCGCCTCGAGAACCATCAGCGGCACCATGACGGTGCGCGACCAGTAGGACACCTTGTCCATATGGAAAATGAACCACCGGGGCAACAACAGGACTTCCAGCCACATCACCGGGGTCGCCCGCCACGGCACCTGCCCGAAAAGCGCCAGCGTGAAGCGGGTCAGCACGTTGGCGCGCGCCGCCCCGCCGTTGGCCAGGATGGCTTCGCGAGCCCGCTTCATATGCGGCGCATCCGGCGAATCCCCGCACATCTTCAAGGCGTAATAGGCCTTTACCGAAGCGCTGATGTTGAATTCGCCGTCATGATAAAGCGGCCAGCCGCCGTGCCCGCCCTGGATCGCGCGCAAATAGTTGGCGAGTTTCGATTCGGTCTCGTCGTCGATCTCGTCGAGAAAATGGTTGAGCAGGATGTATTCCGCCGGAATGGTCGCGTCGGCCTCGAGTTCGAAGGCCCAATGCCCGTCTTCGGCCTGAAACCCCACCAGGGCATCGGACATTTCCTCGACGAGGGCATTAACTCGCGCGTCGAAGGATGCCCCTTTACCGGTAAACGTCATTTCGCTTCGTTCCAGTTCGCGTTCGAAGACAGTTGAACAAGGAGGAATTGGCACGTGTGGCTCCTCCTCCCGCGCGCATGTGAGGTTGCGTGGATACCCGTGCGCGCTTTGTGCAAGAATTTCGCGGCCGGTTCAAGGCCCCTCGGAAAGTTCGATGACCGCTTCCGCCGCTTTCGTTCCGGATCGGACCGCACCCTCGATCGTCGCCGGGAGGCCGGTGTCGGTCCAGTCTCCGGCGAGAACGAGGTTGCGCCAGGACGTCCGGGTCGGCGGCCGGCGGCGCGTTTGTTCCGGTGTCTGGGCGAAAGTCGCCCGCTTTTCCTTGACGACCCGAAAGGACGGCGTTTGCGTTCCGCAGCATCCCAGGACTTGTGAAATTTCTGCCCAGATGCGGCCGGCGATTTGCTCGGGCGGGCCTTCGATGGCGTCCGCCGCGCTCACCGTGACGGAAACCACATCCTGCCGGCAGAACAACCACTGGGCCATGCCGCCCACGAGTCCCACCATCGACGGTCCGGCAGGCGGCGCCCCGGCAATCCGGAAATGGACATTGAGAATGGCCCGGAATTCGGTGGGAACGACGAGGTTGGGCAGCAACGAGGCGCATACGCCGGCCGGCACCGCAAGGACGACCGAATCTTCCTCTCCGACGGCCATCTCGCGGTCGCCCAGGTCGATGGCGGTCACCCTGTCGCCGGTCCGTTCGAGCCCCCGGACCCGCCGCCCGAAGCCGATATCGGCTCCCCGGCTGCTCAAATAGGCCAGCGCCGGATCGACCAGGCTTTCGGACAATCCGACCCGGGCAATGCGCGGACGGTAAGCCGCTTCGCCACGGCCCAGCGTTTCGCGCACCACCGGCCACAACAGGGCCGCCGACGCTTCCTCAGGGTCCGTGTTCATGACGGCCAGGGCGAACGGGTGCCAGAAACATCGGTAAAGCGGGCCGCCGTCGTCCAGAATCTCGGCGACGGTCTGTGACGGGCCGGCCCCGGCCAACCGGGCGGCACGCAGATAGTCCCGGGCGCGCGTTCCGGGAACCCGGCGCGACGGTGCCAAAATCCACCACGGCAGGCGGCCCGCGGTGGGACGGATCGTCCAACCGGCCCGACGCTCGAGATCGAAGAACGCGAATTCGGCGCGGTCAGGGCCCGCTAGCAACCCCGCGGCACCCACTTCCGACAGGTAGGAAAGGGTCGCGCTGTTGCCGCTCAGCAGCAGGTGATTGCCGTTGTCGATACGCCGGCCGAGATTGTCGTCGAAATAGGATCGGCAGCGACCGCCTGCATGGGAGGCGCTTTCCAGGACCTCGACCACCCGCCCGAGCGACGCAAGCCTCACCGCGCAGGCCAGTCCGGCCATTCCAGCCCCGATGACGAACGTACGCGGCGCCACCCTAGAACACTCCGTGGCGCAGGGCGATCCACAGCTTGAGAAGCCGGGGGACCCTCACCGCTCCGCCCCGCTGCCGCCAGCCACGGGCTACCAGGCGCTCGAAGATGGCCCGGTAGATTTCCATCATGACGGCCGCCGGACGCACCGCCCGTCGCTCGCATCCGGCCATGATCGCCCTCGCCGCGGCGTACCGCTGGCGGGTCATGGCCGCCAGAACCGCGCAGACCTCGGGAAACCGCGGGTGGGCCAAAACTCCCGCCGCATCGTCAACCTCGGAGATGCCATGGGCGCCAAGCAGACTGAGCGGCACGTAAAGCCGGTCCCGCTCTGCATCCTCGTCAAGGTCACGCAGGATGTTGGTCATCTGCAAGGCGTCGCCCAGCGCCCGGGCCAAGGCATCGCCGGTCTCGGGCGCCACGCCGAAAATTCGGTTCGACGACCGTCCCACCGAGCAGGCGACCCGATCGCAATAGAGGGCCAGTTCCGACTCGTCGGCAATACGCACCGTACCGGTGGCATCCATCTCCATGCCGTCGATCAGCGCCAGCAAGTCGACCTTCCGCAGATCGAATCGGGAAACGGCATCGGACAGGACGCAAGAGATCGCCATGCTTGGCGCGCCTTTGAACATCCGCTCGATTTCCTGCCGCCATTCGGCCAGACGCCGCCGTTTTTCTTCCGGCGTGCCCGCCTCGTCGGCAATGTCGTCGACTTCCCGGCAGAAGGAATAGAGCGCATACATCGCCTGGCGCTTGTCGGGCGGCAAAAACCGCATCGCCGCCAGAAAGGAGCTTCCCGAGTTGTTGACGGCATTCTCGACGGAAGCCGCCGGATCGGCGGCCGCATGGGCGGATGGATTGGTCATGGCGTCATGCATACATCAGCCCTGCCCCGTCGTCATCCCTTGCCGGGAACGCTGCCTCTGTAGCTTCGCCCCTTCCAGGCTCCGCCCTCGCCCCGCCACGTGCGGCGCGCCGATTCCACGGTGAAGGCCGTATAAAGAACAGCCGCCAGGGGAAGCACCGCGGCCCATGGCGGAGACAGGCCGTAGAGGCGGACGGTCGGCCAGTAGGCGAATGTCATCGCCGCCCAGGCAAGGCCGCCCAGGGCCGCCATCTCGAGGTCGCCGGCGATCAATCCAAGGAAAACGGCGACCGGCGGCACGGCATAGAGGACGACCATCCCGGCCAGCGTCCCCACCAGCAGCATCGGAGAATTGCCGAGTTGCTCAAAGGCAGTCCGGGCGACCATCCGCGCAATCCCCGACAACTCGTCATAGCGGCGCAAGCTGATGGTGTTTGTCACCAATCCCAGCCAAATCCGACCTCGCCTCTTGAGCAGGGCCGCCAGCGCGCAATCGTCGATCAGGCGGTCGCGGATCGAGGCAATGCCGCCGGCCGCGTCCAGGGCGGCGCGGCGCACCAGCATGCACCCCCCAGCTGCCGCCGCCGTCGGCTTTTGGGCACTGTTGACCCAGGTAAACGGAAACAGCTTCTGGAAGAAGAAGACGAAAGCCGGAACCAACAGCCTTTCCCAGAAGGACTCGCAGCGAAGGCGAACCATCAGCGACACCAGATCCAGCTTGTCATCCGCCGCTTTGTCGACGAGACGCCGCAGGTTGCCGCCGTCGTGCACGATATCGGCGTCGGTCAGCAGCAGGAACTCGGCATCCGGCGCCGCCGACGGAGCCAAGTCCACGCCTTGGGCGACGGCCCACAGCTTGCCGGTCCAGCCGGCGGGCAGCGGCCGTCCCGACAGCAGGTGGAATCGCGGATCGCCGTTCGCCGCCCTGGCGGCCTGTTTCGCCGTGCCGTCCACGCTGTTGTCGTCGATCACGATGACCGTAAGCGGCCCCGGGTAGTCCTGGGAAAGCAGCGAGGATACCGTGGCGCCGATGGTTTCCGCCTCGTCGCGCGCCGGAACGACCGCCGCCACCGACGGCCATGGCCCCTGCCCTCCTCCCTCGCCATCGGCCAGGCGCTGATCGGCGCGCCAGAAGCCGCCGCGCAGGAACAGCAGCCAGAGCCAGACCAACAGGGACGCAGAGGCAAGCCCAGCGAGCACGGTCACGGCCGACCTCAAACCAAGCCGGCGATGGCGCCGCGCAGGCAGCACCACAGGAATTGCGGCTTACCCAATTCGATACGAGGCCCCAGCGGATCGCCCCGCCGCAGCTTGTTGACCAGTCGATCGGCGATGGCCAGAATGGCGCCGGATTCCATCGCCAGCCGGCGCGAGATCAGCCCCGCGGGAAGCGCCCGCGCCGTCGCCAGCAGCCGCTCGGTGCCGTCGAGCGTCAAGTCGATGACTTGGCGCAGTGCCGGGCTTGCGGCCGGCGCATCCAGATCCTCGATGCGGGCCCCGGCGTCATGCATCCAGTTCTGGGGAAGATAGACGCGCTCGAGCTGACGGTAGTCGTCCTGGCAGTCCTGAAGGTGATTGATCACCTGCAGGCCCATGCACAAGGCGTCGGAGGCGGCGTAACCGGCACGCGATCCGCCGTGCAGATCGAGGAGATAACGCCCCACCGGCGCCGCCGACAGCAGGCAATAGCCGATCAGGTCGTCCCAGTCCCGGTAGCGCAGCTTGGTAGCGTCCTGCCGGAAGGCCGTCAGAAGGTCAACGCAATGGCGCGCAGCCACACCTGTCTCAGCAAGACTCTCGCGCATGAGATGGGCCGTCGCCAGATGCGATCCGTCTGCGGCCCGCCCGCATACCGCCGCCTCGAAGGCATCGAGCCGGGCCACCTTGTCCTCGGCCGCCAGGTCGGGGTTGTCGGCAATGTCATCGGCCGCCCGGGCGAAGGCGTAGAAGATGGCGATGTGAGGCCGCAACGCCGCCGGCAGGAGCCACGACCCGACGGGAAAATTTTCGTAGGCGACGTCCTTGCCGGACGGCGTTTCGATCGAGGAAGCGTATTCGGCAGTCGCGGACCGTCCTGGAAGGGTTCCGGTCATGCTCCCTTCTTGAGATCCTCGCGCAGTTTGCTCAGCAATCCTTCCACCTGTCCGCCGGCCCGGCGGATAACCGAGGTGAACTCGGAACGCTGCGTCTGGCCCATGCTGACCCCGGCGACGATGACGTCGACGATCTTGAGCTGCCCCTCGTAGTCCCGAACCCGCCAAGCTACATCAAGCGGCTCGCCACCGGCCGGCCTGGTGATTTGGGAATTGACCAGCAAATCGCCCCCGGTCGCCGGAACGGTCCTGGAAACAGCCAGTTTTTCGCCCGAATACGAATTGAACCGGTCGACATAGGTAACGACGATCAGGTCCTCGAACAGCGAGAGGTATTCCTTGCGTTCAGCCTCGGTCGCGTCGTTCCAGTGGCGTCCCAGAACCCAGCGCCCGATGGTGTCGACGGCGAAGTGCTCGTCCAGCAGATCGCGGAAGCGGATCAGACGCTGCTCGCGCGAGGCATCCTTCTCCGTCAATGAAGAGATCGCCTTGTCGGCCAGCGATTCGATGAACTCTCCGGCACGCGCATCGGCATCGTCGGCGGCGGACGTCAAGCCCGTTCCCGCCAGGACGAGCGAACCCATCAGGAGCACAAAAAGTAGGTATCCTCGTTTCAGCATTGGGCCTCTCGCCGGATTTAACTTCATCTCGGCAGAATCATCGCGTCACGCGACCTGCCACCCCACAGAATCAGGGGCAAGACAATGCCACTCTACCCGAGCCGCGATCAAGTGTTCGTATGCCGGCCGGACAAATTGTCCGCCTTCGCTATCGCCTGGCTTCGATCAATGCCTCGGCCAGTTCGGCAAAACCTGCCCCGGCGTCACGTTTAGTGATATAGGTTGGCGCGGCATCCAATTCATCCTCGAAACGGCGAACATTGGCCGTTCCCACCGCGTTCGGAAAGAACCCGAACATCGGCGCATCATTGGGTGAATCCCCAATGAAGACAAAAGATTCCCTGGCGGAATCGATGTCGGTGTTGAAGCATTCGGCCATCATGATGCGGGTCATCGATAGTTTGTCGTAGGCGCCGAACCACCCGTTGACGTGGATGGAACTGACCTTGGCCGTGGCCCCCGCCGCCGTCATGATGGCGACGATGCGGCCGACCGCCTCGCGCTTCAGTTCCGGTACATCCTCGCAATAGTCGATGGCAAGATCCGCCTCGCGATAAAGTTGATCGGAGGCGACCGCCGTCCCTGGCACCCGGGTCAGGATCTCGTCACGCAAGGCGTCCAGGCGCCGCCGGTTGGCCACCCGTTCGCGATCGGGAAGGAGGAAGCGCTTGGTCAGTGTGCGCTTCGCCGTCTCGTAGCGGAAATAGAAGGCGCCATTTTCGCCCACCACGCCATCGACCGGCCACATGCGCGCGATATGGTCGCACCATCCCGCCGGCCGGCCGGTGATGGGAACCACCATGAAGCCGGCATCGTGAAGATGCTCGCAGGCGGCATAGGCCCTGGCCGTCAGCTTGCCGTCGGTGGTCATGGTATCGTCGATGTCGGTGAAGACGCCGCGGATGCGGCGGCGCGCTTCGAGGGGGAACTCGCTGAGAGCCTTCATTGGATTGCCGCCACTTTCTTAGAAAAGCCCTTCGATGCGGGCGTTGTCGTCGACGAACATGTGATGTGCCGCCGGCGCCTTGGGCAGCCCCGGCATGGTCATGATCTCGCCGCACAGCACGACCAGGAACTCGGCACCGCCGGCCAACCGGATCTCGCGGATGGGAACCACGTGGTTGCCGGGGGCGCCCTTCAGGTTGGGGTCGGTCGAGAAGCTGTACTGCGTCTTGGCGATGCAGACCGGGAAGTGGCCGAAGCCCTCGGTTTGCAGCTCCTTGAAGTGGTCGCGCACCTTCTTGTCGGCGATGATCCCGCGCGCCCCGTATATCGTCTGGGCCACGGTGCGCACCTTGTCCCAAAGCGGCATGTTGTCGGGGTAGAGCGGCCTGAACTCGCTGGGCCGCTGCTCGATCAGGTCGACCACGTCGCGGGCCAAACCCTCGGCCCCGGCCCCGCCTTCCGCCCAGTGGTTGGCGACGGCGACGCGGACGTCCAGTTCGGCACAATGCTGGCGCACCAGATCGATCTCGGCCTCGGTGTCGGCGCTGAAGCGGTTCAGCACGACCACCTGCGGCACCCCGTAGTTCCTCATGTTCTCGACATGACGTTCGAGATTCTCGATGCCCTTCTCCAGCGCGTCGAGGTTTTCCTTCTCGAGGTCGGCGCGTTCCACGCCGCCATGCATCTTGAGCGCCCGGACCGTGGCCACCAGAACCGCGGCATCCGGCTCCAGCCCGGCCTTCCGGCACTTGATGTCGAAGAACTTTTCGGCCCCGAGGTCGGCGCCGAACCCAGCCTCCGTCACCACGTAATCGGCCAGCCGCAAAGCCGTGCGCGTGGCGATCACCGAATTGCAGCCGTGCGCGATGTTGGCAAACGGCCCGCCGTGCAGGATGGCCGGGTTGTTTTCCAGCGTCTGCACCAGGTTGGGCATCATGGCGTCGCGCAACAGCACGGCCATCGGGCCGTCGGCCTTGAGATCGCGGGCCCGGATCGGCTGACGATCGCGCGTATGTCCGACGATGATGTTGCCCAGGCGCCGGTGCAGGTCGGCGATGTCCTCGGCCAGGCAAAGGATGGCCATCACCTCGGAAGCCGGCGTGATATCGAAGCCGTCCTCGCGCGGGAAGCCGTTGGCGATGCCGCCCAGTGAACAGACGATCGAGCGAAGCGCCCGGTCATTCATGTCCATGACCCGCCGCCAGGTGACTCGCCTGGGGTCGATGTTGAGCCCGTTGCTCCAGTACACATGGTTGTCGATAAGAGCTGCCAGCAGGTTGTTGGCGGCGCCGATGGCGTGGAAGTCGCCAGTGAAATGAAGGTTGATGTCCTCCATCGGCGCCACCTGGGCGTACCCGCCGCCGGCGGCCCCGCCCTTGACGCCAAAGCAGGGCCCAAGGCTCGGCTCGCGCAGGCAGACGATGGTCTTCTTGCCGATCCGGTTGAGGCCGTCGGCCAGCCCAACCGAGGTCGTCGTCTTGCCCTCGCCGGCCGGCGTCGGGGTCATCGCCGTAACCAGGATCAGGCGGCCTTCCGGGCGCCCTTTCAGGCTGTCAATGAAGGCGTTGGAGATCTTGGCCTTGTAATCGCCGTAACGGTAGAGCGCCGTGGCGGGAATTCCCAGCTTGGCGCCGATCTCCTCAATGGGTTGGAGGGCGGCCTGGCGCGAGATCTCAAGATCGCTCGCCAGCTTGGACGGAGTGGATTTGCGCGCTTTTGCCATCTTGGTCATTTCCCCGCCTTTCCCAGAACACGTTTCTTCTCTTCACGTCGCCCCGCCAATTGACTTGCCCGCGGGAGCCCCGGTAACTAAAGGGATCGGGGCTTCAAACAACAACCCTAACCCCAGGATTTCCAATTGCCCACCGCAATCGAACGCCTCACCGGCATCGGCTGGAAAGAGCAGAGACCGGCCCTTCTCGTCGGCTTCGGCCACGGCGGCACCCATTGGATCGTCGCCACTCTTTATCTGATTTTGCCATTCGTCGCCAAGGATCTCGGGCTTTCCTACTCGGAAGTCGGCTTTCTGGTCGCGGCGTTTCACATCAGTTCGACGGCGGCCAATTTCGGCAGCGGGCTGGTGGTCGACGTCACCGGCCGCAAGGCGATCTTCCTGTTGCTCTCGCTGATCATCGGCACCGCCGCCTTCTCCGTGTTCGCACTGGGGCCGACCTTTTTTGTGCTTGTCCTGATGGTCGCGTTCATCGGAGCCTCGACGAACCTTTGGCACCCTGCCGCCATCTCCTTGCTCTCCGAGCGCTACCCCGCTCACAAGGGATACGCCTTGTCTCTGCACGTGACGGGAGCCAGCATCGGCGATTCTCTGGCGCCCCTGATTGCCGGGGTCCTGATGGTTCCCTTGACCTGGCAGGGCACCGCCTTCATGGGCACCCTGCCTGCCTTTCTCGGCGCGCTCCTGATCGCCGCACTACTGGTTCGCAACGAGCGGCCATCAGTTCGCGGCGATCGCCGCGTCACCGGCTTTCGAGACTATCTGGCCGGAATCAAGGAACTGATTTCCGATAAGGCGATCCTCAGCCTCTGCATGATGTCGGGCTTCCGCAACATGACGGTCAACGGCCTTCAGGTCTTCCTTCCCCTTTACCTGGCCGACGTCATGCGCATCTCGCCCGTTTGGATGGGCGCCGCCATGACGACGCTGCAGGTCGGCGCCATTTTCGGATCGCCGATTGCCGGCGTGGCGTCCGACCGCATGAGCCGGCGCACCATCATGATGGCCGGGCTCACCGCCTCGACCGTCGTGCTGCTCGCCCTCACCCTGGTCGAGAACAACATCGTCTTCATCTGCGGCGTGTCGATCCTCGGCTTCATGCTGTTCAGCGTCCGCCCGGTCATCCAGAGCTGGCTGATGGACCTGACGCCGCCACGCGTCAGCGGCAGCGCGACCAGCCTGCTGTTTGGCATCCAGTCGGGGCTGTCGGCCCTCGCCCCAGCCATCGGCGGCATGATGGCCGACGCCTGGGGACTGCGCTCCGTCTTCCTAATGCTGGGCGGCACCATCTTGATCGCCAACCTGCTGACCTTCCTGCTGCCGCGGGAAGATGCCAGGCGCCGCTAGCCGCTCCGCGAGCCGATCCGCCGGTGCCGGGCGAGATAAACCGGCGTCCTCGCCAAGGGCAGCTTGCGGATGAAGTGATAGCGGGCGACGTGATAGCTAGGATCGAAGCCGAAGAAGTTGAGGCGCAGGCGTTCCAGCTCTTCCTGCCGGTAGGATTCCAGCGGCTTCTTGTCCTCGTCGGCCTGCCGCCGTTTGTTCTTCATGCGCAGGTTTTCCGTGAAGGAATTGTCTGCCAGATCCTCGGCATAGACCCGAATGGCGGCGTCGAGCGCCTCGCCCTTGGCCTCGAAACAACCATCGATCAGGCCGATCCGCGCCGCCTGCCGGGCACCGATCGGCAGCCGGCGTCCCATGACCTTTTCGATCCCGGCCGCCCCGACCCGTTGCGGCAGGCGATAGGTCCAGTATTCGGAACCGTAGAGGTTACCCATGTTCTTGTAGTGGGGATTGAGCACGATGCGCGAGGCCGCCATGACGCGATCGGCCGCCAGCGCCAGAAACACCCCGCCCGCCCCGACGTTGCCGCGCAAGGCGGCCACCGTCAGATGGGTGCCGGTGGTGAGGATGGCCCGGCAGAGATCGTCCATGGCGTTGATGTTGCGCCACGACTCCTCGGCCGCGCTGTCGGCCGCCTCGATGGCGCCCAGGTGCAGACCGTTCGACCAGAATTCCTCGCCGCCCATCAGCACGATGGCGTGGGTGTCGCGGGCGCAGGCGTCGCAATAGGCGGCTTCCAGGCGCTGGCACTGATCCGTGCTCATAGCCCCGTTGTAGAAGGGGAAATGCAGGTAGCCGACCGCCCCCTTCTCTTCGTACCAGATGTCCCGCCACGTCGTGCCGGCGCCGGCAGCCGGAATTTCCGGCACGCCCGCCAGTGCCGCGCCGAGGGCCATAACGGCCGGCCGCTTGAAACTCCGCTCGCCGTCGGCCGGGACCGGTTTAAGGTGGGTGACCCACACGGCGCCGTCCGTCGTCGCCCGGCAGATGGCTTCGTGACGCCGCCCGACGACCTGCCCCGGCACGCCGCGGAGCGTGCCCTCCGGGTGCGCATCGAACAGGGCGAATTCTCCCTCGCCGATGCGGTCGCGTACGCCGGGAAAGCCGTCGGCCGAGCGGATCTTCCTCAGTACCGTCGCGGTATCATCGCGCCGCCAGTCGATGGCGCGATCCGCCTCCTTCATCAGCGGATGCCAAGTGCCGCGCACGCCGGCAGCCGAAGGGTCGAGCGGTTCGGGCCTGAAGGTTCCCGCCGCGATACGCTCGACCGCCAGCAGCACCGCCTCCACCGCCGCGTCCGTCACCTCCCGGCGGTAAAGGCTGCTCTTGGCGGCCGGCCGCATGACGAACGGCACCGAAGCCCAGATGTCGCCGGCATCCATCTCGGCCGCCGCCTGCAAGACGGTGACACTCCATTCGTGCTCATCCCCGAGGATTGCCCAATCAAGCGCCGACGGTCCGCGGTCGCCCTTGATGCCCGGATGGACGATCAGGCAGACATGGGCGCGCCACACCGCCTCGGGAATGGCCCGCCGCAGGTAAGGGGCAATGATGAGGTCGGGGCGGAACATCTCGACCGCCTCGACCGTCACTTGGTCGTTGATGTCGAATTCGACCGACAGGTCGTGGCCCCGTTCCTCGAGCTCCACATACAGACGTTGGCTCAAGCCATTAAAACTATGGGCGAGAAATAGGATTCGCATCAGCAGATGCGCGGCAGCTGCTCGCCCGCCAGCCAGTCGACGATACGGCCGCCGCCCAAGGTTGTTTCCATCTGCACGAAGCGACGCGCGTCCTCGACGACCTCGCCGATGATGGCGGCCTCTCTACCCAGCGGGTCCTCGCGCATCGCCTCCAGCAAGCGGTCGGCATCGGCGGCGGCGCAGAACGCCACCAGCTTGCCTTCGTTCGCCACATAGAGGGGATCGAGCCCCAGCAGTTCGCACGCTCCGTGGACCTCGGGACGGATCGGGATGTCGGTCTCGCGGATATTGATGCCGACGCCGGATTGCAGGGCGATCTCGTTGAGCACGGCGGCCAGGCCGCCGCGCGTGGGGTCGCGCAGGACGTGGATGCCGGGCACCGCCGCCACCATCCGCGCCACCAGCCCGTTGAGCGAGGCGCAGTCGGACTGGATCTCGGTCTCGAACGTCAGATTCTCGCGCGTCGACATGATGGCGACCCCATGGTCGCCCATGCTGCCGCTGACCAGGATGCGGTCTCCGGGGCGGGCGTTGTTGGCCGAGACGCTAACGCCTTCCGGCACGATGCCGACGCCGGTGGTGGTGATAAAAAGGCCGTCGGCGCTGCCCTTCTCAACCACCTTGGTATCGCCGGTGACGATCGCCACCCCGGCGGCCCGCGCCGCCTCGGCCATGGACTCGACGATCCTTTTCAAATCGGCGAGAGGAAAGCCCTCCTCGATGATGAAGCCGGACGACAGATAGAGCGGTTGCGCCCCCGCCATGGCGACATCGTTGACCGTGCCGTGGACGGCCAGAGAGCCGATGTTGCCGCCGGGAAAGAACAGCGGCGAAATCACGAAGCCGTCGGTGGTCATTGCCATCCGGCCCTTGGGGATGTCGAAGACCGCCTGGTCGTTGCGTTGCGACAGCAGCGGGTTGTCGAAGGCCCGCTCGAACAGCTCCTCGATCAGCTGGGCCATGGCCCGCCCGCCGCTGCCGTGGGTCATGTCGACCTTGCGGGTCTTGAAGTCGAGGGGACGGACATAGGGTCTCTTGGCCTGGCTCATGGGCTCCGTTTCTCCACTCTTTGGGGTCGCCGGGCGGTGACTATAGCGGCCCATCCCGTGCGATGCACCAGCCCGTTGGTCATCGCCCCCCCGCCCCCAACTCGATGAGAGATTGAAGAACCAGCAGGGCGCCAATCCCGGCCAGAGCCGCTCCCAACACCGCCAGCCTTGCCGTGAAGCGGCTGTAGGCCAGACGCGCCACCCACAGGCGGTCCGTCCTATCCTTCCACCAGAAAACGGCCAGCGCCATGCCCAGCAGGGCGATACCGGCAATCAGGACAGACATCGCATCGCCAAAGCCGCCTCCCCGCCTGAACGTAAGCTTTCCGCACGCGATTGGAAGCGGATCGATTGAAAAAGCCCCCCAAAGCGTTCATGATCAAAAGTAGTGTGCGGAGACACTTAAGATTAAAGATACGCGAAATCCGAACCCTGGCGGTGTCGGGTAAGGGAGGTTTGTTTGAAATCGGTCGTGGGGAACTTTCCGCTGAAATTTGCCGTGATCTATGCCGGCTTTTCCGGCCTGTGGATCGCCGGCTCCGACCAAGTGGTCCAACTGCTGTTTCCGGAGATCGTTTCAACCGCACAAACCTTCAAGGGGAGTGCCTTCGTCCTTTGCACAACGGTCCTGCTGTTCCTGCTGCTGCGCGGCGAACTCAACCGCCGGACGAAAATCGAGACGCGCCTGCGCGACAGCGAACGGAAATTCCGGGCCATCGCCGAAACGGCGCCCGTCGCGCTGCTGATCGCCCGCCTTCGCGACGGCGTCATCCTGTTTTCGAACGCCACCGCCAACGGCCTTTGCGGAAGGGACGGAACCCCGCTCGACGGTCTCGACATCAGGGACTTGGGCTTCGTGCCCAACGACCGGGAAGAATGGCGCCGCGCCTTGATCGGCCGCAACGGCACCGGACAGACGGAAGGAAGGCTGTCTCTGGCTAACGGCGAGGAGCGCAGACTGCTGGTCTTCTTCCAGAAGGTCCGGCTGGCCGGCGAGACCGTACTTGTGACGGCCGCCGTCGACATCAGCGAGCGTCACCGCGCCGCCGAAACCGTGCGCAACCTTCAATCGGAACTGGCCCACGCCTCGCGGGTCAGCGCGATGGGAGAAATGGCCGCTCAGTTCGCCCACGAACTCAGCCAGCCGCTGACCGCCATCTCGACCTGCGCCGAGGGCGGCGTCGACGCGCTGTTTCCGCCGGGGCGCAACCCCGATAATGCCTTGACGGCCCTGCGCTTGATTGTCACGCAAGCCAAACGGGCGAGCGAGATCATCCGCCGCACGCGCAAGTTCATCCAAAAACACGAGCAGGAGAAAGTGCCGGCCGACGTCAACAGCCTCATCCGTGATGCCGCCGAGCTTATTCAGGGAGAGGCCAACCATCGAAACGTCGACATGCGCCTTCGGCTGGCGGAGCTCCTGCCGGCGGCTTTTGTCGATGTCGTGCAGATCCAGCAGGTGATCGTCAACCTGGCGCGCAATGGCATCGAAGCGATGAGCGGCAACGAACCCACCCGGCGGCAATTGGTGATCAGCACGGAGCCCTCGCCGGACGGAATCGTCGTTTCGGTCGAAGACAGCGGGCCGGGTATTTCACCCGAAATCCGCACGCGGCTGTTCGAGCCCTTCTTTTCGACGAAATCCGACGGCCTGGGGATCGGCCTTTCCATCTGCCGGTCCATCGTCGAGGCGCATGGCGCCCATCTGGTGGTGTCGTCGGCGCCGGGGCACGGGGCGCAGTTCCGGTTCGCCCTGCCGTCCCTGGCCGCGTGATTTACGCTTAGGATGAGGCTACGACGCCGCGCGGTCCGTCTGGGTTTCGCGGAAGCGGCCGAAGGTGTAGTAGGCGGCGCAAGCCCCTTCGGAAGACACCATGCACGATCCCATCGGCGTTTCCGGGGTGCACACGGTGCCAAAGATCTTGCAGTCCGTCGGCTTCTTGACGCCGCGCAGGATGGCCCCGCATTCGCAGGCCTTGTTCTCTTTGCCCTGCGACGGCGATACCGGGAAGCGCCCCTCGGCATCGAAGTCGGCGAACTCGGCCTTGATCTTGAGCGCGCTGTAAGGCACCTGCCCCAGACCCCGCCACTCGAAGCTGGACCGCAGTTCGAAAACCTCGGCGACCAGGGCCTGCGCTTTGACGTTACCTTCCCGCGTAACGACACGGGTGTATTCGTTTTCGACCTCTGCCCGGCCGTCGTTAAGTTGGCGGATAAGCATCAGCACCGACTGCATGACGTCGAGCGGCTCGAATCCGGCGATCACCACCGGCCGCTGGTACTCCTCGGCGAAGAATTCGAACGGCCGGCTGCCGATGACGGCGGAAACGTGGGCCGGCCCCAGGAAGGCGTCGAGCGCAATGGTACCGAGCTTGCGAACTTCGGGGCTTTCCAGGATGTTGACGATCGCCGCCGGCGTCAGGACGTGATTGCAGAACACGCTGAAATTGGCGAGCTTCCGGGCTTTGGCTTCCTTGATGGCGATGGCCGTGGGCGGGGTCGTCGTCTCGAAGCCGATGGCGAAGAAGATGACTTGGCGTTCCGGGTTGTCGGCGGCGATGCGCAAGGCATCGAGGGTGGAATAAACCATGCGCACGTCGGCGCCGTCGGCCTTGGCGCGCAACAGGCTCATACCGTTGGAGCCGGGCACCCTCAGCAGATCGCCGTAGGTGCAGAGGATGACTCCCTTCTTGCCGGCAAGTTCCACCGCGTTGTCGATGCGTCCGATGGGCAGCACGCAGACCGGACAGCCTGGCCCATGGATGAGGCGAACTCCCGGCGGCAGCAGATCCTGCACGCCATAGCGGAAAATGGCGTGGGTATGGCCGCCGCAGAACTCCATGATGTGATAGCGCCGGTCGGACCGCACCTCCGCCGCGATCTTGGCGGCGAGCGTCTTGGCCATCTGGCCGTCGCGGAATTCCTCGACGTACTTCAATGCCGCGTCGACTCCCCTGTCAGGGCCGCCATCTCGGCGAACAGTTCAAGGGTCTTTTCGGCTTCCTCGGGATCGAGCTTGGAGAGCGCGAAGCCGGTATGGATGATCACATAGTCACCGACCTTGACGCCATCGACCAGCGAAACCGAGATGCTTTTCTTGACGCCGCCGATGTCGACCGAGGCCATGCCGCCTTCGTTGAGTTCCACCACTTTTGCCGGGATTGCCAGACACATCGTCTTTTTCTCCGTTCAGGATTTCAGCAGACCCACCGCCCAGGCCTGCCCAAGGCTGATGGCCCCGTCGCCGGGCGTAATCGCCCGGGCAATGCGAGGGGTCAGTCGTTTGCTTTCCAACGCTGCCGCCAGCCCTTCACGCAGCACGGCATTGAGGAAACAGCCGCCGCAAAACGCGACATCGCGGATGCCCGTCCGTTCGGCCGCGCTCGTAACCCATTCGGCGAGCGCCGCCGTCAAGGTGCCGTGGAAGAGATCGGCACCGACGCCGGCCTCCATCTCGCTTAGGGACCGCAACAGCGGCAACAGGTCGAGGACGCCGTCGTGCAGACGCCATCCGTCTGGTTGAATCTGGGGGTGTGTCACCAAACTTTCCAGTTCCATCGGCGCCTCGCCCTCGAATTGGGCCACCAGCCTGATGCCCAGAAGGCCGCAGGCGGCATCGAACAGGCGCCCGGCGCTCGAGGTCGGCGGACAGTTGACGTCGGACTCCAACATGCGTCCGACGACTTCGGCCCCCTTGATCGCCGCATAGCGGTCGCCGATCTCGGCCCCTCGTCCCATGGCGTGCAGGGCCGCCGCGCCCATCCGCCATGGCTGGCGCGCCGCCGCGTCGCCGCCCGGCTGCTTGAGCGGGGCCAGATGGCCCACGCGCTCGAAACCGACGGCATCGACCCGCAGCAGCTCGCCGCCCCACGACTGATTGCCCGGCCCCAGTCCGAAGCCGTCGAGCGAAAGACCCAGGACCGGGCCTTCCAATCCATGCTCGGCCATCACCGCCGCCACGTGGGCGTGATGGTGCTGCACGGCGACGGTTTCGACCCCCAGCCCGGCGGCGAACCGGCTGCTGTGGAAATCGGGATGAAGGTCGTGGGCAACCGCCACCGGGGTTGCGCCGGTGACTTCCAGCATGCGCGATACGGTGGCCTCGAAGGCCAGCACGGCCTCGACGGTATCGAGATTGCCGACCGCGTGCGAAACCGCAGCCTGCCGCCCCGAAGCCACGCAGACCGTGTTCTTCAGGAAGGCTCCGACGCCCAGGATGGGAGGCACCTCGCGCGGCAAATCGAAAACGCGCGCGATGACATCGCCGCTCATGGCTTCCCTCGCCGCCTCATGCGTGCAGGCGTTTGGCCCGCTCCCAGGCACTTACCGTCGCATCGCGGCGACGCGAGATCCAGTCGTACCAGGCCTGCATGCCTTCGCCCGAGGTCGCCGATACCTTGATCACCTGGATGTCGGGGTTGACCCGTTGCGCGAACTCGACGCACTTGTCGACGTCGAAGTTGAGGTAGGGCAACAGGTCGATCTTATTGAGGATCATCAGGTCGGCCTGGAAGAACATGTCGGGATATTTCAGCGGCTTGTCCTCGCCCTCGGTCACCGACAGCACGACGATCTTGTGGGCTTCGCCCAAGTCGAAGGCCGACGGGCAGATCAGGTTGCCTACATTCTCGACGAACAGCACGCCGCCCTCTGCGGGGTCCAATTCCTCGAGTGCATGGCCGACCATGTGGGCGTCGAGATGGCAGCCCTTGCCGGTATTGAGCTGGGTGGCCTTGGCCCCGGTCTGGCGGATGCGTTCGGCGTCGAATTCGGTTTCCTGGTCGCCTTCTATCACCGAAACCGGGAAGCGGCCCTTCAAATCCGAAATGGTCCGGCACAAGAGCGTCGTTTTGCCCGACCCCGGGCTGGAAACCAGGTTCACCGCGAAGACGCCGCGGTTCGCCAGGAAGCGCCGGTTGGCCTCGGCATAGCGGTTGTTGACGCTGAGGATGTCCTGCTCGATCTGAACGATCCGGGCGTCGCTGATGGTGGCATCGTGGACCGCCCCCATCGCGCCGTGGTCGTGGGAATGTCCGTGGTCGTGATCATGATCGTGGGAATGGCCGTGATCATGGTCATGATCGTGGGGATGGGCATGATCGTGGTCATGGTCGTGGCCGGGTTGCCCGCAGCCGCATGTAACGCACATCAGTCGACCTCCAGTTCCTTGATCCGCAGCCCGTCGCCTGCCCGCAGCTCCAAATCGAACCCCCCACAGCGGGGACAGGGCGTATAGCGTTCCTTCACCGGAACGCTGGCCGCGCACTTCTTACACCACGCCTCGCCCGGCGTGCGAACGATTTCAAGCGCCGCCCCATCCGCCAGGGTGCCCCGGGTGACCGCCCCGAAGCACATCTCGATGGATTCCGGAACGGCCGTCGAAAGCATCCCGATCTCCAGCGTCACGCGCCGGACACGGGAATAGTTCTGCAAGTCCGCCTGTTCTTCCAGGATCCTGAGGACGCCTTCGCAAAGCGACATCTCGTGCACGTCCGCCCCCTCACTTACCGGTATCGGCCGGCAACCGCGGCCGGGACGAACGCGAAACACAGGCCTCCCGGACCGCCATCGGCCGCCGGGAAGTTTTCCGTGCATCCATCATCGGACATTTGCCAGGAGAATTCACGCATTATTCTGCGAATAGAATTTATTCCAATCCGGCCAAGATGGCCGCGACGGGGCGAAAAAAGGACTCCCGGCCCGAAAATGCAAGCAGATTCTTCAGCCGCGCGCGACCGCCACGAGGGCGCGGATTTCAGCTTCCACGACGTCGGCCGCCGCCGCCACCTCGGCCGAAAGGCCCTCGCCATAGGAAAAATCGCGCCCCTCGATGCCGTAGACGGCCATCCGCTCGGGCAGTCGGTCCAGGATGCGCGCCATTTCGATCGCCTCGGCGACCGAAAAGAGATGGCTGGAATAGTGGAACAGGCCGGTCGGCAAACGGCTCTCGGACACCTCGAAACGATGGATGGTTCCCGCCGCCGCGCCCGAGGAAGCCGCATCCACCAGCACGACGTGGGGGAACCCTTGCCAAGCCTCCATCAACTCGGCCCCCTCGCCGTTCTCCATCCGGGCGGCGATGCCGATGGCGGCCACGCGCTCTGCAATCAGCGGCCCGACGCCGTCGTCGTGCCGATAGGGATTGCCAACGCCAAGAACGAGAATGCCGGCGCCCTCCACCGCTACTCCCGATCGATGGTGAACTTGAGGAAATGCGTGGCGCACGAGATGCACGGGTCGTAATTGCGGATCGTCTGCTCGCACCGCCATTTCAGGTTTTCGTCGGAAAGACGCAGGTTGGCGGCCACAACGCCGCGCAGGTCGCGCTCGATCTGCGGCTGGTTCTGCGAGGTCGGCGCCTGGATGCGCGCGGCGACGATACGCCCCTCGTCGTCCAGCTCGTAGCGATGGAAGCAGATGCCGCGCGGCGCCTCGGTGCAGCCGGCACCGACGCCCCGGCGCGGCGTCACCGTCACGCACGACGCATCCGGCTCCTCGTAGGCCTCGGCGAGCCGGATGGCCTCCTCTATGGCGTAGACGGTCTCGACCATGCGCACCAGGATGCTCTGGTAGAGGTTGTTGCAGGTCTTGCCGAGGCCGATGTCCTTGGCGACCCGCTTGGCCAGCTTGGACAACTGCGCGTAGTTGTTGTTGTAGCGGGCGTTCGGGCCGACCAGGTAGACGGTACCGTCCATCATCATGCCGTGCAGCGCGTTCGAATGCTGCACGTGCTCTTCCTTGAAGTGCTCGGGGAAGTCGGCGACCGGGATGTCGAGGCCCCGGTTGGAAACGATCCGCCCCTCGTGAATGGCGTATTCGTCGGGATGGCGCAGCGACACGCAGGTGTAGTCGTCCTCGTAATCCGGGAAGTCGAAGCCGCCGAACACCTTGGCCACGCCAATGGCGGCGTCGATGGCCCATTTCAGGGGCTCGATCAGCTCGCGGATCTTTTCCTTGCGCGGCGCCCGATAGAACCCGCCGACCTTGAGGTTGACCGGATGGGCCGCCCGGCCGCCGATGACTTCGATGACGGTGTTGCCGAGCTTCTTCAGCTTTAGCGCGGTCTCGACGATCTCGGGATCGTCCTTGGCCAGTTGCAGGGCATCCTGCAGCCCCAGGAAGTCGGGAGCGTGCAGCATGGCCGCATGAAGGACGTGACTTTCGATCCACTCGCCGCAATAGATGAGCCGGCGTAGGTCGCGCAACGGCCCGGTGACGGTGATACCCAGCGCCTGCTCCATGGCCTGGCTGGCGCCCATCTGGTAGGCGATGGGGCAGATCCCGCAGATGCGCGCCGTGATGTCGGGGGCGTCGCTGAAGATCCGACCCTGGAGAAAGGCCTCGAAGAACCGCGGCGGTTCGAAAATGCGGAACTTGATGTCCTCGATGATGTCGTCCTTCACCCGGACGTAGAGCGCCCCCTCCCCTTCGACGCGAGCCAGGGCGTCGACCCTGATATTGCGGGACACCGACTGGATCTGCGCCTTGGCCCGGCCATTCGCCTTGCCCCGAGGCTTCGGCTTGACCTTCGACGTGCTTGTCAGCTTTCTTTTACTCATGGGTCTCGCTCTCCCGCCGGAAGGCCGCCGCATTGGCGTTGAAGGACCGGAAGAAATGCTTGATCGAGCGTTCGTCCATGTCGAGGGTGGCGAACCGCTTGGCGAGGCTTTCCGTGTTCGTCGTCTGCTTGGGACCGAAACAGCCGTAGCACCCTCGCCGGAAGGACGGGCACAGGTTGCCGCACCCCGCCTGGGTGACCGGCCCCAAGCACGGCGTGCCATGCGCAACCATCACGCAGACAGTACCGGCGAGCTTGCACTCGATGCATTGGCTATGCGGCGGGACGTTGGGCTTGCGGTCATTCAGCAGGGCGTTGAGCACTTCAAGCAACTGCGCCTTGTTGATGGGACAGCCGCGCAGTTCGAAATCGACGTCGACATGGTCGCGGATGGCAGTCGAGGTCGCCAACGTCTCGACATACTCCGGATGGGCGTAGACCGAGCGGATGAACCCGTCCACGTCCTTGAAGTTCTTGAGGGCCTGGATGCCGCCGGCCGTCGCGCAGGCACCGATGGTGATCAACAGCTTGGATTGCCGGCGCACCTTGCGGATGCGTTCGGCTTCCTCCGGCGTGGTGACCGACCCTTCCACCAATGACACATCATAGGGACCGCGGATCTCGGCCCGCGTGGCCTCCAGGAAATAGGCGATGTCGACCGCGCCGGCGACCGCCAGAAGTTCGTCCTCGCAGCTCAGTAGTTGCAACTGGCAGCCGTCGCAGGACGAGAACTTCCATACCGCGAGTTTGGGTTTGCTGGGTGCCGCCATGATCAAAGTTCCTGAATCGCGAACTTGTGGGCAATCTTGTCGAAGCCGAACACCGGGCCGTCCTTGCAGACGAAATCCCCGCCCAACTGGCAATGACCGCAGAACCCGATGCCGCACTTCATGTTGCGCTCCAGCGACACATAGATGCGCTCGTTGGGAACGCCGCGCTCGGCCAGCGCCTCGACGGCGAAACGCATCATGATCTCCGGCCCGCACACCAGCGCCACCGTCTGGTGGGGGTCGAAGCCGCCACGGCCAATCAGCTTGGTGACGACGCCGACACGGCCGGCCCAACGCCCAGTGGCATAATCCACCGTGACGTCAACCTGCAGGTCGAACTGGCCGCGCCATTTCTCCAGTTCCTTGCGGAACAGGATGTCCTCGGGCGTGCGCGCCCCATAGAGGATGCAGACGTTCCCGTAAGCCGCCCGGTTGGACATGATTTGATAAATCGCCGGGCGCAGCGGTGCCAGACCGATGCCGCCGGTCACGATGACGACGTCGAGACCCTCGGCCTTCTCCACCGGCCACGAGGTGCCGAACGGCCCGCGCACCCCGATGGTCTGCCCGGCCCCCAGCTTCCACATGGCGTTGGTGACGGACCCGACGGCGCGCGTGGTATGGACGATCGTCTCGGGGTCCGCCGGGTCGCCGCTGATGCTGATCGGGATCTCGCCGACGCCGAACACGTAGAGCATGTTGAACTGCCCGGGCAGGAACGAGAAGGCGCGGCGGCGTTCGGCCGACACCAGATCGATGGTGAAGGTGTCGCTCAATTCCTTGCGAACCCGCTCGATCCGGAACGGCGCCGGAACCATCGGGTCCTTCAATGCGGTCATCTCTTTCATCTACTCTTTCCCGGCCCCGTAGAGATCGAGCATTTGCAGGCGAGCGTTGGCCAGACGCTCGGCGATTACCCGCACGAACCGCTTGTACATGGCGTATCCGAGCGCCGGATCGGCATCCAGCTTGCCGCGCAGGCAGATGGCATCGAAGCTGACCAGACGGCTCAAGCGGGTCGCCCGCGCATCCCATTTCCAGCGGAAGGGCGGCACCAGCCAGGACCAGCCCATGACGTCGCCGTCATCGCAGGTCTGCAACACGATGGAATCGCGGCCCGGGGCCCGCACTTCGAGGGCCACCGAGCCGTGGCGGACCATGTAGAACTTGTCGGCCGGCTGCCCCTCGCGGAAGACATACTGCCCGGCATCGAAGCGTTCGTTCGCCGCGCAACCGGCGATCAGTTCGAGGGTGGCGTCGTCCAGCCCCTCGAAGAAGGGATGTTCGCGGATCAGTTGATCGAGCCCTATTTCCTGGACCATTTTACCGTCTCCCTTCGCTCTCCCAAATCGCCCGGGCTTCCTCGGTGATGTCGATCCCCACCGGGCACCACGTAATGCATCGCCCGCAGCCGACGCAGCCCGACGTGCCGAACTGCTCGAACCAGGACGACAACTTGTGGGTCATCCATTGCCGGTAGCGCGACGAGGTTTCGCGCCGCACGGCCCCGCCGTGGATGTAACTGAAATCCATGGTGAAGCAGGAATCCCAGCGCCGCCACCGCTCGGCGTTGGAGCCGCTGAGGTCGGTGACGTCCTCGACCGTCGAACAGAAGCAGGTGGGGCACACCATCGTGCAGTTGGCGCAGGTGAGGCAGCGCTTGGCGACCTCGCCCCAACGGGCGTGTTCCAGATTGCGCTTCAGCAGCGGCCCAACATCCTCGACCATCTTGCGGCCCATGCCCTTGACCGCCCTGTCGGTCGCCGCCAAGGCCGCCGCAGTATCCTCTCCAGTGGCGGCGCGACGGGGGATCTTGGCCAAGATCTCGCTGCCCCGCACCGATCCCGCCTCGATGAGGAAGACATGACGCTTCTTCTCGACGATTTCGGTCAGTGCCAGGTCGAAGCCGCCCTGCGCCCGAGGCCCGGTGTTCATCGAAGCGCAGAAGCAGGTGCCGCCGGCGCGCCCGCAGTTGACCGCGACGATGAATGCCGCGTTGCGTTTGCCGAGATAGCCGGGATCGGCGAAGGTGCCGTTGTCGAAGACCTTATCCTGCACCTTCATCGCCGCGATCTCGCACGCTCGCACGCCGAAGAAGGCGTAACACGGTGGCTCGGCCGTTTCCTCGACGATGCGGAAGGCCTTTCCCTGCTTGCGCATCTGGCAGATCTTCTGATGCGGCGGAAAGAGGAAGCGCTTCCAACTTTGCGGCCCGACAACATAGTCGAAATAGATGCCGTCGCGCGCCTTCACCAGCCGGTACTTTCCACCGTCCTGTTCGTCGGCGTATCCGACCGGAAGATCGCCGGCCGATCGCAATGTGTCGTAGACGATGGCATCGTCCTGCTTGCGGGGGCCGATCACCTGATACCCCGCATGGGCCAGCGTGCTGATCAAATCATCGAGGGTCTGCACATCGATGATGGAAGCCTTCTGAAGCGGCGATTGTTTGGCGGTCATTTTGGCGGTCATTTTCCCCCGCGCATTTGCCCTGTCCTGTCGCGCATGCCTTATTGGTGGCATTGGCTATTTGTTTAGTACAGAAGAAGTGCACAGTAAACGGTTTTTTCCCGCCCTGAAAACCATTATCAACAAAGAGCACAAATAAGTACGGAAAAAACAAAAGACAAAACCACTTCAACATTCTCAATGTTTATTATAGAAAGTTATAGTTCTGTATCATCACGATTTCCGTCCATTTTTATCCGAATTGTCCAATCCGATTGTGGCATGTTTCATTTTTTATTACGATAATCTAATATATATATTTCGCCTGTTGATTTAGGAATCATTTTGGAAATGCGCGCCAAACGCTGACAAGTCTTTAGTCATGCCCGTCGGGGAAACGGGCGATTTTCCCGCTTCCAGGAGGCGATCTGCCTTCTCCCGTCGCTGCTTTGTGGTTTCGGCTTGATGGGGATACAATCCCGGGCCGTATTTCGGCACCGATTCGAGGGCTCCTGAACGAGTCGCCGGAAAGGTGCCGTGCAGGAGCAGGAAAAACGATGCCCGAAATGCCCCCCGAAACCATGACCGCCGTCGAGGTCTCTCAGCCGGGACCGCCCGAGGTCCTGAAAGCGGTATCCCGCCCCCGCCCGGCCCCGGGGCCCGGCGAGGTGCTGGTGCGGGTCGCCGCCGCCGGCGTCAACGGTCCCGACATCAAGCAGCGGCAGGGCCACTACCCGCCGCCGAAGGGCGCTTCGGATCTGCCCGGCCTGGAAGTTGCCGGCACGGTTGCCGCGCTGGGTGCCGGCGTCGACGAATGGAAGGACGGCGACGCCGTTTGCGCGCTGGCCAATGGCGGAGGGTATGCCGAGTACTGCACCGTGCCGGCCGGTCAGTGTCTGCCGGTGCCGAAAGGGCTTGGGATGATCGAGGCGGCCGCCCTTCCCGAAACCTTCTTCACCGTCTGGAACAACGTCGCCATGCGGGCCGGATTGAGCGAGGGCGAGAGCTTCCTGGTGCACGGCGGCGCCGGCGGCATCGGCAGCACCGCCATCCAGATCGCCAAGGCCCTGGGGGCCCGCGTGTTCGCCACCGCGTCGTCGCCGGAGAAGTGCGACGCCTGCCGTCAGCTGGGGGCTGATCGCGCCATCAACTACAAGTCCGAGGACTTTGTCGAGGTGGTGCGCGCCGAGGCGCCGGGCGGCGGTGTCAACGTCATCCTCGACATGATCGGCGGCGAGTACGTGGCGCGCAACATCAAGGCCCTTGCCGCCGACGGACGCATGGTCCACATCGCCTTCGACCAGGGATCGAGCGTCGAGATCAACCTGATGCCGGTGATGCTGAAACGCCTGACGCTGACCGGCTCGACGCTGCGTCCGCGCACCGCAGAGTTCAAGGCGGAGGTGGCCCGCCAGCTCAAGGCCCGCATCTGGCCGCTGATCGAGGCGGGCACCATCAAGCCGCTGATTCACGCCATCTTTCCCCTCGCCCGGGCGGCCGACGCGCACCGCCTGATGGAGAGCGGCCGCCACGTCGGCAAGATCGTGCTCACGGTCTGAGGGTACAAACACCGTCTGCCCTTCGGCCCGGCGGCGCGTTAGACTGGATGGAACGGGCGCGAAGATAAACGCGCGACGATCGGCCGAGGGAGGGCCGCACAACAGGGAACGGGAGGTCGCTATGGAAAAGCCGGTCTATTACGCCGCCACCGAAAGCGGCGACTACGCCTTCGCAGTGTCCGCCGCCGCCATGAAGTTCGGCGCCGGGGTCCTGGCAGAGCTGGGCGACGACGCTCGCGCGCAAGGCCTCAAGCGGGTGGCGTTGTTCATCGACAGGGAAGTGGCCGATACCGAGCCCGCCGAGATCGCCACGGCTTCGTTGAAAAAGGCGGGGATCGACGCCGTCGTCTATGACGAGATCGCCATCGAACCCACGGACACATCGTTCCTCGCCGCCGCCGATTTCGCCCGCGACGGCAAGTTCGACGGCTTCGTCTCGCTGGGCGGCGGCTCGACCATGGATACCGCCAAGGCGGCCAACCTGTATGCAACCCATCCAGCAGACTTCCTGGCCTACGTCAACCTGCCCTACGGCGAATTCCGCGCCGTTCCCGGGCCGCTGAAGCCCCACATCGCCTGCCCCACCACCTCGGGGACCGGCAGCGAGACGACCAGCACCGCGGTCATGGACATCACTGCGCTCAAGGTGAAGACGGCCATCTCCAACCGCATGCTGAAGCCGACGCTGGCGCTCGTGGACCCGACCACCACGCGCACGCTGCCCGCCGGCGTCGTCGCTTCGACCGGCTTCGACGTGCTGACCCACGCCATCGAATCCTACACCGCCCGCCCCTACAC